>NZ_JBIDDG010000002.1:0-392091 GCF_043205005.1 Micromonospora sp. NPDC047620 | reverse complement strand
CCCGACCCCGCCAGACGCTGGGCTGGGCAACCCCAACCCAGCGTCTCGCTCAACTCATCGCGCCCTGACGATTGCACTCACCACTTGACACCGCCCCGTTGACGGTGGCAATAACTTCATGATCGACGGGTTTCTGTCGTGGGGGAGGAGCGGTGCAGGATGGGTGAGCGGTTGGCGGTGGTGAGTGGTGGGGGGACCGGGATCGGGGCGGCCGTCGCGCGGGCGCTCGCGGGGGACGGGTGCGACGTCCTGATCGTGGGGCGGCGGGCGGACGTGCTGCTCGCCACGGCCGAGCGGGTGAACGCCGAGTGCGGTCGTCCCGGGGCTGCCCAGGCGGTCAGCGCCGACCTGACCGATCCGGAGCAGCTCGGCGGGGTGGTCGAGGCGGTCGCCGGGCGGCCGGTCGACGTGGTGGTCAACAACGCCGGGGGCTACCTGGGCGGGGACGTGAGCACGCTCGCCGGCACCGCCGCGCACTGGCGGACCAATCTGGACGCCAACGTGCTCACTGCCGTGTTGCTCACCGAGGCGCTGCGGCCGGCCCTGCGCCGACCGGGCGGCCGGGTCATCCTGGTCAGCTCGATCGCCGCCCAGCGGGGCGGCGGCGGGGCGTACTCGGCGGCGAAGGCGGCACTGCACGGCTGGGCGTACGACCTGGCCGGGCAGCTCGGCCCGGAACAGATCACGGTCAACGTGGTGAGCCCCGGCTACGTGGCGGAGACGGAGTTCTTCGGCGACCGGATGACTCCGCAGGGGCACGTGAAGCGGGTGGCGGCGACGCTGGTCGGGCGGGCCGGCGTACCAGACGACATCGCCGAGGCCGTTCGATACCTGGCCGGCCCGGCCGCCGGCTACGTCACCGGCCAGGTACTCGGCGTCAACGGCGGCTCCGTCCTCGGGCGCTGACGTCGTCGCCTTCCCCGGGCCCCCGCCCCGGGGGCGACCGCCGCCGGCCGGATCGTGACCGGAACCTCCCGCGTGAACCGGGGCGCGGTCGTCCGGCGCTGGTAGAAATGCCGGATGAGCCAGGATCGGACGGCGGTACGGGAGCGGGCCGAGGCGGTGCTGCGGCGGTTGGCCGGCGAGCACGCCCGGCTCCGCGAGGACCAGTGGCGGGCGATCGAGGCGCTGGTGGTCGACCGGCGCCGGGTGCTCTGCGTGCAGCGCACCGGGTGGGGCAAGTCGGCCGTCTACTTCGTGGCCACCGCCCTGCTGCGGGGGCGCGACCAAGATGCCGCCGCCGGACAGGGCGACGGGGGCGGCATCGGCCCGACCGTGATCGTCTCGCCGTTGCTGGCGCTGATGCGCAACCAGGTCGAGTCGGCGGCCCGCGCCGGCATCCGGGCCCGCACCATCAACTCGGCCAACCTCGACGAGTGGGACGAGATCACCGCCGAGATCCACGCCGGGGCCGTCGACGTGCTGCTGATCAGCCCCGAGCGGCTCAACAACCCGGATTTCCGGGACACGGTGCTGCCGAAGCTGGCCGCCACCACCGGCCTGCTGGTGGTCGACGAGGCGCACTGCGTCTCCGACTGGGGGCACGACTTCCGGCCGGACTACCGGCGGCTGCGTACCTTCCTCAACAACCTGCCCGAGCGGACCCCGGTGCTCGCCACCACGGCCACCGCCAACGCCCGGGTCACCGCCGACGTCGCCGAGCAGTTGGGCGACGCCCTCGTGCTGCGCGGCAGCCTGGACCGGGAGTCGCTGCGCCTCGGCGTGCTCGACCTGCCGACCCCGGCGCACCGGCTGGCCTGGCTCGCCGACCACCTGGACCGGCTGCCCGGCTCGGGCATCGTCTACACGCTCACCGTCGCCGCGGCGGGGGAGACCGCCGAGTTCCTCCGCTCCCGGGGCTACGCGGTCGCCTCCTACACCGGCCAGGCCGAGGACGCCGACCGGCGCGCCGCCGAGCAGGACCTGCTGGACAACAAAATCAAGGCGCTGGTCGCCACGAGCGCCCTGGGCATGGGCTTCGACAAGCCCGACCTGGGCTTCGTGGTGCACCTCGGCGCGCCGCCCTCGCCGATCGCGTACTACCAGCAGGTCGGCCGCGCGGGCCGCGCCGTCGCGCACGCCGAGGTGCTGCTGCTGCCCGGCGTCGAGGACGCCGCGATCTGGCGCTACTTCGCCTCGCTGGCGTTCCCGCCGGAGGAACAGGTCCGCGCGGTGCTGGCGGCCCTGCACACCGACCGCCCGCTCTCCACGCAGGCCCTCGAACCGATCGTCGACCTGCGCCGGGCCCGGCTGGAGCTGATGCTCAAGGTGCTCGACGTCGACGGCGCGGTCCGTCGGGTGCGCGGCGGCTGGCTCGCCACCGGCGAGCCCTGGGTCTACGACGAGGCCCGGTTGCGCCGCGTCGCCCAGGCGCGCACCGCCGAGCAGCAGGCCATGCGGGAGTACGCAAGCACGCCGGACTGCCGGCTGCGCTACCTGCGCGAGTGCCTGGACGACGCCGGGGCGACCGACTGCGGCCGGTGCGACCGCTGCGCCGGCCCGCTGTTCACGCCCGAGGTGTCCGACGTCGCGCTGACCGCCGCGCAGACCTTCCTCGGTCGACCCGGCGTGGAGATCGCGCCGAAGAAGCTCTGGCCGACCGGGCTGGAGGCGGTGGGCGTACCGCTCAGGGGGCGGATCGCCCCGGCGGAGCAGGCGCTGCCGGGGCGCGCGGTGGGGCGGCTGTCCGACCTGGGGTGGGGCGGCCGGCTGCGCGACCTGGTGGCGCCGGAGGCGCCCGACGTCGCCGTCCCCGACGACGTGGCCGCCGCCGTGGTCGAGGTGCTGAAGGCGTGGGCGCACGGGGACGACCCGTGGCCGCGCCGCCCGGTCGGCGTGGTCGCGGTCGGTTCGCGCAGCAGGCCCCGGCTGGTCGGCTCGCTCGCCGAGCGGATCGCCGCCGTCGGCCGGCTGCCGATGCTCGGCCGGGTGACGCCGGCCGGCCCGGCCGGGGGCGGGGGCCCGCGCGGCAACAGCGCCCAGCGGGTACGCGCGCTGCACGCTGCCTTCACCGTGCCGGAGGACCTGGCCGGCACCCTCGCCGGCCTCGACGGGCCGGTGCTCCTCGTCGACGACCTGGTCGACTCGGGTTGGACGATGACGATGGTCGCCCGGGAGCTGCGCCGGGCCGGCGCCCCCGACGTGCTGCCCCTTGCCCTGGCGGTGGCCGGCTGAGCCGCGTCCCGTCGCGGACCGGGCGGGGAAGTTCCCGGGCGGGCGGGATTGCGACCGTCGCCACGCCGCGTCGCCGCCGGGGCGGCGCGACCGTGACGGAGGGTAGCGTGAGCGGCATGACCGATCAGCAGCCCGGGCATGAGCGGGACGGCGGTGCCTGACCAGGCGTCGGCCGTGCCGGACCAGGGATCGACGGTGCGTGAGCAGACCTCGGTGGTGCCCGACCAGTCCCCGGCCGGGCCGGAGCAGTCCCCGGCGGATCCGGAGCAGGTGTCGGCCGTGCCGGACCGGAGCACGCTCCGGCTGGCGCTGGTCGTCGGCGGCCTGGTGCTCGCGGTGCTGCTCGGCTTCGGTCTCGGCCGGCTCAACGGCGGTGGCCCGGCAGGGTCGGTGGGGCGGGGCAGCGCCCTGGCCGACCACACCCACGCCCCCGGGACGGGCGCGCACGAGCACGGCGCCGACCAGGACGCGGCGGCGGAGGCGGCGGGCCTCTCGGTCACCTCGGCCGGCTACACGCTCGCCCCCGTGGCGTCGTCGTTCACCGCCGGCCGGCCGGGCGAGCTGCGCTTCCAGGTGCGCGACGCGCAGCGCCGCCCGGTGACGCGGTTCGCCGTCGTGCACGACAGGCCGATGCACCTGATCGTGGTGCGCCGCGACCTGACCGGCTACCAGCACCTGCACCCGACCATGGCCGCCGACGGCACGTGGTCGGTGCCGCTGACCCTGCCGCAGCCGGGCGTCTGGCGCGCGTACGCCGACTTCACCGCGCTCGCCGACGACGGCCGGCAGACGGCGGTGACGCTCGGGGTCGACCTGGTCGCGCCCGGCGGCTACCAGCCGCGGCCGTTGCCGGCGCCGGCCACCTCGGCCACGGTCGACGGGTTCACCGTCGGTTACCAGGGCACACCGCAGGCGGGCCTGACCGTTCCGCTGACCTTCCGATTCGGCTCGGCGGCCGGCGGCACCCCGACGCTGGAGCGCTACCTCGGCGCGTACGGCCACCTGGTCGCGTTGCGCGAGGGCGACCTGGGTTACCTGCACGTCCACCCGGAGCCGCAGGCGGTCGACGGGGCGGTGACATTCTGGGTGACCACGCCCGGCCCGGGCCGGTACCGGCTCTACCTCGACTTCCAGGTCGGCGGCGTGGTGCGGACCGCCGAGTTCACCCTGACCGTGCCGTGACCCTCCGGCGGCCGGCCCCAACGTCGCGCCGCCGGCCGCGCGGTCGTCATCGCCGCCGGCGCTGCGGGTGGTGACTCGGCCCGCGCTGGGGGTGGTGGTGGCGCGGGTGGCGGCTCAGCCGGCGCGCCGGATCGGGCGGCGGGCCAGGTAGCGCAGCAGGTCGCGGATGTGGTGCTTCTCCTCGGCCGGCACGGTCGGGTCGGCCAGCCGTTGCAGGATCACCCGGACGTCCGCCTCGACCGGGCCGTCGTCGACGCGCCGACGGGGCGCCGGGCCGGCGTCGGGTAGGCCGAGCGCGCGGAACGCGGCCGCGACCGGCAGGTCCAGCGCGGCGCAGAAACCCCGCACCTTGGCGAGCTCGGGGTAGTCCTGCCAGTCCCCGGCGAGCCAGCGGAACACGGTGGAGCGACCGACGCCGGTGTGGGACGCCAGGTCCGTCACGGTCCACCCGCGTTCCTCGCGGGCGTCGTCGATGGCGCGCCGCACGAAGCGTGCGAAGGCCATCTGCGGCGATACCTCTACCGAACCCATCCCTGCGGGTCTTCCCTCCCGACCGGCACCCGGCGGTGCGCCTCCGAGGGTAGTACGAAAAGGTATGGAAACAATTGACTGACCGACCAGACCGTCCCGTGGTCGGGACTTTTTCGCCGGAACAATCGGCGTCCGGGCCGCGATCGGCCGTGCTGGCGCGGTGCTGGGCCGGCGTCGGGCGACCGCGCTAGCGCGGTGACGCGCAGGCGTCCGGGGTGGTTGCGGGGAGCAGCGTCGCCAGCCGTGGGGTGACGTCCCACTGGCCGACCAGGTCCCGGTACTCCGCCTGCTGGCCGTCCGTCGGGGCGGTGCCGGTGCGGCGGGCCCGGATGAGCAGGTTGCGCGGGGTGTGCCGGGAGTCGACGAACTCCACCACCTCGGCCCGGTAGCCGTGCAGCCGGAGCAGCCCGGCCCGCAGCGCGTCGGTGAGGACGTCCGCGAAGCGCTCGCGCAGGATGCCCTGCCGGGTCAGCAGGTCGTACGGCGAGGGGGCCGGCCTGGTGCGCAGCTGGGCGGCGACGTCGTGGTGGCAGCACGGCGCGGCGAGCACCCAGCGGGCCCGCCAGCGCACCGCCCGAGCCAGCGCCTCGTCGGTGGCGGTGTCGCAGGCGTGCAGCGCCAGCACCAGGTCGGGGGCGGGCTCCACGACGGCGTCGGCGATCGTGCCGGCCACGAAGCTGACCCGCTCGGCCCAGCCGAGCCGCTCGGCCAGCTCGGTGTTGCGGCGGCGCTGGTCCTCCCGGACGTCCACGCCGACCAGCTCGACGTCGAGCCCCCGTCGCGCCAGCCACCGGTACGCGGCGAAGGTCAGGTACGCGTTGCCGCACCCCAGGTCGACGACGCGCAGCGGCCCCGTCAGGTCGTCGGGGAGGGTCGCCGCCAGCGCCCGCAGGAACGCGTCGACCTGCCGGCGTTTGGCCGCCGAGCCCCCGATCTCCGCGAAGATCGGGTCGCCCGGGTCGAGCAGGTACTCCTTCGCCCGGTCGTGCCCGCCCGGCTCGGCGACCGGCCGGGCCGCGGTGGCCCGGTGGACCTGCGCCTCACCCGACTTGGTCACCCGCAGTTGCAGCGTCGCGTCGGCGGTCTCCACGTGCCAGTTGCCGAACGGCTCGGCCAGCAGCGCGTCCACCGCCGCGTCCGCCTCCGGGCCGGGGGCGACGTTGCGGGTGTACGGCCGGGAGCCGTCGGAGGTGGAGATCTGCAGCCGGGGACCGGCCTTCAGCGCGACCGGCCGCAGTTCGGCGCGGACCATCGAGGGGCGGTGCCCGCGCCGACGTCCGGCGGCCACCGCCCGCGTCAGCGCGGGGTCGAGCAACAGCGCCCGGACCTCGGTCAGGGCGGCATCCAGCGGTTCGGGCATTGCTCCATCTTCCTCGTCGTCGTCGGCGTACCGCCGGGCGGCCCGCGCCTCTCGGGCACGCTGCGCTCCCGTGGACGCCCCGTGCGCCCCGACCATGCGCGGTGGTGCGGTGGGCGGGTCAGGCCGGGTTGCGTTCGGTCGCCCGGTCGTGCGGGCCTTCATTCGGTCACGACGGCGACATCCCCGCGCGGGCCTTCACCCGGTCACGACGGCGACATCCCCGCGCGGGCCTTCATTCGGTCACGACGGCGACATCCCCGCACCGGGGGACCGGTACGGGGATGTCGGGTGTCGTGCTCGGGGTCAGTCGGCGGTCGCCTCGGCCGGCGTACCGGCGGCGGAGCCACCGCCACCACGACGGCGCCGGCGGCGGCGCGGCTTCGGGGCCTCGCCTGCGTTGGCGGCCTCGGTGGTGATCACCGCGGTCGGCTCGCCCGAGACGGTCTCGCCGGCGCGGCGACGCCGGCGGCGACGCGGGGTGCGGGTGCCCTCCTCGGCGGCCTCGGCCGGCGCGTCGGCGTCCGGCCCGCCGGTCTCTTCGGTGGCGCGGCCCTGGCGGCGCTCGCCGCGGCCGCGACCGTCGCCGCGCCGGGAGCCCCGGCCCTCGCCCCGGCGGGACCGGCCACCGCCCAGGTCCTCCTCCACCTCGGCCGCCAGGCCGGCGCGGGTGCGCTCGGCCGTCGGCAGGGTGCCGGTGATCTCGGTGGAGATGTGCAGGTCGGTGTAGAGGTGCGGGGACGTGTGGTACGTCTCCGGCGGCTCCGGCATCTCCAGGCCCAGCGTCTTGTCGATGATCCGCCAGCGGGGCATGTCGTCCCAGTCGACGAAGGTCACCGCGACGCCGCTCGCCCCGGCCCGGCCGGTGCGACCGATCCGGTGGGTGTAGGTGTCCTGGTCCTCGGGGCAGTCGTAGTTGATCACGTGCGTGACACCGCTGACGTCGATGCCCCGGGCGGCGACGTCGGTGGCGACCAGGGTGTCGATCTTGCCCGCCCGGAACGCCCGCAGTGCCCGCTCGCGCGCGCCCTGCCCGAGGTCGCCGTGCACGGCGGCGACGGCGAAGCCCCGGAAGTCGAGGTCCTCGGCGACCCGGTCGGCGGCCCGCTTGGTGCGGGTGAAGATCATGGTCAGCCCGCGACCCTCGGCCTGCAGGATGCGGGCCACAATCTCGATCTTGTTCATCGAGTGGGTGCGGTAGGCCAGCTGCTCGGTCTGCGGCGACGGCCCCGTCTCGGCGGTGTGACCCGCGTGGATCGTCACCGGGTGGCGCAGGAAGCGCCGGGAGAGGGTGACGATCGGGTCGGGCATGGTCGCCGAGAAGAGCATCGTCTGCCGGTCCTCCGGCAGCATCGCGAGGATTCGCTCGACGTCGTCGAGGAAGCCCAGGTCGAGCATCCGGTCGGCCTCGTCGAGGACCAGCGCGTGCACCCGGTCCAGGCGCAGGTGCTTCTGCTTGGCCAGGTCCAGCAGGCGGCCGGGGGTGCCGACCAGGATCTCCACGCCCTTGCGCAGCGCGTCGACCTGCGGCTCGTAAGCCACACCGCCGTAGATCGGCAGTACCCGGACGCCCCGCGTCCGGCCCGCGGCGGCGAGGTCCTTGGCGACCTGGATGCCCAGCTCGCGGGTGGGCACGACGACCAGCGCCTGCGGCACGCCGTCGCCGCCCTCCTCGGGCGCGAAGACGCGCTCCAGCAGCGGTACGCCGAAGCCGAGGGTCTTGCCGGTGCCGGTGGGCGCCTGGCCGATCAGGTCGGTGCCGCGCAGCGCGATCGGGAGCGCGTACTCCTGGATGGCGAACGCGCGGGTGATGCCGGCCGCGGCCAGCGCGTCGACGGTCTCCTGACGCGCGCCCAGCTCGGCGAAGGTGGGTGCCTCCGGACGCACCGGAGCGGTGGCGGCCAGCTCCTGGCCGTCCATGAGTTCTTGGGTCAGCTCGCTCATATGGATTTGGGGGTGCCCTCTCGTGGGTGCGCCCCGTCATGTCCTCAGGGCGCGATCGGTGTGGCGCGGGCCACACGGTCGGCGGCAGAATGCCTGGCCGGACCGGGCCGCACGCGCGCCGTGGAGTCGGACTTCGATCGGACCGACCGGTCTGTTGGACCGGCCTGGCCAGCTCGGCGCCCACGGCAACTGCTCCATGTTACCTGAACAGCACGCTGGTCGTCCTGATTCCTGGCGCAGGCTGCACGCCTGGGGGCGCCGGGTGTGACCTGCGCCACTCCCCCCGGGGTGTGCGGGCGGGCGGTAGCCTGCGCTCGTGCCCGACCCCGACCCCGACCAGACCGGCCCTGCCGTCCCGGACCTGCCCGGCCCTGCCGTCCCGGACCTGCCCGGCCCTGCCGTCCCGGACCTGCCCGGCCCTGCCGTCCCGGACCTGCCCGACGCTGCCGTTTCCGACCTGCTCGGCCTGGTCGCGTTCGGCGAACTGCTCGCCTTCGAGAGGATGGCCGTCGACGCCCGGCTCGCCCCCGACCTGCGCCGTCGGGCGGCCCTGAGCGAGATGGCCGCCGCCGAGATCGGCAACTACCGTCGACTGGCCGACCGGCTCGCCGAGCTCGGCGTGCTCCCCGACGACGCGATGGCGCCGTACGTCGCGCCGCTGCAGGCGTACCACGACTCGACCGAGCCGCGGGACTGGGCGGAGGCGGTGACCAAGGCGTACGTGGGCGACGCCATCACCGACGACTTCATCCGGGAGATCGCCGCGGCCCTGGCCGAGCCGGACCGCCGGCTCGTCCTCGACGTGGTGCACGACTCGGCGTACGCCGACTTCGCCGTCGCCGAGATCCGGGCCGCCGTCGCGGCCGACCCGAAGGTGGCCGGCCGGCTCTCGATGTGGGCGCGGCGGCTGGTCGGGGAGGCCCTGTCGCAGGCCGGTCGGGTCGCCGCCGACCGGGGCGCGCTGACCGCCCTCATCGCCGGCAGCGACCAGGTGGACGTGCAGGGACTGTTCCGGCGGCTGACCGCCGCGCACACCACGCGGATGGCCGCCGCCGGGCTGAACAACTGACGCGCGAGCCCGACGGCTGACGCGCCGGCACACGGAGTGCCGGACGAGTCGGCGTGCCGGGCCGGGTCGGCGGGGTCCGCGACGGGCGACGACGTCACCCGTCGCGGGCTGCCGACCGGGTCAGCGGACGGTGAAACCGACCGCCCGCGGCGACGCCTCGGCGATCTCGACGTAGGCGACCTTGTTGACCGGCACGATCACCCGCCGGCCCTTCTCGTCGGTCAGGGAGAGGGTGCCCTCGTCCTTGGTCATGGCGTCGGTCACGATCTGCTCGATCTCGGCCGGCGACTGCGCGCTCTCCAGCACCAGCTCGCGGGGCGCGTACTGCACGCCGATCTTGACCTCCACAGTGCCTCCTCGTTCGGGCGAAAGAGCCGCCGAGGGGAAGGCTATCCGATCTCGCGCCCCGATGCTCAGGCTGACTCACCTTGCAGCGGGAAGCTGGCGATGCCCCGCCAGGAGAGCGCGGCGACCAACGCCTCCGCCTCCGCCTTGGGCACCTGCCGGCCGCCGGCCAGCCAGAACTGCGCGGCGGTCTCGGCCGCCCCGACCAGGCCGGAGGCGAGCAGTTCGGCGTGTGCCCGGCTGACCCCGGTGTCGGAGATGATGGTGTCGGTGATGGCCGCGATGCAGCCCTGCTCGACCCGCTCGACGCGCTGCCGGACCGCCGGGTCGTTGCGCAGGTCGGACTCGAAGACGAGACGGAACGCCTCGCTCTCGTGGTCGACGAAGTCGAAGTACGCGCGCACCGACGCGCCGACCCGCTCCTTGTTGTCGTTGGTGCCGCGCATGGCCTCGTCGACCTTCGCGAGGATCGCGTCGCAGTGCGTGTCCAGCAGCGCGAGGTAGAGGTCCATCTTGCCGGGGAAGTGCTGGTAGAGCACGGGCTTGGAGACTCCCGCCCGTTCGGCGATGTCGTCCATCGCCGCCGCGTGGTAGCCCTGGGCGACGAACACCTCCTGGGCGGCGGCGAGCAGTTGCTTGCGGCGCGCCGAACGGGGCAGGCGGGTGGGCCGGCCGGCTGTCTGTGCACCGTTCCCCACAGCGGTCATGGGAACCTCCGAGTTTCTTCGTACGAGCCGGCATTTCACCCGAACCGGTCTGGGCCCATGGCCCGTCGCGGAATTGGCCCGCCGCTGTAACTTATCGCCACTGTCACCACACGGTAGCCTCAGCGGGGGCGACCAAGGAGCGCGCGGTGAGTGAAACAGGGCAACCCGGTGCCGCCACCCCGGGAGAGCACGGCGACGGGACGGGTCAGCAGGACGACCTGGGCCGGGCCGGCAGCGGGTGGGCGCCCTCGGCGGCCGGATGGTCCCGGGGCCAGGAGATCTCCGGGGCCCGCGAGCAGGCCTCGGCGTGGGGTCCGCCCGACCCGGGTCTCGGCTGGGCCGCCTCCTCACCCCGGCACGGCGACCTGCCGTCGCCGCTGCCCGGCCCGCCGGCCGCACCCGAGCCGCCGGCCCGGGCCAACGGTCACCACGTCAACGGCGTCAGCCACGCCGACGACGCGCCGGCCGGCCGCCAGGCCCCGGTGAGCGCCCCGCCCGGCATCCTCGGCGAGCAGCGCCGCGACCCGGGAAACGACCGGCTGGTGGTGCCCGCGCAGCGCCCGGCGCCCGCGGCCGAGGAACCGTCGGGCCCGCAGCACGGGCTCGCCGAGCCCGAGTCCGGCCCCGCCCGGCACTCCTCCGCGGATCCGTCGGCCGGCCGCCAGCCGCGCTGGGCCGACCCCGGGCTGCCGACCTCGGCCCCGCCGGCCATGCAGGTCCCGCCAGTCGGCACGGCGGCCAGCGGCTTCGAGGTGCCGCCCGGCTTCCACGCGCCGACCGTCGACCGCTCCGCCACCGAGGAGCCCTCCCCGGCCGCCGGTGCCCCCGGCTGGGCCGACCCGTTCCCGCCGGAGCCGCCGTCCCCCGCCCCCCGCCCGTTCCCGCCGGCCGGCGAGCGCCCGCCCGCGCCCGAGGCGTCGGCGGGCGACCGGCCGGCGGCCGGCGACCGGCTCTCCGGCGTCGACCGCGCGCTCGGCGCGGAGCGCGCCTTCCGGCAGGAGCACGGCTCCGACCCCGACCGTGGCCCGGTCGCCGGGCAGGACCCCGCCGAGCAGGCCGGCACCTCGGGTGCCACCGGCCCCGACCGCGTGCCGGGCGTCGAGCAGGTGGCCGCGGAGCACGCGCCGGGCGTCGACCGTGGGCCCGGTGTCGGCCGGGAACCGGGCGACTCCCGCGCGCCGGCCGCCGAATGGCAACCGGCGACCGAACCGGACTGGTCCGGCCCGAACTGGAACCGGCCGAGCTGGGGCGGCGGCTGGGCGCCCCCCTGGTCCCGTGAGGAAAGCGAGCCGGCCGGCCGCCGGGCCTGGGACGAGCCCGCCGCCACCGGCCGCCGGTCCCGGGCGGAGGACGAGCCGGTCGGCCGCCGGGCACGTGAGGAGGACGAGCCCGTGGGCCGCCGGTCCCGGGAGGACCGGGCGTCGGGCTGGACCGCCGAGCCGCACCGACCCTACGAGCCGCCACGCGCCGAGCCACCCGGCCGGTCCTACGAGCCGCCGCGCGCCGAGCCGGGCCGCCCCTACGAGGTCGGCCGGACCGAGTCCGCGCCGCGCCCGGCGTACGAGCCGCCGGCCGATCCCGCCGACCGGGCGGCGTCGCCCGCGGCCGACCGGTCCGTCCCGGTCCCGGCCGAGCGACCCGCCTGGGCAGGCGGCGCGCCCGCGAGCGCGCCCCCGGCTGCGTACGACCTGGCCGGCACGGCGGAGGGCACCACTGCCGCGCCGGCCGGGGACGAGACCGCGGGCCCGACGGCCCGGCCGTTCCGGCTCCGGCCGGTGAGTGAGGAACGGCCCCCGGCATCGCCGGAGGCGTCGGGCGGCCCGCAGGCCGCCTCCGGTCCCGCCGCCACGGTCGCCACGAGCGGGCCCGGGCGACGTGACCGCATCCCGTCCGCGCCCGCCCCGACGAGCGCACCTCCGTACGCGGCCCGCCGATCCGCCCCCGAACCGGCGTCGACGGCTGAGCCGGCCGGCGACGACCGGCTCCCGGACCGCCCGCCGGCGGTGTTGCCGCAGCGCGTCCCCGCCGAACCGGACGTGCCCGTCGTGCCGGAGCCGCCAGCCGTGGAGCCACCCGCCGAAACCCCGGAACTCGCCCGCATCGCCACCCATCTGCGCCGCGACGACGAGCCCGCACCGCTGCGGGAGCGGCCGGAGGGCTTCGACGTCAACGCGATCCTCGACGCCGTACGCGGGGTGGCCGGCGTTCGCGACGCGGCCCTGCGCCGCACCCCGGCCGGCGCGCACAGCCTGCGGCTCGACCTGGCCGACGGGGCCGACCCGGCCGAGGTGAGCCGGCTGGTCGCCCGCCTGCTCCAGGAGCGGATGGGGCTCGCCGCCGCCCCGCAGAACGTGCCCGGCATGCCGGCCGCCCCGGCCCCGCCGGTGCGCCGCCGGTCGGCCGAGCCGCGTGCCGCCGAGACCAGGTCGCCGGGCTCCGCCGGGCCACGGAGCGCTGAGCCGCCGGCCGCCGAGACCCGGGTGCCCGGCAGCCGCGCGGTCGGCACCCCGACCGAGGCCCCGCAGGCCCGCGCCGAGCAGCGCCCCGAGGCGGCACCGGAGCCCCCGCGCCGGCGCCGGCAGTCCGCCGCCCCGCACCGGGGCCGGGCCACCGTGGAGGAGCCGGGCTCGGTGTCCGCCGCCCCGGCCGGGACCCCCACCGGCAGCCCGGCGACCGTCGGCACGTCGTACTCCGGTGGGCAGGTGACGACGACGGAGTCCGCGCCGTCGCGGCCGTTGGACACCGGCGGCGCGGCCGGTCCCCGGGTGGTGATCGACCACGTCCAGGTGAGCACCTTCGGGCTCGACGCCACCGTGGAGGTGCGCCTCGTCGCCGGCGGGGAGAGCGCCGCCGGCTACTCGACCGGACCGGCGGTCGACGGGTACGTGCTGCGGCTCTGCGCGGTGGCCGCCGCGGCGGCGGTGGACGAGCTGCTCCGCGGCGGGGATCCCGGCCCGGAGCGGGGCCGCTGCTTCGTGGAGCACGCCGCGGTGGTGCCGTTCGGCAACTGCGAGGTGGCCACGGTCGTGGTGCTGCTCGTCTGCGACGGCTGGGTCGAGCAGCTCGTCGGCTCCGCGCTGGTCGCCGGCGATCCCCGGCAGGCGGTCGTCCGGGCCACCCTGGCCGCGGTTAACCGCCGGATCGAGGCGCTGCTGGCCTGAGCGCGGGGGTGCGGTCCGACGCGCCGGGAACGCGGTGCGGGGCCGCTGGCGGCCCGCGCCGCAGGCGTGGTCCGAACGCTGCCGAGCGCCGCAGGCGCGGTTCGACGCGCTGCCGGGCGGCGCGGGCACGGGCAGACTGGAGGAATGAAGCGCGCCACCCTCTGGCCGGACCATCTCCTCCCCGAGCACTCCGTCCCGCCGCCCTGGCCGGGGCGCGAGGTACGCCTCGACGGCACCGTGACGTACGTCCGGGACACCCCGGCCACCGCCCCCGGCGCGGAGCCGGCGCTCTACGTGCACGGCCTGGGCGGCTCGTCGCAGAACTGGACCGACCTGGCCGGCCTGCTCGCCGACCGCCTCGACGGGCAGGCCATCGACCTGCCCGGGTTCGGGCGCAGCGAGCCGGGGCGCCGCTACACCATCCCGGCCTTCACGGAGCGGGTGATCCGCTGGATCGAGCACTCCGGCCGGGGGCCGGTGCACCTGTTCGGGAACTCGCTGGGCGGGGCGATCTCGGTGCAGGTGGCGGGGCTGCGGCCGGACCTGGTCCGGACCCTGACCCTGATCTCGCCGGCTCTGCCGTTTCTCGACTTCCGGCGCTCGTTGCAGGGTCGGATGCTGCCGCTGCTGGCGATCCCCCGGGGCGAGCGCCTGGCCGCCCGGCAGCTGGCCAGGCTCGCCCCCGAAGTGATGGCCCAGCAGGTCATGGAGGCGTGCATCGGCGACCTGAGCCGCATCAGCGAGCAGCGCCGGCAGGAGGCGCTGGAGGAGATCCGGGTGCGCTACGAGGCCGAGCACTACGCCGCCGCGTACGTCCGGACGTTCCGCGGCCTGGTCTCCAGTTTCCTGCGGTCGTACCTGCCGGGGTCGGGGTCGCTGTGGCGGCTGGCCGGTGTGGTCCGGGCGCCCACGCTGGTCATCGGAGGGCGGCACGATCGGCTGGTGGACGTCCGGGTGGCGCCGCAGACCGCACGGGTCGTCCCGGACAGCCGCCTGCTGATGCTCGACGGCGTCGGGCACGTGGCGCAACTGGAGGTGCCGCGCCTGGTCGCCCGTGCCGTGCTGGGCCTGCTCGCCGAAACGGGGGACACCGCGAAGCGGTCCGACATGGCAGGCTGACCGGGATGCCCTCCGCCCGCCGCCGCTCCGCCCAGCCCCCGACCCGGGGCCATCGGGCCGCAGCCTCCGCCGGCGGGCGTCGGCACTCCACGGACCGGGTGCCGGCCGCCGCCCAGGACCCGGACCTGTCCCGTCCCCGGCACCGCCGGCCGGCCCGCCGGCGTCGCCTCGTCGAGCTGGTCGCACTCCTCCTCGCGGTCGGCGCGGCGGTGGCGGTGGTCGCCGACCGGCGGGGTGCCGACGTCGACGCGGAGGTCCTCACCGCCGAGGAACTGGCCCCCGCGCCGGCGGTCGCGCCGGTGTCCGCCTCGCCGGTCCCGGCGTCGCCCTCCGCCACGGCCACGACGCCCCCGCCGCCGGTGCTGCGGATGCCCGGGCCGGTGCCGTCGGCGGGCCGGGGCAGCTTCGGCTACGACGACCGGGTGCGCCCGGTACTGGGGGAGGCCGGCAGGCTGCACCGCTACCGGGTCGCCGTGGAGGTGGGCTCCGACGAGGACGCGGGTGAGTTCGCGGCCGCCGTCGAGGAGGCGCTAGCCGGGCCGGGCAGCTGGGTCGACGGCGGGCTGCGGTTGCAGCAGGTACGCGCGGACGACCGGCACGACTTCACGGTCTACCTGGCCACCGCCGCCACGGCGGGCCGGATGTGCGCGGCGGGCGGGGTCGACATCCGGGTGGGCGGGCGGCCGTACACGTCGTGCCGGGCGCCCGGCAAGGTGATCATCAACCTGGACCGTTGGCGGCTGTCGGTGCCGCACTACGTGAGCGCCCGCGTGCCGCTCTCGGTCTACCGGACGTACGTGGTGAACCACGAGGTCGGGCACCAGTTGGGGCACCGGCACGAGCGCTGCCCGGGCAGGGGCCGCCCAGCGCCGGTGATGATGCAGCAGACGCTCTTCCTCAACGGCTGCGTCGTCAATCCATGGCCGTACCGCGACGGTCGGCGTTACGCCGGGCCGCCGCTCTAGCCGCCGCCGAGCGGACAGCGGGGGCAGGAGCGCGCCGCCGGCTACGGCCCGAACTAGCCGTAGCCAGAATCGCGGTAAAAGCGCGGAAATGCCCAGATTGGCGTGGGACGCTCAGGTCATGACGTCGTCGTCCCCTTGCGACCCGCCTGGTCCACCGACCCACCGTCCGTCGCCGTCGCCGCGACCCCTGTCCCGGGACCGCCGCCTGCCGGCCCTGCTCCGGGATCGGCGCGCCCTCGGGATCGGTCTGGCCCTGCTGCTCGCGGCGGCCGCCGTGGTGACGCTGGCCCCCCGGCCCGGCGGGCAGGCCGGCGAGCCACGCACGGGTGACCCGGGCCGGGCGGCGTACGGGGCGGCGGCGGGCGAGCACGAGCAGCGCCCCATCCCCACCCCCTACCCGCGGGAGGGCACGGGCAGCTTCGTCGCCGCGACCGGGGACTCCCCGGTGCGGGGCACCGACGGGCCGGTCCGGCGCTACCGGGTGGCCGTGGAGTCGGGCACCGGCCAGGACGTCGCCGCCTTCGCCGCCACCGTCGACGAGGTGCTGGGCGACCCGCGCGGCTGGACCGCCTCGGAGGAGTTCCGGGTGCAGCGGGTGGCCGAGGCGGACGACGCCGACTTCACCGTCTACCTCGCCACCCCGGACACCTCGGAGCGGATGTGCGCGGAGGGCGGGCTGAGCACCGAGGGCTACACCTCCTGCCGGCTCCCCGGTCAGGTGATCATCAACCTCGCCCGCTGGCTGGAGGCCGTCCCGGACTACGGGGCGCCGTTGGAGATCTACCGCGCCTACGTGGTCAACCACGAGGTGGGCCACGAGTTCGGCGGGGAACACCAGGCCTGCCCGGCCCCGGGCGAGCCGGCGCCGGTGATGCAACAGCAGACGTACGGACTGGACGGCTGCGTCGCCAACGCCTGGCCCTACGTCGACGGCTCGCGCTACGAAGGCGAGCTGGTCCCCGGGATCTGAATATTCCCGCTCCCGCAGTTCGGGCGACGTGTCCCTCCTCATGGCCGACCGGCCCCACGACGGGCGACAATGGCTCGGTTCGCCATCAGCCGATCCCGGGGAGTCCACCGTGTCGTTGCCCCCGCTCGTCGAGCCCGCCGCCGAGCTGACCGTTGACGAGATCCGCCGCTACTCGCGCCACCTGATCATTCCGGACGTCGGGGTCGAGGGGCAGAAGCGGCTGAAGAACGCCCGGGTGCTCTGCGTCGGCGCCGGCGGTCTCGGCTCGCCGGCCCTGATGTACCTGGCCGCCGCGGGCGTCGGCACCCTCGGCATCATCGACTTCGACACCGTCGACGAGTCCAACCTCCAGCGTCAGATCATCCACGGCGTCTCCGACGTCGGCCGCTCCAAGGCCGAGTCGGCCGCGGCGTCGATCCGGGAGATCAACCCGCTGGTCGACGTGGAGATCCACAACACCGCGCTGGACCGGGACAACGTCCGCGACATCTTCTCCCGGTACGACCTGATCGTCGACGGAACGGACAACTTCGCCACCCGCTACATGGTCAACGACGCGGCGGTGCTGCTCGGCAAGCCGTACGTCTGGGGGTCGATCTACCGCTTCGACGGCCAGGCGTCGGTGTTCTGGGCCGAGCACGGCCCCTGCTACCGCTGCCTCTACCCGGAGCCCCCGCCGCCCGGCATGGTCCCCTCCTGCGCCGAGGGCGGGGTGCTCGGCGTGCTCTGCGCCTCGATCGGCTCGATCCAGGTCAACGAGGCGATCAAGCTGCTCGCCGGCATCGGCGAGCCGCTGGTCGGCCGGCTGATGGTCTACGACGCCCTGGAGATGAGCTACCGCAAGATCAAGGTCCGCAAGGACCCGAACTGCGTGCTCTGCGGCGAGAACCCGACGGTCACCGACCTGCTGGAGGACTACGAGGACTTCTGCGGCGCGGTGTCGGTGGAGGCGCAGGAGGCGGTGGTCGACTCGACCATCACCGCGCTGGAGCTCAAGGAGTGGCAGGACGCCGGCAAGGACATCTTCCTCGTCGACGTCCGCGAGCCGGCCGAGTACGAGATCGTCCGGATCCCCGGCGCGACGCTGATCCCCAAGGGCGAGATCATCTCGGGCGAGGCACTGGCCAAGCTGCCGCAGGACCGGCAGGTCGTGCTGCACTGCAAGTCCGGGGTCCGCTCCGCGGAGGCGCTCGCCGCGCTCAAGGCGGCCGGCTTCCGCGACGCGGTGCACGTGCAGGGCGGCGTGCTCTCCTGGATCAAGCAGATCGACCCGTCACTGCCCGCGTACTGACCGGTCGCAGCAGAGGCCCTTCCGCCCGTGCGGGAGGGCCTCTGTGTCGTTCCGCCAGCGCCGGCACCGGACCGGTTCCGTACGTCGTGCCGGCCGACGGTGGCTGCCCGGTGGACCGGGCCGAGCCGTTTCCCGGAGGCGGGACCGACTTTTCGCAGGTAGCGTGTCCGCCGTGGTCGACATGGACGCGGCGATCGGCTTCGTCGTGGCGCACGGGGACGCGGTGGACCGCGCCCGTCTCTCCCGGTTGCGCACCGGCGCGCCGGTGCCGGTGGAGCTGCTCGACGAGGCCGAGGCCGGGCAGGCGCCTGGCGGTGGCTGGCCGGCAGTGCTCGGCGGCGAGGTCGCCTCGGTCGACGCGACCTGCTTCCGCCTCGCCGAGCTGGACGACCTCGGCGCGCTCGGCCGTCCCGCGGCCCGGCACGCGCTGGACTGGCTTGCCGCCCGGCAACTGCCCGACGGTGGCTGGGAGGAGGACCCGCGGCTGGCCGGCCTGGCTCCGGAGTGGGCCCGCCCCGGTGACCCGGAGGCCCGGCTCTATTTGACCGCCAACGCCGGCTACTGGCTGACCGTCGCCGGGCTCGACGCCCGGGCCGCCGGCCCGCTGGACCACCGGGTCGGTGGGGCGTACGCCGGAGTGGTGCAGGCGGCGGCGCACGCGCTGGCCACGGCGCTCGCCCCCGACGGTAGCTGGCCGTCCTTCCTGCCGGCCGGGTGGCTGAGCGCGGCGGTGCTGCACCGGCAGCAGATGTACGACGAGTCGGCGCGTATCCAGGCGGTGCTGGCCGAGCGGGTGCCGAAGATGTCCCCGGCCGACGTGGCGTGGCTGGCCGCCACGCTGCGGCGGGTCGAGGGGAACGAGGAACAGTGGCTGTTCGTCGCCGCCCGCAGGCGGCTCGCCGAGACCCAGCGCAGCGACGGCGGCTGGGACAGCGACGACGGACACCAGTTCGACGTGCACACCACGCTGACCGCGATCCGGGCCTGCCGCCCGGCGGTCACTTCAGCTGGCTGATCACCAGCGGCCACCAGCCGTCGGGGGTGAACGCGGCCGGGTCGATGCTCTCCAGCACCATCCGCAGCTCCTCCGCCCGTTCGGCGCGGCCCGGCTTGCCCTCGTCCGCCTCGACGAAGAGCGCGAACTGGTAGAGGAACTCGACGAAGGCGCGGAAGTTGCTGTTCACCGGCTGCACGTCCGGCTGCTCCAGGTCGCACTGGAGGATCTCCCCGGTGCGCGGGTCGAGCACGTAGAGCAGGTCGGTGTTGTCGGCCACCGCGCCGACCACGATCAGTCGGATGTCCAGCGAGCCGTCCTCGGTGGTCAGCTGGATGGTGTCGTACAGCTCGATGTCGCCTTCGAGGAAGGCGGTGAAGACCACCGCCACGTCGAGCGGGATCTCGTCGCCCTCGGGAAGCATCTCGGGGGAGAAACCCCCCTCCAGCCACGCCTCGCGCGGGTACGGGATGAGCTCGTCCTCGTTCCACAACGCGGTGAACCGCGGATCAGCTGCCATGACGGTCCTTCGCAGGGGTCGACGGGTGGGTCAGGAGGACAGGCCGGCGGCGATCAGCAGCCGCCGCCAGTTGTCGGCGTACTCGCCGGCGTGCCGGCCCTTGCGCAGCCGCAGCTCGACAGCGGCGGGACCGAAGACGGCGGCCGTCAGCTCCGGGTAGCGGGGGCCGAGCACGTACTCGTCGAAGAACGTGGCGACATCGGGGGCGATGACGGTGAACTCGACGTCCTCGTCGGGGTGCTCGTACTGGTAGACGTAGGCGCTGGACTCCATGTAGTAGACGTCCAGGTCTTCCCGGTCGAGGTAGATCGGGTCGCCGCCGCGGATCTCGGCGCGGAGGCCGGCGGGGACACTGTCCATCTCGTAGCCGACGATCAGCGGGCTGCCCATCGGGTCGTTCGGGTTGACCTCGGCCTCCTCCCACGCCTGCGGGGTGAGGATCTCCTTCGGCGCGTGGAACCGGAAGTCGTCGCCCTCGATGCGCCGGAAGAGGCTGTAGACCTCGGCGACGCCGGGCAGGTCGGCGATCGGCTCCAGCGGCGCCGGTCCCTCGATGCGCACGCCGAAGCCGTGCTCGGCCTCCACCCGGGTGAGCAGCGTCAACTTCTCGGCGATCCGGGCGAGGACGGCGGGGTCCGGCTGGGTCACGGCACGACCTTCACGATGACCGGGGTGCCCGGGGGCACGTCGCGCAACGCCACGGAGATCTCGCGGCCGATCTCGCGGTTGGTCCAGGCGTCCATCAGCCTGAGGTTAGCGTATTCGTCCTTTCCGTCGAGTTGCAGCTCGTGGACGTGATCCGGGTCGAGTCCCTGGCCCCGGGCGTTGACCGGCCCCCGGCCGCCGTAGAGGCGGTCGACGAGGTCCTTGTTGGCGAGGTACTGGTTGGTCTCCGGGGTGCCGTGCTGCTGGGTCAGCCGCCTGTTCCTGGTAAGCCGGCGGGTCACCCGGTCCCGGAAGACGTTGGTGCGGCTCCGGTTGCCCGGCTTGGTCCCCCGGCCCCCGCGGTGGTAGACGCTGTTGGACGTCCGGTCCGACTTGGCCTTGCTCAGCCGGCCCTCCTGGCCGAGCCGGACCAGGTCCTTGGCCTTGCGGTCGAAGTCCCGCTTGTCGAAGTCCGGGCGGTTGCGCAGCACGAGCACGGCCGGGCCGCGGGGCGTGGTGCCGGCCGCCTTGGCGGTGCGGAACACGTCGGCGTTCTCCAGGTACGCCGAGACGATCTTGGCGCCCTTCGGCTGCGTCTGCCGGGTCGGCGCGGTCCGCTTCCTAGCCATTGAGGACCACGTCCACGGCCATGCCGATCAGCTGGTCGACGATCAGCCCGGTGATCATCTTGAAAATCGGGATCTGTAGCAGCGACGCGCCGAAGGTGACCGCCGCCGTGGCGATCGCCTGGGCGATCTGGATCGCCAGCACGATCAGCTGGATAATCACGTTGATCTTCAGGGCGAGCACCACGCCCGCGGCGGCCATCAGTCCGATCCCGATGACGGTGGCCGGGTTCGCGGCGTCGGCGATGTTGCGGGCCGCCGACTCCTTGTCGGTCCACTCGCCGGCGAAGGCGGTGAAGCTCTCGCCCCGGTTGGTGTCCAGCACCGTCCGCGCCGCCGACTCCAGTTGGGCGACCGAGCCGTTGACCCGGTCCGCCATGCCGGTCCACTCGCCGGCGAGCTGGAAGATGGCCGTCTCGTCGGACTCCGGCCAGTCGTATCCGAGCATCGACAGCAGGGACGTCAGCTCACCCGGGAGCGTCAGACCCACGGTGACTCCTCTCTTCCGGGCTCAGCCCAGCTTGCCGAGGATCGAGCGGAACGCCTCGGAGACGCCGTCCTCCACGGTCTGGTAGCCGTCCGCCATGCCACGCAGGCTCTCGGCGTACGACTCCAGTTCGGTGATGTTGGTGCCCAGGCACTCGGCCACCGCCTCCACGCACGCCTGGTGCGCGACGCCGAGCAGCATGCCGATGTCGTCGCCGCCGAACGCCTGCTCGTACCCGGCCACGGCGGCCTGGAAGGACTCGAAGGTCTGGCGCACGCTCTCCTTGGCCGCGCCGAGCTGCTCGGCGCCCCGGCGCAGCGCGTCGATGTCGACGTCGAGGGGTTCCACGGCTCAGCTCCGCTGCTGGAGCTTGCGCATGTTCTCGCTGATCGCGAGGCTCATCTCGCGCATCTGCCGCAGGCCCTGGTCCTGGATCCGCTCCAGGGTGGCAGTCATCGCGGCCAGGTCGGGCATCGGCTCGGCGTCGACCGCCGGCTCCTGCCCGTCGAGGGCGGCGTTCACCGCCCGGCGCAGCTCCTCGGCGAGGTGTTCCGAGCCTTCGCGGAGCACCCGGGGGTCGATCTCGATCGCGCTGAGCCGCCCGTCGGTGCCGAGGGTGACCCTGATCCGCCCGTCGGCGGCCTCTCCCACCGACTCCGCCCGCTCCCGGGGGACAGCGTTGCGGGAGGCGTCCCGCAACGCTGCCCGCGCCTGCGTCAGTTGCTGCTCCAGTGCACTGTCATCCAGCATGCCTCGCCTCCCCGTGGCGGCCGTGCAAACCGGGCCCAGCCTAGCGATCCGGTGCGACCCTCCACTGCGGAGGCTCAGCCGCGCAGGTGGCCGTCCCCGGTCACCACGTACTTGGTGGAGGTCAGCTCGGGCAGGCCCATCGGGCCGCGGGCGTGCAGCTTCTGCGTGGAGATGCCGATCTCGGCGCCGAAGCCGAACTCGCCGCCGTCGGTGAACCGGGTCGAGGCGTTGACCATCACGGCCGCCGCGTCCACCCGGGCCACGAAGTCCCGGGCGGCGGTGGCCGAGTCGGTGACGATCGCCTCGGTGTGCCCCGTGCCGTACCGCCGGATGTGCGCGACCGCCGCGTCGAGCGAGTCGACGACGGCGACCGAGATGTCCGCGGAGAGGTATTCGGTGGCGAAGTCCTCGTCGGTGGCCGGCACCACCGCCGGCGAGTGGGCCGCGACGCGGTCGTCGCCGTGCACGGTCACGCCCGCGTCGGCGAACGCGGCCAGCACCGACGGCAGGAAGGCGTCGGCCACCGCCGCGTGCACCAGCAGCGACTCGGCGGTGTTGCAGGTGGACAGTCGCTGGGTCTTCGCGTTCAGCGTGATCGCGACCGCCTTCGCCAGATCGGCGGCGGCGTCGACGTAGACGTGGCAGTTGCCGACGCCGGTCTCGATGACCGGCACCGTCGACTCCTCCACCACCGTGCGGATCAGGGACGCGCCGCCGCGCGGGATCAGCACGTCGACCAGGCCACGGGCGCGCATCAGCTCCTTGACCGAGTCGCGGGTGCTGGCGTCGAGCAGTTGCACCGCGTCCGCCGGCAGGCCCGCGCCGGAGACGGCGTCGCGTAGCACCGCGACCAGGGCGGCGTTGGAGTGCGCCGCCGACGAGGAGCCGCGCAGCAGCGCCGCGTTGCCGGACTTCAGGCAGATGCCGGCGGCGTCGACGGTCACGTTCGGCCGGGCCTCGTAGATGATGCCCACCACGCCGAACGGCACCCGGATCTGGCGCAGCTCCAGCCCGTTGGGCAGGGTCGAGCCGCGGACCACCTCGCCCACGGGGTCCGGCAGCGCGGCCATCTGCCGCAGCGCGTCGGCGATGCCCGCCACCCGCCCCGCGTCGAGGGCGAGCCGGTCCAGCACGGCCGCGCTCAGCCCGGCCGCGCGCCCGGCCGCCAGGTCCGCCTCGTTCGCCGCCAGGATCTCCGGCGTACGCGCCACCAGCGCGTCGGCCATCGCGACCAGCGCGGCGTCCTTGGCCGTACGCGTGGCGACGGCCAGCGCCTCCGCAGCCGTACGCGCCCGCCGGGCCTGCTCGCTCACGCTCATCTCCGCACTCATCTCCTCAGTCGTTAGGAAGGGCACCTTGCTATGCAAAATCCGATAACAAGGTGCCCTTCCTTACAGCAGCACCAGGTCGTCGCGGTGGACGACCTCCCGTTCGTACGCCGGGCCGAGCGCCGCGGCGAGTTCCGAGGTCGACCGGCCGAGCAGCCCGGGCAGCTCGACCGCGTCGTAGTTGACCAGCCCCCGGGCGACCGGCGCGCCCTCGACGTCCACCAGGTCGACCGGGTCGCCGGCGGTGAACGCCCCGTCCACGGCCGTGATCCCGGCGGGCAGCAGCGACTTGCGCCGGCCCACCACGGCGGCGACCGCGCCCGGGTCGAGGTGCAGCCGCCCCCGGGGCGAGGTGGCGTGGGCCAGCCAGAAGAGGCGGGCCGCAGGGCGCCGGCGGCTCGGGTGGAACAGGGTGCCGACCGGCTCGCCGGCCAGCGCCGGGGCGGCCAGCGGCGCGGCCGTCAGCACCACCGGGATGCCGAAGCCGGTGGCGATCCGGGCCGCCTCCACCTTCGTCACCATGCCGCCGGTGCCCACCCCGGCCCGCCCCGCGCCGCCGATGTCGACGCCACTGAGGTCCCGCTCGTCGCGTACCTCGCTGATCCGGCTGGAGCCCGGGCGGGTGGGGTCGCCGGTCCAGAGGGCGTCCACGTCCGAGAGGAGCACCAGCAGGTCGGCGTGGACCAGGGCGGCGACGAGGGCGGCCAGCCGGTCGTTGTCGCCGAACCGGATCTCCTCGGTGGCCACCGTGTCGTTCTCGTTGACGATCGGCACGGCCCGCAGGTCGAGCAGCTTGCGCAGGGTGCGGTACGCGTTGCGGTAGTGCGCCCGCCGGGTCACGTCGTCGACGGTGAGCAGCACCTGCCCGACGGTCAGCCCGTGCCGGGCGAAGGCGGCCGCGTACCGGCCGATGAGCAGGCCCTGCCCGACGCTGGCGGCGGCCTGCTGGGTGGCCAGGTCGCGCGGGCGCCGGGCCAGCCCGAGCGGGGCGAGGCCGGCGGCGATCGCGCCGGAGCTGACCAGCACGACCTCGCGGCCGTCGGCGGCGAGTGCGCCGAGGGTGCCGACGAGCGCGTCGACCCGCCCGTCGTCCAGCCCGCCGGCGGCGGTGGTCAACGAGGAGGATCCGATCTTGACGACGACCCGTCGGGCCGCCGTGACTGCGTCGCGCACCCGCCTATTCTGCGTGGTCGGTGCGGGCGCGCCCCGTCGCGTTCTCATATCGTGGCGGGTCGTGAGACCTGACGAGTACGTCGAGGCGGTGCTGGAACTGGTCGAGCGGATCCCGCCCGGCCGGGTGATGTCGTACGGGGCGGTCGCCGACGCGCTGGCCGAGCGCTCGGGGCGGGCGTCGGCCCGGCTGGTCGGCTCGATCATGGCCCGGCACGGCGGCGGGGTGCCCTGGCACCGGGTGGTGAACGCGGCCGGCCGCCTGCCGCCCGGTCACGAGCGGGAGGCGCGGGCCCGGCTGCGCGCCGAGGGCACGCCGCTGCGCGGCGACGGGGTGGACATGCGGGCGGCGGGCTGGTCCCCGGAAGAGGGGATGTGACCAACGCCATAACGTGAGTAACATTCGGCCCCATGGACGCGCCGCCGGGTGGAGCCGGCTCCCAGGGCGTGGCCGCGCCGGCCGTCCCGGTGCCGACGGCCGCCGGCCCGCCCGCGCCGGGTGGGCTGCCGCGCCGGGTGCACGCCGGGTACGCGCTCGGTTCGCTGGCCACCGGCGCGTTCGGCACCGTGCCCGGGCTGCTCCTGCTGCCCTACCTGACCGACACCCTCGGGGTCGCGGCGGGCGCGGCCGCCCTGCTGGTGCTCCTGCCGAAGGCGTGGGACGTGCTGGTCAACCCGGTCGCCGGCCGCATCTCCGACCGCACCCGGTCGCGCTGGGGCGCCCGCCGGCCGTACCTGCTGGGCGCCGGGGTGGCGCTCGGCGTGCTCTTCGCCGCCATCTTCGCCGCGCCGTTCGGGGCCGGGCCGGCCGCCGGGGCGTACGTCGCCGTCGCCTTCCTCGCCACCGCCACCGCGTTCGCCTTCTTCCAGGTGCCGTACGTGGCGATGCCGGCCGAGCTGACCGGCGACTACGCGGAACGTACCCGGCTGATGAGCTGGCGGATCGCGGTGCTGGCGCTGGCCATCCTCGTCTCCGGGGCGGTGGCCCCGCTGGTGCGCGACGCCGGCGGCGGGGGCGTTGCGGGGCACCGCTGGATGGGGCTCTTCGTCGCCGGGCTGATCGTGGCCGGCGCGCTCGGCGCGTTCCTCGGCACCCGGTCCGCCCCCGAGGGCACGGTGGGGGCGAGCGAGCCGACGCTGCGCGCCCAACTCGCCGTCGCCGGGCGCAACCGGCCGTTCCGGGCGTTGCTGGTCTGCTTCGTGGTGCAGTCCGCCGGGGTGGCCACGATCCTCGCCGGGGTCAACTACTTCGCCGACCAGATCCTGCGCGACCCCGAGGGCGGGCCGACCGTCCTGTTCGCCTGCTTCGTCGGGCCGGCGCTGCTGGTGATGCCGGTCTGGACCCGGGTCGGCGCGCGGGTCGGCAAGCCGAGCGCCCTGGTCGCCGCGTCGCTGATCTTCGCGGCGGGCGCGCTGGCCCTGGTCGCCGCGCCGGCGCTGCCGGGGGCGGCGGTCTACCTCCTGGTCGCGCTGGTCGGCGTCGGGTACGCGGGCCAGCAGGTCTTCGCCCTCGCCATGCTCCCGGACTGCATCGCGTACGACACGGCGCGCACCGGCCGGCGGCAGGCCGGCGTGTTCACCGGCCTCTGGACGGCGGGGGAGACCCTCGGGCTGGCCCTCGGTCCGGGCATCTTCGGCCTCGTGCTCCAGTTCAGCGGCTACGTCTCCTCCGACACCGGCACCGCCGCCGCCCAGTCCGACGGCGCCCGCCTCGGCATCCTGCTCGGCTTCACCGTCCTCCCCGCACTCCTGGTGGCCCTGGCCGTCCTCCTTCTCCGCCCCTACGACCTCACCCCCGCCCGCCTCGCCGAAGCCGAAGCCGAGGCCCAGGCCCAGGCCGGAGCCCAGGCCCGAGCCCAGGCCCAGGCCGCCTCCCGCCCCGCCGTCGATGCGGTCGGGGCGGGGACGAAAGCCGCTGAACCCCACGGAAAGGGCGCCACGACTCCATGATCGACGAGAGGCCGGGCGGAAGCGCGCTGCCCGGGAGCGGGGTGCCCGCCGAGCGGGTGCTGGCCGAGCTGCGGGCGCTGCGGGGCGCCGACCGGCCCACGCACGGGGGGCGGCTCTTCGCGTACGTCTACGACCCGGCGGTGCCGGGGCTGGACGAGCTGGCCGCCGCCGCGCACGCCGGGAGCGCGCACGTCAACGGGCTCGACCCGACCGCCTTCCCGTCGCTGCTGGCGATGGAGAACGCGCTGGTCGGCGCGGCGGCCCGGCTGCTCGGCGGCGGCCCGGGCGGCGCCGCGCCGGACGCCGTCGGCAGCGTCACCAGCGGCGGGACGGAGTCGCTGATCCTGGCCGTGAAGGCCGCCCGGGACGCCCACCCGGAGATCGCCGCGCCCCGGATCGTGGTGCCGGCCAGCGCGCACGCCGCGTTCGCCAAGGCGGCGCACTACCTGCGGGTCGCGCTGGACCCGGTGCCCGTGTCGGCGGCCACGCTCCGGCCCGCCGCCGCCGACGTGGCCGCCGCCATCGGCCCGGAGACCGTCCTCGTGGCCTGCTCCGCCCCCTCGTACGCGCACGGCGTCGTCGACCCGGTCACCGAGATCGCCGGGGCCGCCGCCGAGGCCGGGGTGCGCTGCCACGTCGACGCCTGCTTCGGCGGCTGGACCCTGCCGTACCTGCGCCGGCTCGGGACGCCCGTGCCGCCGTTCGACTTCGCCGTCCCCGGGGTCACCTCGATCTCGGTCGACCTGCACAAGTACGCGTACGCCCCGAAGGGCGTGTCGGTGCTGCTGCACCGCGACCCGGCGCTGCGCGCCCCGCAGTACTTCGCGTACGCGGACTGGCCCGGCTACACGATGGTCAACCCGGTCATCGCCTCGACCCGCTCCGGCGGCCCGATCGCCGCCGCGTACGCCACCCTGCGCCACCTCGGCGACGACGGCTACCTGCGGCTCGCGGCGGCGACGCGGGACGCCGTGGCCGGGCTGGCCGACGCCGTCCGCGCGGTCGACGGGCTGCGGCTGATGGCCGAGCCGGAGTCGACCGTCGTCTGCTTCACCGCCACCGACCCGGGGCTGGACCTCTTCGTGCTGGTCGACGAGCTGACCGCCCGAGGCTGGCACACCCAGCCCCAGCTCGCGTACGCCGACCTGCCGCCGAGCGTGCACCTGACCGTGACCGCCGCGGTGGCGCCCCGGGTGGTCGAGTTCGGCCCGGCCCTGGCCGACGCGGTGGCCGCCGCCCGGGCGGCCGGGCCGGTCGCGCTCCCCGGCGAACTGCTCGCCCTCGCCACCACGCTGACCCCCGACGCACTCACCCCGGACCTGGTCGCCGGCCTCGCCGCGGGGCTGGGCCTGGGCGGCCCGGACGCCTCCGCGGGCCCGGCGCCGGACCGGACGGCGGCGGTTAACACCCTGCTCAACGCCGCGCCGCCCGCGCTGCGGGAACGGCTGCTGGTGGAGTTCGTCGGCCTCCTGCAACGCCCCGCCTGGTGACCGGCGGCGGCGCCCGTGCCGCCGCCGGTCACCTCCTACCGGCGCGGTCGGGTCACGCGGCGGGCAGCCTGAGGTCGGTCGGAGCGGTGTTGTCGGCGGGGGTGCGGTCGGCGGGGAAGGCGCCCCGCACGTTCGCCCGGACGGTCAGCGCGAAGCCGGTGAGCGTGCGCGCCGGCCCGCCCGGCGCGACGTCCACCCGCACTCGGAACCGGTACGACCGGGAGCCGCCCGGCGGGATCTGGCTGTCACCGGTGCAGAACATCGTCTTCGTGTCGTCGTTCTGGCCCTGGTGGAAGCAGCCGCCGATGCCGGTCCCGTCGAGGACGAACGTCGCCTCCACCGGCAGCACCACGATCAGGTCCCCGCTGTCGTAGGCGCGGGTGCCGGCGTTGGCCATGGTGACGTCGAGCCAGCCGGCGTAGGCACCGTCGGACGGTTGCAGGGTGAGGGCGCGCGGGGCGTCGATCGACAGGTCGACGTACCGGGCCGAGGTCGCCGACGGCGCGCCGCCGGGGCGGGGCCCGGACGGGGCCGGCGCGCCGGTGGTCGGCGCCGGCGTCGCCGTGCGGCTCGGCGTCGCCGAGGGGCTGCCGTCGCTCGGGGCCGCGGACGGGCTGGACGGTGACGGCTCGGGCGGGGATCCGGTCGAGGGCCAGGCGGAGGGGAGGTCGGTGGGGTCGGTCGCCGTCACGGGCGCGGGCGGCAGACGGACCGCGCTCCCGGCCAGCCCCACCGCGCCGGCCAGCAGGACGACCGCCGTCGCCACCGCCGGGACGGCGGTCCGGTTGCGCAGCCGGCGGTACGCCCGGCGGCGCGGCTCGTCCGGATCAGGGTCGGTGACCTGACGCAGACTGGCGGAGCGCAGTTCGGCGAAGGCGCCCGCCAGCCGGTCGGGACTGAGGTCCCGCTGGTCCATCTCAGTCCACCGTCCTTCCGGTCGCGGGTGCCGCGAAGCGGCTGCCGTCCGGCCGCTCGGGGTCGTTGTCGGCGAGGCGGGCGGCGAGTGTCGTACGGGCGCGGTGCAGCCAGGACTTGACCGTCCCCGGGGCCACCGCGCATTCCTCGGCGATCTCGCCGATAGTCAGTTCGGCCAGGTAGTACAGCACCACCGCGCGTCGCTGCTGGGCCGGCAGCGTACGGAGCGCGGTGGCGAGCGCGACCCGGTTCGGGCCCGGTCCGTCCACCACCTCCAGCCGCTGGCGCTGGTGGAACAGCCGGGCCGTTCGCAGCCGGCGCCACCGGCTGACGCCCGCGTTCCAGGCCACCCGGCGGACCCAGGCCACCGGGTCGTCGTACCGGGCGATCCGGTGCCAGCGCGGCCACGCCCGGCTGAACGCCTCCTGCACGAGGTCCTGCGCCTCGCCCATGTCGCCGACGAACGCGTACAACTGCACCACCAGCGGCTGGAAGTGGTGGCGGTAGACGTCGTCGAAGCCGGGACCGGCATCCTCCACCACCGCGGCCCTCACCTCGATCGTCGGTCGCTCCGGCACCGTCCTGGGCGGCGGAGGGGTGGTGCGCGGCCGTGGGGTCACCCACGGCCGCGCATCGGTCTGCGTCATCGTCGTCAGTCGACGGCGGTGACGGTGAACGCGGCGGTGTTGTCGGCCGGGTCGACGTCGGTCCGCTCGCCGTCCCAGCCGAAGACGGCGTACAGCCGTACCGAGCCGGTGCCCAGGTCGCCCGGGGCGACCTCCGCGGGCGCGCGGAGCAGCAGCGACACGGTGCGCTCCTCGCCCGGCAGGAACCGCCCGCCGGGCACGGTGCAGGCGCCGGCGCAGGTCTCCTCCGGCTCGATGCCGGCGAGGCTCACCCCGGCCGGCAGCGTCGGCTCCAGCCAGTACGCGTCGTGCGCGGCGTCGCCCGCGACCCGCACCGTCACCGGCAGCCGGCCCCGCCAGCTCCCGTCCTCCTGCCGGGTCAGGGTCGCCGCCCCCACCGCCAGCGACGCGTCCGTCAGGGTGTCCCAGACGTACGGCTGCGGGTCGCGCAGCGAGCCGGTGGTGGAGCGGAACAGCGTGCTGAACTCGCTGGTGTCGTTGGTCGGGTTGGCGTCCCCGGTCTCCACCGTCACCCGACCCGCCGGGGCGGACATGGCGTGGTCGCGCAGGGTGGTCGACACCCGGAAGTCGACGGTGAACCCTCGGCGCTCACCCGGCTGGAGGTCTCCGCCGGGAACCATGCAGTAGATCGTGCGCACCGGGTTCGGGCTGCCGGAGAAGCACGGCTCCGCCGGGGTGAGCCCGGCGAAGGCGCCCGGCACCGGCTCGGTGACGGTCAGGTTGAGGGTGCTCGCCTGCGTTCCCCGGTAGGTGACGGTCACCGGCAGGCTGCCGGCGTACCCCCGGTCGGTCGGTTCGAGCACCAGCCGGCCGACCGACACCGACGTGTCGGCGGGCACGGCTGCGGCCTGCGCGGCGGGCGCCGCCGCGCCGAGCAGGGCGAGCCCCGCGCCCAGGACGCCGGCCGCGAGCCGACGGGCGATGGTACGTGCCATGTCCGTGTCCTCCAGTTTCCCCGTGGTTCCGCCCGCGGCCCTTGCCGTCGGGCGGTGTTACGGGCAAGACACCTGTCACCCCAGGGAACGGTTGCGGCGGGACGAACACGAACTGACGTCGCCTAGCCGACAGTGGCGTGTCCGAGGTGGTGCGGACCGAGCGATCGGCCGGCGTCGCCGGGGGCTGTGGTTGACTGATGGCGGGGCTCGGGGAAGGGGGCGGTCGTGCAGGTGCCGGGAGTGCTCGGCGAGCCGATCCGGTTCGTGCTGAACTGGGGCCGTCGCTACTCGCTCTGGGTCTTCAACTTCGGCCTGGCCTGCTGCGCGATCGAGTTCATCGCCACCAGCATGGGCCGGCACGACTTCATGCGGCTCGGCGTGATCCCGTTCGCGCACGGCCCCCGGCAGGCCGACCTCATGGTCGTCTCCGGGACGGTCACCGACAAGATGGCCCCCGCGATCAAGCGGCTCTACGACCAGATGCCCGAGCCGAAGTACGTGATCTCGTTCGGCGCCTGTTCCAACTGCGGCGGCCCCTACTGGGACTCCTACTCGGTGACCAAGGGCGTCGACCAGCTCATCCCGGTCGACGTCTACGTGCCCGGCTGCCCGCCCCGGCCGGAGGCGCTGCTGCACGGCATCCTGCGCCTCCAGGAGAAGATCGCCGCCGAGCAGTCCGGGATCGGCGGGGTGCCCCGGCCGGACGCGCTCGCCGCGCCGGTCGACGCCCCGCCCGCCGACGCCGGGTCCACCGGCGCGGTCCCGCGCTCGGCGGAGTCGCTGACCGCCCCGCCGGTCCGCCCGCCCACCCGCTGAGGCGTGCCCTCGCCCGCGCCGCCCACCCGCTGAGGCGCGTCCCCGCCCGCGCCGACCCCGGCCGCCGGGTCGGGAAGGGCAGGTCGGTCGGACGACACCCCCGGGTGGTCGGCGGGGGCTAGCCTGCGCACCATGAGCCAGTCCGCGGACCAGCGTTCCGCCCACATCGTCCACGTGCTCACCGAGGAGTTCGGCGAGTCGATGGCGCTCGACCCGGCCGCCTTCCGGCGTAAGTTCCGCAAGATGGCCGCGTCGCCGTTCGCCTTCTACCGGGGCAGCGCCTCGCTGTTCTACGCCGACCAGCTCGGCCACTTCGCCGACGACCGGTTCCTCGACGAGCGGACCAGCCGGGTGTGGATCCACGGCGACCTGCACGCGGAGAACTTCGGCACGTACATGAACGCCTCCGGGCAGCTCGTGTTCAACGTCAACGACTTCGACGAGGCGTACGTCGGGCCGTTCAGCTGGGACCTGAAGCGCCTGGCGGCCAGCGTGGCCCTGCTCGGCTACGCCAAGGCGCTCTCCGACCGGGCGATCAGCGACCTGGTCGCCGGCTTCGCCGGGTCGTACCTGACGGAGCTGCGGGCCATCGCCGCCGGCGGCGACGACGCGATCGGCTCGATCACCCTGGACAACGCCGACGGGGTGCTGCGCCGGGTGCTCCAGCAGGCCCGGCTCAACACCCGGGTCGACCTGCTCGCCACGCAGACCACCATCGACAACTACGAGCGGCGGTTCTCCCTCGGCGACGGCGTCTTCGAGGTCGACGGCGAGACCCGGGCGAAGGTGTGCGCCGCGTTCGAGGGCTACCTCGGCACCTTGCCGGTCTCCTCGGCCCGGCTGCGCCCGGTGGCGGCACACATCAAGGACGTGGTGCTGCGCAAGGGGGTGGGCATCGGCTCGGCCGGGCTGCCGTCGTACAACCTGCTGCTGGAGGGGCACACCCAGGCGCTGGAGAACGACGTCGTCATCTACATGAAGCAGGCCCAGGTGCCGGCGGTCGCCCGGCACATCGCCGACGGGTCGATCGCGGCCTACTTCCAGCACCAGGGGCACCGCACCGCCGAGTCGCAGCGGGCGCTCCAGGCGCACGCCGACCCGTGGCTGGGCTTCACCGAGCTGGACGGGGTCGGCCAGCTCGTCGCCGAGGTCTCCCCGTACGCGGCCGACCTCGACTGGGCCGACGTGAACGAGCCGGAGGAACTGGCCGGGGTGCTGGCCGACCTGGGCCGGGCGGTCGCCCGGATGCACTCGGTCGCCGACGACGAGTCGAGCCACGACCTGGTGGACTACTCCACCGAGGAGGCCATCGTGGCGGCGGTGGACGCCGACGAGGCGGGTTTCGTCGCACACCTCGTCGACTTCGCCCACGCGTACGGGGTGCGGGCCCGGCAGGACCACCAGCTCTTCGTCGACCTGTTCCGCAACAATCGGCTGCCCGGCCTCTGAGCGGCGTCAGGAGGCGAACTCCAGCACCACCTTGATGTCGTCCGGTTCGGAGGTGTACGCCTCGGCGTACGCCTCCACCGGCACACGGCGGGTGATCAGCGAGCCGAGCCACGACTGGTCGGCGCGGGTCAGCGCCTCGGCGGCCAGGTCCCAGTGCCGCCGGTTGGCGTTCACCGACCCGAACACCACGTTGTTCTCCAGCACCAGGGCGCGGTTGAGCGCCCCGGCGTCGAAGTCGATGGTCCGCCCGCCGCTGGACACCCCGGTCAGGCAGACGATGCCGGTCGGCCCGGCCTGGCACATCACGTCCAGGACGACGACCGGCGCCCCGGTGCACTCCAGCACCACGTCCGGTGCGAAGTCCAGTTCGCTGACCGGCCCGGTGTGGTAGGTCGCCCCGAGCGCCCGGACCAGCTCCGGCTTCGGCCCGGTGGTGCTGCGGTCCAGCACGTGCACGGCGAGCCCGCGCTGCGTGGCCAGCAACGCGGCCAGCAGGCCGATCGGCCCGGCCCCCGTGACCAGCACGGTCTGCGGCTGCCACTCGGCGCGGGTGCCGATCCGTTCGATGTGGTCCCACGCCTTCGCGACCACGCTGGTCGGCTCCAGCAGCATGCCGACCGGGGCGAGCGCCCGGTCCAGCCCGACGGCGAACCGGGGTTGCACCCGCCACCGGTCCCGGGCGAAGCCGGGCAGCGCCTTGATCCCGTGCTCGGTGAACTGCCCGTTGCGGCACATGTCCCACTCGCCGACCGCACAGTTCGGGCAGGGCACCGGGTCGGGGTGCCGAACGATGCCGGCCACCAGGTCGCCGGGTTGCAGCGTGCCGGACGGGTCCTCCAGCACCCGGCCCAGCGACTCGTGCCCCAGCACCAGCCGGTCCGTGCCGGGCGGCGCCTCGCCGTACTCGCCCGCGATGATCTCGTGGTCGGTGCCGCAGATCCCGACCGACAGCGCCTCGACCAGGATCGAGCCCTCCTCGGGCGACGGCTCGGGATGGTCCTCCACCAGCCGCAGGGAGTCGGCGACACCAGGGGTGACAGTCACAGCATGCACGGCCTCATCTTTCCCCGCCGGCCGGCCCGCCGCCGGGCAAAGCGGCCAGATCGCCCGCGAACCGCCGGGACCGGCCGGGGCCGTCCGCCGCCCGGGGGCCTCGGCTCGCTCCGGCGGGCCCCGCGGGACAGGCCCTAGGATCAGCGGCATGACTCCGGAAGAGGTCGGCCAGCGGATGGTCGCGCTGCTCGCGCCCGCCGAGGCCACCCCGTCGGTCTCCGGCGGTCAGGCGCACGCCCGCGCCACCGTCGACGTACCCCCGGCGACCTGGCCGGACGCGCTCCGCGCGGCCCGCGACGACGCGGAGCTGGCCTGCGACTTCTTCGACTGGCTCTCCGCCGTCGACGAGCTGGCCGGCGGCTTCGACGTGGTGGCGCACCTCTGGTCCACCACCCGCCGGCACGGGCTCCTGCTGCGCACCCGCGTGCCCCGAGAGGCGCCGGCCGTCGCCTCGGTGGTCGACGTCTACCCGGGTGCCGCCTGGCACGAGCGGGAGACGCACGAGATGTTCGGCATCGACTTCCCCGGCCACGTCGGGCTGGCGCCGCTGCTGCTGCCGCCCGAGTTCGAGGGGCATCCGCTGCGCAAGGAGTTCGTGCTCGCCTCGCGGGTGGCCAAGCCGTGGCCGGGCGCCAAGGAACCGGGCGAGTCCGAGGCCGGGGGCGGGCGCCGACCGATCCGCCCGCCGGGCGTGCCCGCGCCGGGGGAGTGGGGGACGACGCCGACGCCGGCCGGCGCGGGCGGTGCCGGCGAGGGCCCGCGCGGCGGCGTCCCGGCCCGCCCGGCCCGGGAGCGGCCCGCCCGGCCTGCCCCGGGGGCCCGTCCGGCCCGTACCGCCCGGCCCGCCGGCGCCGCCGACGGTCCGGCGCCGGCCGGTCCGACCGCCGAGGCGCCGGCGCCGGCCGGCCCGACCGCTGCCGACGGTCCGGGGGCAGCCGGCCGGACCGCCGCGGACGCCGGTCCACTGCCGGGTGCGCCCGGCGGTCGCGGCGAGGGGGCCGTTCGCTCCGGACCGCCGGCCGACCGGCCGTCCCGGCAGGGGCCGGCCGCGACCGAGCGGGCCGACGACGGAGGTACGCCCTGATGCCGCTGTGGTTGGAGCTGGTGATCCGGGTGGGCGGCGTGCTCGTCGCCTTCCTGACCCTGCCGCTGCTGGTCGGCCAGGCCGAGCACAAGGTGATGGCGCACATGCAGGGCCGGCTCGGCCCGATGTACGCGGGCGGCTTCCACGGCTGGGCCCAGCTGGTCGCCGACGGCGTGAAGTTCGTGCAGAAGGAGGATGTCACGCCCCGGGAGGCGGACCGGGCGGTCTTCCGGCTCGCTCCGGCGGTGGCGCTCGTGCCCTACCTGCTGGTCCTGCTGGTGATCCCGCTCGGCCCGGACGACCTGGTCGGGCAGCCGCTCGACATCGGCCTGTTCTTCGTGCTGGCCGTCGTCGGGGTGGGCGTGCTGGCGGTGCTGATGTCGGCGTGGGCGTCGGCCAACAAGTACAGCCTGCTCGGCGGGCTGCGCGGGGCGGCCCAGCTGCTCGGCTACGAGCTGCCGCTGGTGCTGGCCGCCGCGTCGGTGGCGATGGCCGCCGGCACGCTGAGCCTCTCCGGGATCGTGGCGGCGTGGCAGCCGTGGTGGCTGCTCTGGCAGGCCCCCGCCATGGTCGTCTTCTTCCTCGCCGGGCTCGCCGAGATCCGCCGCCCGCCGTTCGACATGCCGGTCGCCGACTCGGAGCTGGTCTTCGGCTACATGACCGAGTACACGGGCCTGCGGTTCGCCTTCTTCCTGCTCGCCGAGTACGTCGGCATCGTGGTGATCGCGGCGCTCACCACCGTGCTCTTCCTCGGCGGCTGGCAGGGGCCGTTCGCCGACGCGCAGCTCGGCTGGCTGTGGACCCTGCTGAAGGTCTTCGCCGTCTCCTTCGTGATCATCTGGCTCCGGGTGTCCTACCCCCGCCTGCGCGAGGACCAGCTCCAGCGCCTCTGCTGGCTGGTCCTGGTCCCCGTCTCCCTGGGCCAGCTCGTCCTCACCGCCGCCGTCCGCGTCGCGCTGTGAGGAGGGGCACCTTCCTAACGTATTCGGTATAGGAAGGGCCCCTTCCTTACACCTTGGGCGGGCCGGGTGCCGCCTCAGCTCAGCGGCGTGTGGGCGGGGTCGACCCGCTCCTCGGACGGGGGCGGCGGGGGCGGGGTGCCGTCGCCGAAGGGGCGCCCGCCGAGGGCCTCCCGGCCGTGCGGGGTGAGCCAGTTCGCCAGGTCAGGGCCGAGCGGCACCACCCCGGTCGGGTTGATGTCGCGGTGCACCTCGTAGTAGTGCCGCTTGATGTGGTCGAAGTCCACCGTGTCGCCGAAGCCGGGGGTCTGGAACAGGTCCCGGGCGTACGCCCAGAGCACCGGCATCTCGGTCAGCTTGCTCCGGTTGCACTTGAAGTGGCCGTGGTAGACCGGGTCGAAGCGGACCAGCGTGGTGAACAGCCGCACGTCGACCTCGGTGATGGTGTCGCCGGCCAGGTAGCGCTGCCCGGCCAGCCGGTCGCTCAGCCAGTCCAGCCGGTCGAAGAGCCGGTGGTACGCCTTCTCGTACGCCCCCTGGTCGCCGGCGAAGCCGCACCGGTAGACGCCGTTGTTGACGTCCCGGAACAGGATCGCGCTCAGCTCGTCGATCTCGTCGCGCAGCCGCTCCGGGTACAGCTCGGGCGCGCCCGCCCGGTGGTACGCCGTCCACTCGGTGGACAGGTCGAGGCTCATCTGCCCGAAGTCGTTGGTGACCACCTGCCCGGTCGGCACGTCCACGATCGCCGGCACGGTGATGCCCCGCTCGTAGCCGGGGAACCGCGCGAAGTACGCCTCCGCCAGCCGCTCGACGCCGAGCACCGGGTCGCGCCCGCCCGGGTCCAGGTCGAACGTCCAGCTCCGCTTGTCGTGGGTCGGGCCGGCCACCGCCATCGAGATCGCGTCCTCCAGCCCGAGCAGCCGCCGGACGATGATCAGCCGGTTCGCCCACGGGCAGGCGCGGCTGACGGCCAGCCGGTACCGGCCGGGCTGCACCGGCCAGCCGTCCCGGCCGTCGGCGGTGATCCGGGTGGCGATGTAACGCTGGTCCCGGGTGAACTCGCCGCCCGGCTCGACGTACCTGCCGCCGGTCCGCCTCAGCTCCTCGTCGCCGCTGGCCGTGCCGCCGCTGCGGCCCTTGGTGGTGTCGCCCACGCCCGCCCCCTTCGCCGTCGCCTGTCGCTCGTCCCATCATGGCGGTTCCGTCGCCCGCCGGCGCACCGAGCGCCCACCCCCGCCGCCCGCCGGGGCTACTTGCGGCGCGGCCGGCGTCCGGGTCGGGCCGCGCGGCCGGCGGTTACGCTGCCGCGATGACCGATGTGGAGGCGACGGCCCGGCGCTTCATCGCCGACGTGTGGAACGCCGCGCGGGAGGAGTCGGCGTACGAGCTGGTCGCGCCGGAGTGCCCGGGGCTGGGCGGTGCCGGCCCGGAGGCGACGCTCGCGTGGCACCGGGAACGCCGCGCCGCCTTCCCCGACCTGCGCTACAAGATCGTGGACGTGGTGGCCGCCGGGGACCGGGTGGCGGTCCACTGGCGGGCCGCCGGCACCCAGGTCGGCCGGTTCGGGCCGGTGCCGCCGACCGGACAGGTCGTCAGCTACTCGGGGGCGAGTTTCCTGCGCTTCGACGGCGCCGGCCGGATCGTCGACGTGTGGAGCTGCAACGAGCTGTTCCAACTCCTCCAGCAGCTCGGCGTCGAGATGCTGCCGCCCGCGCCCGGCGACCTCACAGGAACCGGGGCGTGATCCGGCCGACCGGTGAGTCGTAGCGCGACGGTGGCGGTACGCCGGTCAACCCCGGGTGGTGGTCGCGCGCGCGGGGGCCACAGGGCAGGATGGTCGGCATGACCGACCGCAGCGAGCGCAGCGAGCCGGGCGGCGCCGGCCCAGAACGTGGCCTGCCGGGCGCGGGCCTGGTCAAGGGGCTCGCGGTCACGCTGAAGACGATGACCCGCCGCTCGACCACCCAGCAGTACCCGGACGTCGCCCCCGAGCTGCCGCCCCGCTCGCGCGGGGTGATCGCGCTGCTGGAGGAGAACTGCACGGTCTGCATGCTCTGCGCGCGGGAGTGCCCGGACTGGTGCATCTACATCGACTCGCACAAGGAGGAGGTGGCGGTGCCCGGCGCCGCCCGTCCCCGCCAGCGCAACGTGCTCGACCGGTTCGACATCGACTTCTCGCTCTGCATGTACTGCGGCATCTGCGTGGAGGTCTGCCCCTTCGACGCGCTCTACTGGTCCCCCGAGTTCGAGTACGCCGAGTACGACATCAAGGACCTGCTGCACGACAAGGATCACCTGGGGCAGTGGATGGGCACCGTGCCGCCGCCGCCCGCGCACGACCCGAACGGTGAGCCGGCCAAGGAGGAGACCACCGCCGCGCGCAAGGCCGCGGTCCCGGCGGCCCCCGCCGCCCGTCCCGCCGCCCCGCCCGTACGCCCCGAGCCCGAGGCCGGCGCATGACCGGTGCGGACGTGCTGCTGCTCGCCCTCGGCGCGGTGACGGTCGGTTCGGGGGTGCTGGTGGTGGCCACCCGGCACCTGGTGCGGGCCGGCCTCTACCTCGTGGTCTGCCTCGGGGCGCTGGCCGGGATGTACCTGGTGCTCACCGCCGAGCTGGTGGCCTGGGTGCAGGTGCTCATCTACGTCGGCGCGGTGGTGGTGCTCCTGCTGTTCGCGGTGATGCTCACCCGCGCCCCGATCGGCGCCTCCGACGACCTGGACCGGCCCGGCTGGCCCGCGGCGCTGATCGGCGGGGGCACCGGGTTGGGCCTGGCGGCCCTGCTGGTCGACGCCTATCGCTGGACGGCCGTGGACCTGCCCGACGCGGGCACCGCGGAACGCCTGGGCGACCAGATCTTCCGGAGCTGGGTGCTCCCGTTCGAGGTGCTCTCGGTGCTGCTGCTGGCCGCCCTGGTCGGCGCGATCGTGCTCTCCCGCCCCGACATCGGCCGACCGAAGGTCGACCCATCCGGCACCGACCGGCCCGCCACCGACCGGTCGGGGACGGCGACCACCGGGAGCGGCCCGGGCGGCGACGGCGGGCGGTCGCGGTGAGGCCCGTCATCCCGTACGTCACCGCCGGGCTGCTGTTCGGCCTCGGCGTCTACGGCGTACTGCGTCGGCGTAACGCGGTGCTGGTGCTGATGGCCGTCGAGCTGATGCTCAACGCGGTCAACCTGATCCTGGTCACCGCCGACACCTCCGTGCGGGCGCAGTTGCCGCACGGTGGGCAGGTCTTCGCGCTCTTCGTGATCGTGCTGGCCGCCGCCGAGATCGGGGTCGGCCTGGCGATCGTGCTCCAGCTCTACCGGCTCCGGGCCAGCGTCGCCGTCGACGAGGTCCCGCTGACCGAACGCCCGCCGACCGCACGTCCGGCCGGGGTCGCCGCCGGGACCGCCGCCCGGCCCGGGATCGAGGCCCGGCCCGGGTCTGCCGCCGGGACCGCCGCCCGGCCCGGGCCCGACCGTCCGGAGGGGGAGCGGTGAGCACGACCACGACGCTCGGCGCGTTGCTCCCGGCCGTACCGCTGGTCGCGGGCCTGCTCGGCCTGCTGCTGCCGCCGTCGCCACGCGACGCCGGGACGGGCGAGGCCGGGGCCCGTCGGGTGGCGATCGCGCTCGGCGTGGCCGGTGCGGCCGGCGCGCTGGCGCTCGCCGCCGCCCTGCTGGTCGCCCTCGACCGGCCGGTGGAGGCTTCCACCACCTGGGTCGACCTGGGCGGGCTGACCGTGACCCTCGGGGTCCGGCTCGACTCGGCCGCCGCCCTGGTGGCCGTCGCGGTCGCCGCGGTGGCCCTGGCCGTGCAGGTCTACTCGATCGGCTACCTGCGCCGGGGTCCGCACGACGACGTCGACGCCGACCACCGCTACCCGCCGTACGCGGCGCAGATCAGCCTCTTCACCGCCGCCATGCTGCTGGTGGTGGTCGCCGGTGACCTGATCCTGCTGCTGGTCGGCTGGGAGGTGATGGGCATCTGCTCCTACCTGCTCATCGCCCACGACCGCCGGCTGCCCGAGGCGCCGGCCGCCGCGATGAAGGCGTTCCTGGTGACCCGCGTCGGCGACGTCGGCTTCCTGCTCGGCATCGCGCTGCTGGGCGTCTCGGCCGGCAGCTTCCGGATCGCCGACGTGCTCGCCCACGACCACGGCACCGGCACGCTGACCGCCGCCTGCCTGCTGCTGCTCGCCGGGGTGGCCGGCAAGAGCGCCCAGTTCCCGCTGCACACCTGGCTGCCGGACGCGATGGCCGGCCCGACGCCGATCTCGGCGCTGATCCACGCCGCCACCATGGTCGCCGCCGGCGTGTACGCGGTGACCCGCCTCTACCCGCTGTTCGAGGCGGCCCCGGTCGCGCTGGCCGTGCTGGGGGTCATGGCCTCCGTCACCCTGCTGCTCGGCGCGTTCGCCGCCACCGCGCAGGACGACCTCAAGCGGGTGCTGGCCTGGTCGACGGTCTCCCAGATCGGCTACATGACCGGCGCGCTCGCGGTCGGCTCGACTCCCGCCGCGCTGTTCCACCTGCTCACCCACGCCGCGTTCAAGGCGCTGCTCTTCCTCGCCGCCGGCGCGGTGATCCACGCGGTCGGCACCACGCTGATGTCCCGGATGGGTGGGCTGCGCCGCGCCATGCCGGTCACCTTCTGGTGCACGGTGGTCGGCCTGGGCGCCCTGGCCGGGCTGCCCCCACTGTCCGGCTTCTGGAGCAAGGACGGCGTGCTCGCCGCCGCCGGGGAGGCCGCCCTGCACGGCGCCGGCCCGGCCCCGTCCTGGGTGGGCTGGCTGGTCTGGCTCGCCGGGCTGGTCGGCGTCGCGGTCACCGCCTGGTACGCCACCCGCCTGCTGCTGCGCACCTTCTTCGGCGAGACGCGGATCCCGCTGGCCCACCCGCACGACCCGCCCGCCGTGATGCGCTGGCCGGTGCTGCTGCTCGCCGTGCCGGCCGCACTGCTCGGCCTCGCCGGCTTCGACTGGGCCTTCGCCCGCCGGCTGCTGCTCACGCCCACCGCCGGCGCGCCGGCCGGGGAGCACGCCCTGATCCACGTCGGCCCGGAAGTGTTGCTGCCGCTGGCGCTGCTGGCCGTCGGGGCGGGGCTGGCCTGGCTCCGCTGGCGGCGGGACCCGGCCGCCGACCCGGCGACCGCGCTGGGCCCGCTGCGGCCGGTCTTCGCCGCCGCGTTCCGGCTCGACGACGTCCAGCGTGCCCTGGTCGTACGCCCGACGACGGCGCTGGCCCGGGCGGCGCGTACCGCCGACGAGGTGGTGGTGGACGGCGCGGTCGAGGGCAGCGGCCGGGCCGCGCTCGGCCTCGGCGGCGGGCTGGCGGCGCTGCACCGGGCCGCGCTGCCGCGCGCGGCGGCCGGGGTGCTCGCCGGCGCGCTGCTGATCGGGCTGGCCGCCGCCCTGATCGGAGGCGCCGCATGAGCTTCGGGGAGTTCCTGCTGGTCGTGGTGCTGGCGCTGCCGGCGCTGGGCGCGGTCGCGGTGGCCGCGACGCCCGCCGACCGGGCGGCCCGGCTGGTGGGCACGGTGGCGGCCTGCCTCACCCTGCTTGCCGCGCTGCCGCTGGCCACCAGCGTCCAACTCTGGGACGCCTGGTCCGCACCGGCGGTACGCCCCTGGCACCAGGTCGACCTGCCCTGGGTGCCCGGGCTGGACCTGCGCTTCCACCTCGGGGTGGACGGCATCTCCTGGCCGCTGGTCGTGCTGACGGCCCTGCTCACCCTGCTCTGCTGCGCCTACACCCTGTGGCGGGTGCCCGAGGGCGGCAGCGGGCGGGCGCTGGTCGCGCTGCTGCTGGTCGTCGAGGTCGGCATCCTCGGCACCTTCCTCGCCCTCGACCTCGTGCTGTTCTTCGTGTTCTTCGAGGTCGTCCTCCTGCCGATGTACGCGATCATCGCCGGCTGGGGCGGCGCGGACCGGCGGCGGGCGGCGGCGAAGTTCGCCCTCTACACGCTGTTCGGCTCGGTGCTGCTGCTGGTCGGCGTCTACACGGTGGTGGCCGCCGCGGGCACCGCCGACATCGTGGCGCTCACCGGCGGAGCCGGGCTGTCCCGGGGCACCCAGCTCGTCGCGTTCACCCTGCTGGCGCTGGCCTTCGCGGTGAAGAGCCCGCTCTGGCCGCTGCACTCCTGGCTGCCCGACGCGCACACCCAGGCGCCCACCGTCGGCAGCGTCGTCCTCGCCGGGGTGCTGCTCAAGATGGGCACGTACGGGCTGATCCGGATCGCGGTCGGCGTGGCGCCGGAGGGCGCCCGCTGGGCCGCTCCGGTGCTCGGCGTGCTCGCGGTCGCGGCGATCCTGGTCGGGTCGCTGGTCTGCCTCGCGCAGCGCGAGCTGAAACGGCTGATCGCGTACTCCAGCGTGGGGCACATGGGCTTCGTGCTGCTCGGGGTCGCCACGCTCACCACCACCGGCATCCAGGCGGCCCTGATCGGCAACGTCGCGCACGGGGTGATCACCGGCCTGCTGTTCTTCCTCGCCGGCGCGGTCAAGGACCGTACGCACACCGGGGCGCTCGATGAGCTGTCCGGGCTGCGGGAGACCGCGCCCCGGCTCGCCGGGCTGCTCGGCTTCGCCGCCGTCGCCTCGCTCGGCCTGCCCGGGCTCGCCGGCTTCTGGGGCGAGGCGTTCGCGGTGGTGGCCGCCGTCGAGGCCGGTGGGCCGCTCTGGACCACCCTGGGCGTGCTGGCCGCGCTCGGCGGGGCGCTCACCGCGGCGTACTTCCTGCGGCTGCTGCGGCGGGTGACGCACGGGCGGCCCAGCCCGGCGGTCGGGCGGCTGACCCCCGGCCTGGCCGGCGCGGAACTGGCCGCGTGGGCGCCGCTGGTGCTGCTGGCTCTCGCGGTCGGTCTGGCCCCGACCCTGGTGCTCGGCGTCGCCGAGGCCCCCGTGGACGCCCTGGTGGAGGTGCTGCGATGAGCGAGCCGGGCCGGCGGAACGGACGCGGCGAGGTGTCGGCATGAGCGAGCGGAGCGAGCGAATCATCAGGCTCAGCGCTCTGGTGCCTCATGACGGCACGCAGCGAAGCGGAGTGCCGGCGTGAGCGTGGTGCAGAGCGTCGACAACGTGGCGCTGCTCCCGGCGTACCTGGCCGCCGGGACGGCCGTGCTGGTGCTGCTGGCCGACCTGCTGGTGGCCCGCTCCCGGGTCACGCTGGCGACGGCCGCTGCCGGCGCGGTCGCCACGGCGCTCGGCGCGGCCCTGGTCGGCGCCGGGGACGAGCGGCGGACGTTCTGCGTCGGCCCCGACTGCTCGTACGTCTTCGGTGGCCGGGCCGCCCTGGTGGCGGCGGTCGTCGCCCTGCTCACGCTCGGGGTGCTCGCGCTGTCGGGGCCGCTGCTGCGGGCGGGGCAGTCGCCGACGGGGGAGTACTGCTTCCTGCTCGCCTGCTCGATGACGGGCGGCGTGGTGCTCGGCGCGGCCGGCGACCTGATCACCCTGGTCGTGGCGCTGGAGACGCTCACCCTGCCGCTCTACGTGCTCGTCGGGCTGCGCCGGGGCAGCCTGGCCAGCGCCGAGGCGGCCGTCACCTTCTTCGTGGTCAGCGTGGTCGCCACCACGCTGACCCTGCTGGGAGCGGCGCTGCTCTACGCGGCCACGGGCGGGCTGCACCTGGGCCGGCTCGGCGCGATCCTGACCGACCGGCCGGACCTGCTCGACCTGCCGTTGACCACCGCCGCCGTGGCGCTGGTCGTGCTGGGGCTGGCGTTCAAGGTGGCGGCGGTGCCGTTCCACGCGTGGGCGCCGGCCACCTACGACGGCGCGCCGCTGCCGGTGGCGGCTTACCTGTCCACCGCCTCGAAGCTGGGCGGCGTGGTGGCCCTGCTCGCCGTCGTGCAGCACGCGCTGCCGGCCGACGTGACGGGGCCGGTGCTCGCCCTGCTCGCGGTGCTGACGATGACCGTGGGCAACCTGGTGGCACTGCGCCAGCGGCGTACGGTCCGGCTGCTCGCCTGGTCGTCGGTGGCCCAGGCCGGCTACATCCTCGCCCCGCTGGGCGCGTTGGCGCTGGCCGCCGGACGTTCCGCCGACGCCCGCACCGCCGCGTACGCGGCCGCCGTCGCGTACGCCGTCTTCTTCGTGGTGCTGGAGCTGGCGGCCTTCGCGGCCGTGGTGGCGTTGCGCCCGGCGGGCGCGGACGGCGGCACCGTCGACGACCTGCGCGGCGCGGGCCGGCGGCACCCGTGGCGGGCGGCGGCGCTGGGGCTGGCGCTGATCGGGCTCGCCGGTCTGCCGCCGGGCCTGGCCGGTCTCTTCGCCAAGGTGACCGTGGTCCGTTCGCTGCTGGACGGCGGCGCGGGCTGGCTGGCCCTGGTGGTTGCCGTGAACGCGGTGCTCGGCCTTGCCTACTATTTGCGCCTCACCGCCGCCCTCTGGGCCGCCCCGCCCGTGGCTCCGGCGGCCCCGGTCGCCGAGCCCACCGCCGCCGGTGGGGACGCCACGCCGGTCGGTGCCCCGGCCCCCGCCGCCGTGCGGGCCGGGACGGTCGGCGCGGCGCTGGTCGTGGCGACCGTGGTGGCCGTGGTGATCGGTTTCGCTCCGCAGCTCGTGCTCGACCTCGCCGCCCGCTGAGCGAACCCGTCAGGCGGCGCGCTCCCGCGCCCGGATTCCCGCTGATCGCGGCGGTAGTCGTGGGCGGGCACTCCGGACATCCCAGGCAACTCACAGCCATGAGGTGGATGGTTGACGGGTACCGGGTTGTTGAACCGGTCAGCGGATCCCGCGTGATCCGCGCACCGAAGGAGTGATCGTGCACCACAACCGTCTGAAGACCGCCGCGTTGCTCGGCCTGCTCACCTCGCTGATCCTGGCGGTGGGCTACTGGTTCGGCGGCAGTGGCGGACTGGTCATCGCCGTCGTCGTCTCGCTGCTGATGAACGGCGTCACCTACTTCTACTCCGACAAGCTCGCGTTGCGCTCGATGCGGGCGCAACCGGTCAGCGAGGCACAGTTCCCCGAGCTGTACCGGATGGTCCGCGAGCTGGCCACCGAGGCCGGGCAGCCGATGCCGCGCCTCTACGTGAGCCCGACGTCCCAGCCCAACGCGTTCGCCACCGGGCGGAACCCGCAGCACGCGGCCGTCTGCGTGACCCAGGGGATCACCGAGATCCTCGACTACCGGGAGCTGCGCGGGGTGATCGGGCACGAGCTGTCGCACGTCTACAACCGGGACATCCTCATCTCCAGCGTGGCGGCCGGTCTGGCCGGCATCATCACCATGCTGGCGAACATCGCCTGGTTCATCCCGCTAGGCGGTGGCGACGACGAGGACTCCCCGAACCCGATCGTGCTGCTGCTCACCATCGTCCTGGGCCCGATCGCGGCCACCGTCATCCAGCTCGCGATCAGCCGCAGCCGGGAGTTCCAGGCGGACGCCTCCGGCGCCCGGCTGACCAGGGACCCGCTGGCCCTGGCCAGCGCCCTGCGGAAGATCCACATGGGCACCCAGCGCCGGCCGCTGCCGGCCCAGGGGCAGCTCACCAGCACCGCCCACCTGATGATCGACAACCCGTTCCGGGGCGGCGGCGTGGCTGCGCTCTTCTCCACCCACCCGCGGATGGAGGAGCGGGTCGCGCGCCTGGAGCAGATGGCCGCGAGCAGCGGCCCGGTGCAGTTCCAGCGCTGAGGCGTTGATCACCTCTCCGCCCGTGCCCGGCCCCGCCGGGCACGGGCGGACCGCTGTGTGACGGTGTTAACCGTTTCGTCCCAAGGCCGGCCGGCGTTAGGGTCGGAAGGGGTTTTCGCTCATTACAACTCCTTGGAGGTCGACCGTGGCCGCACTGCGCCAGTACCTGGGCGTCTGGCGGATCCCCGGGGCACCGATGCTGCTGGTCACCGGCATCATCGGGCGGCTCGGGATCGGGATGACGCCGCTGGCGCTGCTGCTGGTCGTCGAGCAGGTCACCGGGCGATACTCGCTGGCCGCCGTCGCCGGGGGCATCTACGCCCTGGCCGGCGCGGCGCTCAGCCCCGTGGCCGGCCGGATCGCCGACCGGATCGGCCCCAGCCCCGTGCTGCTCGGCACGGCGGTCGCCCACCCGCTCGCCCTGATCGGCCTGCTCTGGTCCGCCCGCGCCGACGCCGGCAGCCTGGCGCTGGTCTTCGTGGCCGCCGGCGTGGCCGGGGCGACGTACCCACCGCTGACCGCCGCGATCCGGGGCGCCTGGAACGACCTGACCTCGCCCGCGTCGGGCCGGCGACAGCTGCGCAACACCGCGCTCGCCGCCGAGACCACCCTCTTCGAGATCGTCTTCGTGCTCGGCCCGCTGCTGGTCGCCGGCTTCATCCTGGTCGCCGACGCCAGGGCCGCCCTGGTCGGTTCGGCGGTGGTGACCCTCGTCGGCACCACCGCGGTGGCGCTGGGCCGGGTGATGCGGGGCTGGCAGCCGCACCCGCGCGAGCACCACACCAGGGGGCTCGGGCCGCTGCGCGTCCCCGGTTTCCCGGCGCTGCTGCTCTGCGTGGCCAGCCTCGGCATCGCCTTCGGCGCGGCCGGCGTGACCGTGCCCGCGTTCGCGACCGACTACACCTCCGACGATCCGGACAGCCTCGCCGGCGTGCTGCTGGCCGTCTGGGGCGTCGGCAGCGCGATGGGCGGGTTCTGGTTCGGCGTCCGCAAGCCGGCCCGGAACATGACCCGGCAGTTCGCGCTGCTGCTCGCCGCGGTGGCCGGCAGCTTCGCCGTCTTCGCGGTGATGCCCACCCCGGCGGCGCTGGGCACCGCCCTGGTGATCGGCGGCGCCACGATCGCGCCCGCGCTCACCCTGGAGAACACCCTGGTCGGCCGGATCTCGCCGACCAGCATGCTCAACGAGGCGTACACCTGGGTGGTGACCATGTCGGTGGGCGCCAGCGCCGCCGGCGGCGCGGTGGCCGGCCTGATCGTCGACCACGCCGGCGGGGTGCCGTGGGCGTTCCTCTTCGCCGGGGCGGCGGTCGCCGTCGGGGCCGGGATCGCGGCCCTGCCCGCCGGCCCCATCGCCCGCGCGGAGGCCACCGCGGTACGCGCCGAGGATCTTGTGCCCGCCTGACCCGCACCGCCGGCCGCTGCCTGACCCGCACCGCCGGCCGCTGGCTGTCCCGGCCGCCGGCGGGGTCAGCGCTGCTGCGTCATCCGGTCGGCGAGGCGACGCAGCGCCGGCGCGGCGGCGAGCAGCACCTCCCGGTCGGCGTCGTCCAGGTCCGCCAGCGCGGTGCCGAGCAGGTCCCGCCGGTGCCGCCCGTACGCGGCGATCCGCTCCCGCGCCGCGTCGGTCAGTTCCAGGCGGACGGTCCGCCGGTCGACCGGGTCCCGGTCCCGGTGCAGCAGCCCGGCGGAGGTCAGCTCGCCGACCAGCGTGCTGACCGTGTTGGGCGCGGTGCCCAGCCGCTCCGCGGCCTCGCGGACGCCGACCCCCGGCTGCCGCTGCACCAGCCGCAGCACCTCCACCTGCCCGTCCGGCAGGGCGACGCGGCCGGCCCGCTGGCTGGCCGCCCGGCGCAGCACCCGGTGCAGGTCGCCGAGGGCTCCGCTGAGCTGGTCCACCGTCTCGTCCGTCACAGGACACTCTCCCCGCTTCAACAACTCTGTATACAGAGCTATCGTATGCGGGCCGCCGCCACGGAGGGGACCGCCATGCCGCACGCCACCGCGCCGCCCGTACGCCCGGACGAGCGCGTCGCTGCGCCGACGGGACGGGCCGCCGCGGTGCTGCTGGTGCTGCTCGGCACGATCACCGCGTTCGGGCCGCTCTCCCTGGACACCTACCTGCCGGCGTTCCCGGAGATGACCCGCGACCTGGCCGCCAGCCAGGCACAGATCCAGCTCTCCCTCACCACCTGCCTGATCGGCATGGCGCTCGGCCAACTCGTCACCGGCCCGCTCAGCGACCGCTGGGGCCGACGCCGACCGGTGCTCGTGGGCGTCGGCGCGTACACCCTGCTGTCGCTGCTCTGCGCGGCCGTGCCGTCGGCCGAGGCCCTGGCCGCGGCGCGGTTCGCGCAGGGCTTCGCCGGCGGCATGGGCGTGGTCGTCGCGCGCGCCGTCGTCCGCGACCTCTACGCCGGCCGGGACGCCGCGAAGTACTTCTCCCGGCTCACCCTGGTCTTCGGCGTCGCCCCGATGGCAGCGCCGGCCTTCGGCAGCCTGGTGCTGCGCCTCGGCTCCTGGCGTACCGTCTTCGTCGCCCTCGCGGTGATCGGCGCGCTGCTCGCCGCCGCCGTCGCGTGGCGGCTGCCGGAGACGCTGCCCGCATCCCGACGCAGCACCGGCGGCCTCGCCGCCACAGCCGCCGCCGGCCGCTCGCTCTTCACCGACCGGATCTTCCTGGGGTACGCGCTGGCGCAGGGCCTCGCCTTCGCCGGGCTGTTCGCCTACATCTCCGGATCGTCCTTCGTCTTCCAGGACGTCTTCGGCGTCTCGGCCGGCACGTTCAGCCTGATCTTCGGCGTCAACGCGCTCGCCCTGGTCGCCGTCGGTCAGGCCAACGCCCGCCTGCTGGACCGCTTCGAGCCCCGCAGGCTGCTGATCGGGCCGCTCGGGGTGGGAGTGCTGGCCGCCGCCGCGGTGCTCGCGGGCGCGCTGCTTGACGCCCTGCCGCTGGTGGCGGTGGCCCTGTTCGTCTTCGTCGGATCGCTCGGCATGGTGACGCCGAACGGCACCGCGCTCGCCCTGGACCGGCACGCCGCCCACGCCGGCACCGCCGCCGCCCTGCTGGGCGCCATCCAGTCGGTGGTGGGGGCGGCAGCGGCGCCGCTGGTCGGGCTGGGCGGGGAGGGCAGCGCCGTCCCGATGGCCGTGGTGATCACCGGTGCGGCGATCGCCTCCCTCGCCGTCGTCCTCACCCTGGCCCGCCCGCGCCGGTCCACCACGGCGGCCTCCGTCGAGGGCTGACTGTGAGCATGGCGGGACTGGTTCCCGCCGGTGGTAGGTGGCGGCGTCAGAAGTTGAAATCCCGGATCGCGGCGCCGCCCGACGCGGCCGTCGCCACGAAGAACCCGACCAACTCGGCGTGGTGCCGCTCCAGGCGTTCGAGGTCGTCGTCGTCCCAGAGGCCGGGGTAGACCCTCGCCTCGGACATCCCCTCCGGGTCGAAGTGCCGCGCAAGCGCCTCGAACGGCGTCGCGCTCAGGGCGCGGGCGGCCGCGGCGACCCTGCCGTCGTCCCAGCCGAAGAGGGTGCACTCCTCGTCGATGACGTCGCCGTTCTCGTAGAGGTCGACTCCCACCTCGGCCCCGTCCAGCAGGAACTGGAGGCCGGCCCAGGCCTTGTCGAGGCAGCAGACCGGCCGGTCCTCGTCGTCGACCACGTGCTCCGCGGCCCACTCCGGGTCCGCGAACGCCCGGTCCAGCTCCTCCGGGGTCACCCGGGTGAACGACAGCACACTCCCCATGGATCCACCACTCCACATCGGCCCGGTCGAATCGGCGGCCAGTCTGACAGCCCCCTCCGACGACCGGCGGGCACCGGGCGAAGCACCACGGAGCCCGACCGCAGGGGTGCAGGCTGTCGCCGGGCCGCCGGCCGTCAGACGGAAATGCCGAACGACGACCGACGGCAACGACGTCCGCCCAGGCTGCAGCAGGTCGAAGACCTGATGATCAGCCAAGGCGGCTGAGGCTTACCGGTAGTTCGTGAACTGGAGGGATACCGGCCGCTACCAGCCAAAACACCGCCATGATCGCCGCTAGGCCGTCGCCAGGCCGTCCGAGGACAGCCCAAGCACCTTGCCCGGCGCGTGCGGTCCTCGCTGGTCGGCATGAGGTGGGTGTAGGTGCGCAGGGTGAACCCGGGATCGGCGTGGCCCAGGTACTCCGACAGCGCCTTGACGCTCTCTCCGGCATCGAGCAGGACCGAGGCGTAGAAGTGCCGCAGCGCGTGCATTCCGGTGGCCCGGGAGGACTGGATGCCAGCGGCCGTCAGAGCGGGATGCCAGTAGTCCCGGTTCAACGTGTGACGATCCATGGCGACGTTCGTCCGGCCGTAAACGACCAGGTGACGTGGCGGGCCGGGCGGCGGCCCACTTCCCAAGAGGCCTCGCCGCGAATCAAGGCACCTTCCAAACTGACGGTGCGCCCATCTGCGTAGACCGAGTGCCAAGATTGGCCGATGCAGGAGGAGCGGTACCGGGCCGCAGTTAACCGCGCGAGAGGACACCTCAGCGCCGGGGGCCGCCTCAACTCTGTACTGGCCACGCTGCGAGCCGACGGACTGAGTGAAATCGAGTGCATCGAGGCCATACGCGAACTGCTGGATGTGCACATCGGCCGAGCAAGGGCGCTGGTGTACCTCAGCCCTGCCTTCGCCGGTCGCCGGGATGAGAAGGGTGCGGGACCTGAAAGCCTTATCGGTGCACTGCAGGAGGTCAACGAGATCGCGCAACGAAGCGGCCTTGCCCAAGTCGCGGGTTCGGCCACAGAACTTGCCGGGGATCCAGAACAGCAACTCGGCGACCTTCGTGCTGCGCTAGCCCTCGCGTTGGACATGGTCGTGGTTGAACGGGACTCGGCCGACCGGAGGGTGCTCATCGTCCCTACAGACGGCGAGATCCTCGACGAAGTTCGCCGGCTGCGGGGGCTGAGTGACTAGCTGGGTGACAACCCAGACGGACGCGGGCGGACAAGCACGGACCTTGAGGGACCGTGTTCGCAGGTGAAGGCCGGTGAATCGGCAGGTCAAGGCCGCGCGTTTGTTGCCTGGGGGTCAAGGAGTCGGTGGCTCTGGTGCTAGGTCGGGGGCAGGTCAACAGGTAGCGTGACGCCCCGCCGGATGGTCGCAGGCGCCGCTGTTTGCCCAAGGGGCACGATGAATCAACCGCTATTGACCAAAGGAAATGCAATGGTCCAACGCCACCGTGATGACCCCGAAGTGGCGATCTCCCTCGACCGTGCCATCGAGATCGCCCGCGACCTAGAGTGCATCGTCGTCTCGCTCGACAGAATCGGATCCCGCCAAGCAGGCGGCGCGGCTGACGCGGAGACGGTGGACCGCTTTCTCGCGGATTGGCGAGTTGCGCAGCGCCTTGCGCGGGCACGTGGGGTCATGTGGGACGCCATCGCAACGGTTGTCGGTGAGGAGGCCGTTGAGGAGATCGCCGGTAGGGTGCCGCGGTTCCCAGGGGAGCCTCTGCACGACGAAGGGCTGAGTTCCCCATCCGGTCACGGCCAACCTGCCAGGCCGTCGCCAGGCCGTCGAGCGCCGAACAAGAGCGACCAATGACGACCAGTGGCGACGGTGTCTGCCCAGGTGACAAGGCGTGGCCGGCCCGATGACCAGGCCGGCCGGGCCTGCTTACCTGTAGTTCGTGAACTGAAGGGCGACGCCGAAGTCCTCGCCCTTGAGCAGCGCGATGACGGCCTGGAGGTCATCCTTCTTCTTGCCGGTGACGCGGAGCTGGTCGCCCTGGATCTGCGCCTGGACGCCCTTCGGGCCCTCGTCGCGGATCTTCTTGCTGATCGCCTTGGCCTTGTCCGAGTCGATGCCCTGGATGACCTTGCAGTCGATCTTGAAGGTCTTGCCCGACGAGCGCGGGTCGCCGGCGTCCAGCGACTTCAGCGAGATGTTCCGCTTGACCAGCTTCTCCTTGAAGACCTCCAGCGCGGCCCGCACCCGCTCCTCGGTCTCCGCCTGGAGGCTGATCGCCTCCTCGCCCGACCAGGAGATCTCCGCGCCGGTGCCCCGGAAGTCGAACCGCGTCGCGAGCTCCTTCTCCGCCTGGCGGAGGGCGTTGTCGACCTCCTGGCGGTCGACCTTGCTCACGATGTCGAACGACGGGTTCGCTGCCATGCTCATGCTCCTGCTGTCCGGCGGTTTGTGGTCCTGTGTCCCCCGCTGACCAGCGGTACGACCCCCTGACGGTACCCGGTTGCGCGCCTGCCGGGGGGAGCCGCTATCCTTGCTTCCGCTGCCGCGTTACGACGCGGTGGGGTGCACTGGCGGGTTGCCCGAGCGGCCAATGGGAGCGGACTGTAAATCCGTCGCGAAAGCTACAGAGGTTCGAATCCTCTACCCGCCACCAGGAGCACCAACGGCCCCTGACCAGCAGGAATGCTGATCAGGGGCCGTTGTCGTTTGTCTGGCCGAGTCCGGCTGCGTCCAGCCGTTGACGACTGGTTGTGGGCAGATCGTGGGCAGGCCGATCTTGCCGCCGAGGGCTCCTCTGGGGCTGTGACTGTTGGGTGCTGGTGGCGCTTGCCGGGCTGGCGGGCCGCCGGCGTACCGGCCGGCTGAGGGCACCGCGCTGGCGTGTTGCTGGCTGCGGGAGGCAGGCCGGGGGCAAGCCAGTCCCGGGGTTGGACTGGCGCGGCAGCCGGAAGCCCCGACCCTCGACAAGGTCGACCCGTTCGGCTTCCGTACCGCCTGCCCGTGATCGTGCCGCTCTTGGGGGCGGCGGTCCGGCGGTAGTCGGTGGCTCTCCGCCCCAGCGCCGAAGGCGGCCGGGGCGGGTTGCCGCCGGCCGGCTCACCGCCCCCGCGCCGCGCGGAGCGCGGCGCCTTGATCCCTAAGAGGCCAATTCGGCAATTTACTTCAGAGGGAAGTGCCGATACAGTAACTACTTCTAGGATCGACCCTAACGAAGTAGGCCGAGTGGTTGAAGTCAAGTATGCCGAGTATCGCGATTACCTGCAGAAGCGCCAAGCAGCGAACAGTTCCATCATGGCGCTCTTGGCGGGATCAAAGCTTGCGGGCCACCTACTCTCCCTCACCACAGGCTCGAATAGAACCCTGTCCGAGATCTTCCCAAAAGTCGATCATATTCGTACTTTCAACCTGAAGAGCCAGGTAGCGACGGATATTCTCGAAGACGCTGAGCATCACCTAGGCCTAATGGCAGTGCCCTACCTGCTCGCCATCCACGAGGACTACCTTAAGGAGTGCCTGTTTCTACTTAGCGATGCAGGGCTAATCAGGCGACGGCAGGCGAGGGACGCCAAGGCAGCGACGGTGCACACGCTCTTCGAAACCCACTCATCGACCGCTCTGCCCGTTGAATCAATCGAGCTATATGACCTGATCAGACTGATGCGAAACTGCGTAATCCACAGGGGTGGCACCGCTAGCGAGGACTTGGCGAAGGCGTCGTCTGCCATGTCGACGTCGGCAGCCACGGCCTGGACGAAGATGACTACGCAGCCTCCGCCGACCTTCGCGAAGCTAGATCGCGTGCGGTTAGGCTACTCGGAGACGGTCGCAACTCTCGCCGTCACGAAGAAGATTGCTCGTGCCGTCAACAGCGGTCTTGCTGCCTGTTGCCCGAGAGATATGTGGCTTGAGCGCCTTGTGGACGACTACGAGGCCCATGATAATCGACCGGCGGCGGCGGATAAGCGGATGAGGCTTGCCCGCGGCATCAGCAACTTCAACTATTTCCCATTGCAGTTCAAGGACGTCGAGATCCGTGCTGCGTTGAAAGGGCGAGGCCACCTATAAAGCAAGCTAGGCCCCGCTCAAGCGGGGCCTAACTTGGAGGTAAAAGCGGGGCTCTGCCAGTTGAGCTACATCCACCACGGAATGGTGGCGCTGGGATTCGAACCCAGATCTCCCGTTTTCGTGAAGGCTGGAACTGTGAGTCCCTAGGGCTACACCCGCCTCCGAACCAGGCAAGCGTACCACGGCGCAGCATGGGACCGCATGGGTCTAGGCGTAGGAACCTCGATGATCATCTGAGCGGTCACGCCCGCCCTGCTACCACCAGGAGGGCGTGTCTACACCAGCCACATCAAGCCGAGCACCCCGCGACCTTGCCGGGGCCTGGGGGACCAGACAACATGCTCTGATCCGCGCGGCGCTGCTGATCGGCAAGCATGGAGAGGCGGCCACGCTGACCAGCCGATATCTTCGTTACTCCGGCAGTGCTGCAGGCCGGCGTAAGAGCAGGCAGAGGGGACGACCCAGGCGATCACGCACCGAATACTTGCGGTCCACGGGGAAGATCCATCAGTCTATGCAATACGCGGGCATGTTCTGTGTCCGCTGCGGTGCGCTTGGTCGCCAAGGCTGCTGCCATGCGCAGCTGTCGCGCGGCTACCAAGTCCGTCAGCAATATTGCTCAGGGAGGTTGCAGGTGACAGAGTCGAGTACCGCGCCTCTAGAGGTTAGGGCATGGGGGAGAACTGCGGCAGCAAGTCCGCTGAGGTATCCAGGCGGTAAGGCTGCGCTTGCTGGTCTCTTCGGTGGGCTCATCGGCCGGCTTGGAGCCGAGTCCGCCCGTTATGTCGAGCCTTATGCTGGCGGGGCAGGTGCCGGGATCGCTTTACTGAAGCAAGATATGGTTCAGGAATTAGTCATCAACGACATTGATCCCGCCGTCTACTGCTTCTGGCTTGCAGTTACCTCGAAGTCGCAGGAGTTTGCCGCCAAGATTTCTGACACACCGTTAACTGTGGAAGAGTGGCGGAATCAAAAACAAATATACCGGGGCGCCGACGAGTCAGATCCGCTGTCGTTGGGGTTCGCTTTTTTCTACCTCAACCGAACTAACCGCTCTGGCATCCTCCACGCCGGCCCCATTGGTGGAGTTCGTCAGAACGGGAATTACAAGATTGACGCTCGGTTTAACCGGGATCAGCTCGCTGAGCGTGTATCTGTAATCGGAAAGCTTGCAGCGCGAATTACTGTGCTCGGCCGCGATGGAATGTCGATCGTGAAAGAGTTCGTGACAGATGAATCAACATTCATATACGTCGACCCGCCGTATGTTGAGATGGGCGGGAGTCTCTATCTGAATGCATTCACCCATCGGGATCACTCGGACTTGGCGCAGGTCCTGAACCAGCACCCCGAAGGTAACTGGGTGGTGACCTACGACCCATCGGACCTGATCCGGCAGCTATACAAAGACCATCATGTCAGGGAATACCAACTCAGCTACAGCGCTCATCGTGCGGGAAAGGCGCGCGAATTGTTCATTGCGTCGCGTCCTATCGCTCGTCAGCTGCTTCCCGTCTAGTCTGGGATGGCCTAGCAGGCATTTGGCTTGCTAGCTACCTACGATTTCGATCAAGATCGGCTTGATCCGGTCCCATGCTTCATGAACGTCCCTGCCTGCCACAAATGAATCGGGCTCGTGATTGCTTGCGTTCAGGGAGAAGGCGGTCCCGGCGTACTGAGCTGCCGGCATTCTGCCCTTGCGGTTTATCGCATTGATAAGGGATGTCATCCGCTGGTCATTCTGGTATGCTGAAGCCAGTTCAGTCATACATGCGCCCAATTGCTTGCCGGTTAGCCGCATTTGCCGGACAGTCGCGAAGTGGTCCTTGATGGAGCATTCGAGTACGGTGCGCAGCAGATCGTGTGCGGCGTTAGGGAAGTCTCGGACGTCCAGACGTTGCAATTCCTCGAACCGTCGCCGCAAACCCGATGAAGACCCCTTGTATTCGAAGCCTTCCATGTCAAGCCTGGAGCGGGTTTCGCCTCGGTTCGGTCCACGCGAGCCAGGCTGCCCCGTAGGTCCTGTCTGGTGCCCGGTGCCACCCGACCCCGTTTCCGGGCCAGTGGCGCTAGGCCTGCCGCCGGCCGGGCCAGTCCCACCGCTAGGCCTACCGCCGGCCGGGCCAGTCCCGCTGCTGGGGCCGGCGATGTCAGCGTCTGACCCGTCTGAATTGCCGGATCCGGGTACGCTCGTTGACCCGTTCTGGCTTGCGCTGAGGTCTTCCTCAGCGCCTGTGGGATCTGACGCATGGGTTTCAATGCCACCGACAAGCTGGCGCAGTTGCTCCGCAAAAATGTTGTGCTCGTCCTTGGCTGATCTGAGCTCGGGGGATCGAGTGTTCAGCCTCTTGGCACGGAACTCTTCCAGCAGGTACATCAGGCCGCGGCGCTGCCCGTCAGACAGTCGCTTACTGACGAGTCGCCCGTCTTTATCGAAGTTGAGACCAAGCGCTTGCCGGATCTTAGGCAATTCATAAGCGTACTCGAACGAAGTCATTTTTAGCTGACTGGTCTTGACAAATTCTTCAAGGCCGGGATCGTCATACTTCATGCTGCGAATAAGCTCACGCATCTCACCCATGCGAATAAAGCTAGCTATCGGAGTGGTCCCTATGGGATATAGCGTTCGCAGGTCGTCAACAGTGACTGAGGGTGACAGTTGGGCATGGTAGAAAACGGCCTGTTGCTCACGTAGCCAAGATTTCTTCGCATTCCGCGTATGCAGTCTCGCCAACAGCGGCTGAGCCGCCTCGCGAGATGGCGCCACCATTACGCGGACCTGCGTCGGCGTGTCGGCATCGGGATAGCGGCTAAGCAGTCTTTCTATTCGCGGAGCGGACTTGCCCAACAACTCAGGATTATGAATAGCTTTGAGTGCGGTGATGCGGCGGTTTCCCTCTACAACAACGCGCCGGCCGTCGTCCATCACTACGACTGGCAAGTCGTTGTCCAAGTAACCGTCGCGGAGAATGTCACGTACCAGATCTAGCAGGTCCTCTGCCTCGACGAGGTAATTCGCGATCGCGGATTCGTCGAGGGCCTCGGCTGGGATTCGGACGTTGCGCAGATCAAGCTCTAGTTCGTCAAGGTCTCGATCCTCGATCGGCCAACGCATATCCATTCCCCCTGCATCTCCTTAGCGACCCCGTTCTCTGCTGACAGGCAATGTTCGGGTCAGCCGTGGGCTCGGGCCTCGGGGCGCCAGGTTCGATACCCTAGCCGAACGAGGGGGTGTTCACCATCCCTGCACTGGGCCGATCCTGGACTGCTTCAATGAGGTCCACCGCGGGCCAGATGTCGAACAGCGGACCGCGATTGTCCCGCATAGAGAAGACTTCGCGGTTCTTCTGTCCGGTGGCCGACAGCAATGCAGGCTACCGAATCTGTCGCGTCGCTGGCGGGCCGCGACCGCTGGGGGGTGCCGCCAGGTGCTTGAGTCTGCGTGGCGCCGAGCGGAGACCAGTCCGGACCGGCCCTGTGGCTGTCGACGCGAGCAGCCCCCGACGTGGGCGGCTCTTGAGGAGATATCGGGGCTGCAAGCAGGGACTAATCGTTTGGTCGAAGCAACCTGTAGGTTCTGACGACTGCTTCAACGACGCCATTCGTGCGGTCAATGCTCTGTTGTTCGACTAGAGCCGTACCGACCTCGACGGCGAAAAGGGCCGCAAGCTCCGGGTCTGCGGCGACTTCCCGCAGTCCGGTCTCGGGGCGGGCACCTGTGGTTGCTCTGCTTCCCAGGGGGTGAGGGCTTGCGTAGGTGCCGCGGCCGTGTTCGGTGACGACCAGGGCGGTCTCCCGCAAGACCGCTATAGCTTGGCGGATTGTGCCGCGACTCGCCCGGAACTCGACAGTGAGGACACTCTCGGCTGGCAGGAGGGCACCGGGCGGGATGACCCCGCTCTCGATGCGTCTTCTCAGCTCGGCGGCGATGACGCGGTAGCGGGGCTGTCCGTAGTGCGGGGCGGGCACCTGCTCACCGTACCTGGCACTTGTCTTACCAAGTGCCAACCAGCGACCCGTTTCGACGTATGGACAACACATCCACTTGTAGGTACGTTTCCCGATGTGCGGCCAGAGTGACGGCCTGTATCAGGGGTGGTGCCATGCCGCTCCTGGCCGCACCTGACGTGCGGCGTCCTGTCGGACCGGTTGCGGTAGCCGCGCGTACAAGTTGGCTCGGCGATACCCGACCCGTCTGCGTCGGACGGTGCGCCGTGCCTTCATCCGGGCCGGTGGCCGGCTGCATTCCCCCGCGGCTGGCCACCGGTCCCCGCCTACCCGTGGAGGTGCGATGTCCGGCTCTCATCGTCGGCGCCGCTGGTTCTCGTCCTGGTGGTCCTGGATGCGCCCGTCAACCCGGGCCGTCAGCACCGACATTCTGTCGAGTCCACGCCCGGCTTCTGTACCGCCTTTGCAACGGTGGTCCGTGGGGCCGACGCGAGAGTTGCCCGCGCTGCGTTATGCGCCATTGATGACGCGGGCGCAGGCCTACCGGGGCAACGGTGGGCGGTGGCCGCGATGAGCCGCACGAGCAAACCGGCCGACGTCACGAGTCACCCGGACTGGTGTGCCCCGGATCGCTGCGGCCACCTGGTGCCGCCGCTGATGACGCACATGGCCCGCCGCCATCGCGGGCCGATGCACCGGGTCGGTGACACCCGGGCGGGTGGGCTCATCGTTACGTACCTCATCGGTGCCGACGCCCGGACGCCCTTGATCGCGGTTCATGCGACGTGCCGGGCCGGGAACGCCTGGGCGGAGTTGCCGCTGCCGCAGGTTGCCCAACTGGTCGAGCAGCTCCGCGGGCTTATGAAGCAAGCTGGCGGCCATCAGGGGGCCGACGATGAGTGAGGGCGAACCCGTTACGGAGCGGCCGTCGTCGTCGATCGTGTCGGTCGTGTGCCCGGTGTGGTGCCGGGGCTGCGGACCGAACGACCCGATGCATCGGGGCTTCCCGACCACCATCGGGCGGGAGCGGACCGGCTGGGTCAGCCTCCAACTGCTAATCGACCGGTTCGCGCGCCGGGACCTAGCCGTGAAGCTCGACGCGACCCGCTACGGCGCAACGCAGACAGTGCTCCTGTCGCCGGCGCAGGTGGACCGGCTCATTGACGAGCTGACGCATGCCCGTCTGGCGATGCTGCCACCCGTTGGTCGACGCGAACGGGCGGGGGAGATCCGGTGAACAGCAGCAACCGTCGGGGTGTAGCCCCCTCTCGCACTCTCGGCCCGCGCCGTGTGCAGTCGCCGCGGGCAGCGGTAGTGGTCCCTCCGGTTCCCGAGCGGCCGGCCGGGGGGACCACCTGGCAGACGTTGGAACGTCTAGGGGGTACGGTGACCGGTGTGCATGGCCGGGACTGGCGCCCACGCTACCTACAACTCGCGGAGGAGTTGCGGGCGAAAATCATGAGCGGAGAGCTAGCCCCCGGCACGCTAATGCCCAGCGAAACCGAGCTAGCTGAGACGTCCGGCCTGTCCCGGACCAGCGTGCGCAACGCGATCCGGCAGCTCCGGGAATGGGGCCTGGTCCGGGCCGAGCAGGGGCGCGGCACCTACGTGCGGGCACCCCGCCAACGGGTGCGCCGTCGCAACACCGAGCGGTACCAGTGGGAGAAGGACCGGGTCCTGCTCGACGAGGCCGAGCGGTTGAAGACCGGCGCTATCGAGCACGACACCGGCCTCACCGTCGACGACCTCAAGTTCCACGCCGAGTACTCCCGCGTCGACGCGGACGAGGAGATGGCGGCGGCCTTGCAGGTCGAGCCGGGTACGCCGCTGCTGCGCCGGGTCTACTGGACGTCCTCCCGCCACGAGAACGCGCCGCTGACGCTGTCGTACTCGTACCTGCCGTACGACTTGGTGGCCGCGAACCCGGACCTGCTCGACGAGAGCAAGGAGCCATGGCCTGGCGGTACGCAGCACCAGCTCTACACGCTAGGCATCGAGCTGGACCGGATTGACGACGAGGTTCGGGCCCGGCCACCGTCACCTGATGAGGCCGAGCTGCTGGACATCGACCCGGGCGTCTCCGTGCTCACCGTGCGGAAGACCTCGGTCGATACCACGGGCCGCGTCGTCGAGGTCGCCGACGCGGTGATGCCGGGTGACCGCACAGAGCTTGTTTACTCCCACAAACTCCAACGGTGGAAAACTTGACGCAGCTCGTCTCGGTCATTACCCCGGTCCACGCGCCCAGCATCGAGCACCTTGGTGGCGCCTACGAGTCGTTGGCTAAGCAGGAAATGCCTGCCGGTTGGGACTGGCAATGGCTTGTCCAGGAAGACGGGCAGACCGGCGCCCTGGTCGACGCGCTGCCCGACGATCCTCGGATCAGCCTCGGCTCCGGCCGTCCCGGTGGGCCTGGTGTGGCTCGCACCTTGGCCCTGTCCCGAGTGTCCGGGGAACTCATCAAGGTCTTGGACGCTGATGACCAGTTGACCCCCGGTGCGCTGGCCCGGGACATCGCCGCGTTCACCGCGCATCCGCAGATCGGCTGGACCACCTCGCGGGTACTCGACTTGCTGCCCGACGGGTCAACCGCCGGATGGGAGAAGGACCCGGCCGGCGGAGTCGTCGCCCGCGGCTCCGTCCTGTCCTTCTGGCGCGCCAACGACTACCGGGCATCGGTGCATCCGGCGACGCTCTGCCTGCGGCGGGATCTTGTCTTCGCCCTGGGTGGCTGGATGGCCCTGCCCGCCAGCGAGGACACCGGCCTCCTGCTCGCTGCCAACGCGGTCAGCGAAGGTTACTTCACCCGCGAGTACGGCCTGCTCTACCGCAAGTGGCCCGGCCAGGTCACCAGCCAGGCCGCGCACCGGGAACCGTCCGAGTATCAGGCCCGCATGAGGATCATCGAGGCCAGAGCCAACGCCCTGGCCTCAATGCTCCCGCACGGCCTACCGCTCACGCCTCTGGCGTAGCCTCGTGCCCCGGCATGCCATGGGTGCGGCGCCGCTGCTTCATCTCTGCCTCGTAGATGTGCCGGCGCCCGCCGGCCAACTTCTCCCGCGCATCCCGCTCGATCTCCTGGAACGCGGCGTAGTAGCCGTCGTCGAACTCCTCCACGATCTGGAAGGTCCACCGGCCCGGTAGCACGTTGCGCCCCAACAGTTCGTGCTCGACCCGGTCGGCCATCGCGTCGTGTCTGGCCTCGCGGAGCAGCTTCACCACCCGGTCGAGGGTGAGATCCGCGCCGCCGACGAGCTGGTGCGCGGAGTACAGGTGACCCCGCACTCGGTGGATCGTCTCCAGCGCCTTACTCAACTCGCCTAGCGCCTCGACGGTCGTGTCGTCCACGCCCGCCGGCCGCGAGTGGCCTTCGTCGACAGCCTGGCTCCCCTGCTTATCCGCCATGGCGGTGCCTATACCCAGTGGCGAGAGCTTAAAGCGTGGGGCTGCGGAGTGCGTCAGCGCGAATGGCGCAGCTACAGGAGATGCCGGTCCTGGTCAAGGAGCCACGCGGTACCTCAAAGAATCGCCCTCCCAAGATCAGAGTTTGGCGTCAATTCGAGGAGTGTCGCTTGCAATTATTCCCGCCCGTATGGCTATGATTCTTTCCGAGTCAGACTCGACCGACCTGCGACGCGCAAGCAGCCCGGTCGCCTCCTCAACGTCGGAGGCGATCCGTTCATGTCGCCGCGAGGAGGTGGAGTATGACCAGGTCCCCCAAGAGGCCCAGGCCCCGCAAGGCGCGGGGTCGGGTCCGTAGGAACGATTCCTGCCGGCGTCGCCGACTGGTGGACGCGCTCAGCTGGTTCTTTAAGCTCAGCACGCCCATCATGGCATCGCTGATCATGGAAATGTTCAGGGATGGGGATGGGGGCCGGCCCACCTAGTTGGTTAGGTAGGCCGACCGCCCGACGGGCTCCCGCCTTCGCTTCCTAGGGCACGGCGGGGGCCCGTTCCTGCATGGGAACCTCCCGCTCTTCACGACAGGTCACCACATCTTCGGTGGAAGCTCGATGCGTTGAACGTGCAACGCACCTCAACTTCCAAACCTCAGCTTATAGAAGTGCACTCTACACACGTCACACATGGCGTTCTATGCACGCCACACTTGCAGTATCTACTGATCTACTTAGTTGCTGGCCTCTGTTGCAGCTTTCCGATCACCGGTTTGAATCGCGCGACCGGAGCGCTGGATTCGCATCCAGCTTCCGCGCGTGCAATCCGATACCGCTAGCAACTCTGCTTGCAAGCAAGTTTGCTAGCAAGCACGCCTCCTTGCAAGCTTCGCCGTCGCTCGGGCGCAGCTGAGGGCGGCCCACCAGTGAGGGTCCAGGTAGGCGATCGCTAACGGCATTCCCGGGGCCCACGAAGGTTGTTGACTTGTCTGCCAAGTGCCGTCTACCTTGGAGCCTCAACTTGGCAGACATGCCAACAACCTGGAGGTTGAGCGATGGCTCTGCGTGGCGGTACGAGGTTCGCCGTGCGTTGTGAGGACGTGTTCCCGGCGGGGTGCGCGTTGGTGCCCGAGTCGCTGGGTGAGGTGGAGGACTACGACGAGAAGACGGGTCGGCGGTCGCCGGCGAAGGACAAGCTGACCGGCCAGCGGGTGTGGCAGGTGCGGGTGATGGACCTCGACCCGGAGCTTGGCAAGCGCTCCCGGGAGACGACGGTGAAGATCTCGGCGGACTACCAGCCGGTTCCGCCGACGGGCGCCCCGTTCGAGGCGGTCGAGTTCGAGGGCATGACGGTCACGCCGTACGTGTCGAACAACGGTCGGATGGCGTACTCGCTGCGGGCGACCGGGATGCGTGCGCCGGCGGGCGTGGCCAAGAAGGCGGCGGCGTAGCCGCATCAGGTGGGGGCGGGGCTGTCAGGTCTTGGCGGACGGCAGCCCCGCCCTCTGTCTCTTTCCCCTGCTCTGTCGAGAGAGGTAGTGACGTGTCCAAGCGTAGGCGTTCGGCTGCCCCGGCTCAGCCTCGGTGCGGCGTCTGTCAGTCCCGGTTCGACCCGGCCGGCGGCGCGGCTGACCGCTGCCCGCTCTGCGTCGGGCAACTCGTTCTTCCCCTTCCTCCGGTCCGGGACTCGTCGGGTCGGTTCGTGTCGCTGCGGGGTGCGCGATGATGCGCCGGCCGCGTGGCGAGGTGGTGATGACGACCGCCGGGGATCTGATGGTGATTCGGCCAAAGCGGTTCGAGCTGCCGATGTGGGTGGTCGTGCTCGGCCTGGTGCTGCGCTGGCTCGCCCGGGGCTGCTGGTGGTGTCTGCGCCACCCGGTCACCGTGGGCCTGGCCGTGCTCGCCGTCGTCCTCTACGCCGATCACGGCTGGGCGGGCCTGGTCGTGCCGCTGGTCCTGGCGTCGGCGGTGTCGGCCGTGTGGCGGTGGCGGGACGAAGCGTCCTGGTGGCGGTGGTGCGCTGGGCCGCTGCTCGGCCGGTTCCGTCAGGTCTTCGTGTACCGGCGGGCGTGGCGTGAGGCCATGACCCTGTGCGGCCTCGCCGAGACGTACGACCATCGGGCGGTCCTGCCCGAGCTGCTGCGCGTGCGCTCGGATCAGGCCCTCGACGTGCTGACCATCCGCATGGTCCGCGGGCAGACCCCGGCCGACTTCCAGAAGGTCACGGCGAACCTTGCGTACGCCTTCGGCCGGCGGCACGCCCGGGTGTACTCCGAGCGGCCCGAGGACCCGCCGACCCGTACCGGCTACTGGGCGCTGGTGCTCGGGTTGGTGGACCGGGTGCGGTTCCGTGACCGGCCGACCGTGGTCTACCTGGTGCTCGTCCGCACCGACGCCCTGCGGCCGGTCGTGGCGCCGTTCGACGCTCCGGCCGTCCCGGACTTCACCGCTCTTCCCCTCGCGCGGCGGGAAGACCTGGGCACATGGTCCCTGCACCTGCTCGCCACGCACGTCCTCATCGGCGGGGCCACCCGGTCCGGCAAGGGCTCGGTGCTCTGGTCGCTGGTTCGGTCGCTGGCCGGCGGCATCACCTCCGGCCTGGTCCGGCTCTGGGTGATCGACCCCAAGGGCGGGATGGAGTTCGCCATGGGCCGGCCGCTGTTCGCCCGGTTCGCCTGCAAGTCCTTCGAGGCAATGGCCGACCTCCTCGACGAGGCCGTGACGGTCATGCGGGAACGACAGACCCGGCTCGCCGGAACCGTCCGGGTGCACACCCCGACCGAAGCTGACCCCCTGGTCGTGGTCGTCATCGACGAGATGGCCGCGCTCACCGCGTACCTGCAAGACGTCGACCTGCGAAAGCGCATCGCAGGATCGCTGGGCCTGTTGCTGTCCCAGGGTGCCGGGGTCGGCGTGCTGGTCGTGGCCGCGTTGCAGGACCCCCGCAAGGAGGTGCTGCCGTTCCGGGACCTGTTCCCGACCCGGATCGCGCTCGGCCTGACCGAAGCGGCACAGGTCGACCTCGTGTTGGGCGACGGCGCACGCAACCGGGGCGCCCTGGCCGACCAGATGCCCCGCTGGGCCAAGGGCGTCGGCTACGTGATCCTTGACGGCACCCCCGAACCCCTGCGGGTCCGGTTCTCCTACATCACCGATGACCACATCCGCGACCTTGCCCGGGAATACCCGGCCCCGGCAGACGCGGCGGACATCCTCGCCCAGGTCGGCCGCGAGTCGACCACCGAACCGGTCCGGCCGTCCCTGCCCCGGCCGCGTCGCGGGCCACTGCTGCCCGACGCGCTGCGCAACATCCTCGACGCCGACGGGGGTGAGCCGCGGTGACCGCCCCGACGGACAGCCGGCGCTTCTACCGGCTGCGCGCACCGAACCCGACCGGCCCGACGGCGGTATCCGTCCGCGTCGACCCGGACCGGCCCGACCCGTACCCGCTCTATCTCGCCGTCGGTGGCGGCCGGCGCCGCATGTACCTCACTCCCGACGAGGCGTGGGCGCTGTGGCGCTGCCTCTCCGAAGCGGTGGCCTCCCTCGGCGACCCGCCCGACCACATCCGCACCCGCGTCACCCCGGCCCGGAGGTAACCCGATGACGTCCCTCAAGCGCTTCTTCCTCGGCACCCACCGACTCAAGCCGCTGCACATCGAGCTGAACGACTCCCCGGACCGGCTCGCCGCCGCCCTGCACGGACTGGCGCACATGGTCAACCGCCGCCGCGACCTCGATGGGCAGCGCATCAGCATTACCCTCACCGTCCGCAGCCCCCGGGGTGGCCGATGATCCGCCACCGGGCCGAGTCCGGCGTACGGGTGCTGATCCTCCTCGCCATCGGCACCATGGCCGGTGCTGCCGCCTTCACCCATGTCCACGACCTGACCGTTGCCCACGGCCAGCCCGACTGGATCGGCTGGGCCAACGCTGTAGCCGTCGAGCTGATGGCGATCTACCTTGGCTTGGAGATCCGCGCCCGCCGTCGCGCCGGTCGTCCCGTCGGCCTGGTCGGCGTGCTCCTGGTCGCGTTCGCGCTGCTCTCCCTCGCCGCCCAGGTCGCGGAAGCCGAACCGTCGGTGTGGGGCTGGATCGTGGCGGCCGTTCCGTCGCTGGCGTTTCTCGCCCTGGTGAAGGTCGTCCTGTCCAGCGCACCCGCGACCGTCCCGGCTCCTGAGCCGGACCAACCGCGCATCGACTGGACCTATGAGGTCCCGGAGCAGGTCGTCACCGAGCCTGAACCGGAGCGACCGGCTGAGCCGACCGTGCCCGCCCCAGCGGTCCGCCCGGCCCCGTCGGCGGTGCTGCCTCCGCTCGGCGTCGTCCAGCCCAACCGGCCCCAGGTCGTCGGGATCATCCGATGACTGCTCCGACCCTGCCCGGTCTCGCCCCCGCCGCCCCGACCCCGGTTGCTCCTCGGCCGGGGTCGCGGGCGGCCCGCATGGCGCTACCCCGCTCGGTCGACGTGCTGAAAGAGATCGCGGCCGAGTACGGCGTCTGCGTCCGCCCGCTGGCGATGCGCCGCACTGACCTCGACACCGGCCTGACCGAGGTCATCGACCTGCCCTGCGGGGCGACCCGCGAAGACAAGTGCGCGCCGTGCGCGAAGAAGAACCGCCGGCTGCGCCAGGCCCAAATCCGGGAGGGCTGGCACCGCGACGACGAGCCACTACCCGGCCCGGAACCCGCGACCGAGGAACAGAAATCGCTGATCCTGCTTCGGGCGCACTTCGAGTTCGCCCGGGACGAAGCATGCCGGGCCAGTCAGTACGACCAGGTCGCCGATCTCGACGAGGCAATCCGCGAGGTGGAAGAGGCCATCGCCGCTGAGGGCCTGCGCGGGCGCGTCGGGCCTCCCCAAGGCAACGTCGACGAGGACCAGGACGACGAGCCCGGCCGCCGGCGCAAGCGCTCCACCAGGCGGCGCCAGGATGCCCCCGACCTGCCCCGGCGCAAGGTCGAGCGGCGCACCGTCGGCAAGACCTACACCGCCCCCGACGGCTCGACCTTCCGGCCGTCCATGTGGCTCACGCTCACGCTCGACTCGTACGGGCCGGTCCGCCCCGACGGCACCCCGGTCAACCCCGACCGGTACGACTACCGCCGCGCCGCCTGGGACGCCGTGCACTTCCCCCGGCTGCTCGACCGGTTCTGGCAGAACCTACGTCGCTGCGAGGGCTGGAACGTCCAGTACGCCGGCTGCGTCGAGCCGCAACGTCGTCTCGCCCCACACGCCCACTTCGCCATCCGAGGCACCATCCCCCGCGATGTGCTGCGTACCGTGGCGGCGGCGACCTATCACCAGGTGTGGTGGCCCTCGGTCGAAGTCCAGCGGTACACCCTCGACCGGCTCCCGGTCTGGGACGAGCAGGCGGCTGCATGGGTCGACCCCGACACCCGCGAGCCTCTGACCACCTGGACGGAAGCACTCGACGCCATCGACGACGACCCGGACGCCGAGCCCGTGCACGTCGTCCGCTTTGGCGCCCAGGTCGACGCCCGCGGCGTCATGCCCGGCACCGAGGACGCGGAGCGCACCATCCGGTACGTCACGAAGTACATCACCAAGCACACCGGCGACTGCCACAAGGCGACCACCGACCGGCAGCGCAAGCACCTCGACCGGCTCTGGCAGCAACTCCAGCTCACGCCATGCACCGACCGGTGCGCGAACTGGCTGCTCTACGGCGTCCAGCCGAAGAAGGCGCACGCGAAGCTCAAGCCGGGCCGCTGCAAGGGCAAGGTGCACCAGCGGGACACCCTCGGCATCGGCGGCCGGCGAATTCTCATCTCCCGCGACTGGTCCGGCAAGACCCTCGCCGACCACAAACACGACACGCGGGCCTGGGTCCGGGCACTGCTCGGCGCCACCACCGACAGCGGCACAGCCGGCGAGACCGGGCAGCCCGTCGACGACCAGGGCGCCACCACCGAACGGGTCCGGCACGCCTGGGAACTCGCCCGCCCCGACGACCCCGACGTGGGACCCCTGTCCTACCGGCTCATGCGGTCGATCAGCGAACGCGCCCGCTGGCGGTCCGAACTGCTCGCCGCCAAGGACCGGGCCGCGCAGGGGTCCTCAGATCTTTCGGCAACTCAGCACAGCGCACAGCACCACGGGGAGGAAACGCAGTGAACGAGGAGTTGTTGACCGTGCCGGAAGTGCTCGCCGAGCTGCGCGTACCGCGCTCGACCTGGTTCTACTGGCGGCAGACCGGCAAGGGACCGCGGGTGATCAAGCTCCCGAACGGGCAGCTGCGGGTCCGCCGGTCGGCGCTGGGCCGGTGGCTCGGTGAGCTGGAGCAGGACGCCGCGTGAAGAGCTACGAGGTTCAGATCTGGGAGATCGGCAAGCGCGCTGACCGGAAGGCTCGGCCGTGGCGGGTCCGCTGGGCGGTGAGCGGCCAGCGCTTCGAGGAGATGTTCCGTACCAAGGCGCTGGCGCACTCGTTTCGCGCCGAGCTGGTCCAGGCGGCCAACGCGGGGGAGCCGTTCGATCCGGCCACCGGGCGCCCGGTCTCTGAGGCCAGAACCAAGAACCCCACCACCTGGTACGCGCACAGCCGCGCGTACGTCGAGATGAAGTGGCCCCGGGCGGCGGCCAAGACCCGGCGGTCGATCGTCGAGGCGCTGACCTCGATCACGGTGACCCTGACCCGGCCGACGAAGCGGGGCCGACCGGATGACGCCGTGCTCCGTGAGGCGCTGTACCTCTACGGGCTGAACCCGCGTCGCTGGTCCGACGAGATCCCGGCCGACCACGCGGCGGCACTCGCCTGGCTGGAAACCGCGTCGCTACCGGTCGTCGAGCTGGACTCGCCCGCGATGGTCCGCCGAGTCCTCGACAGCCTGTGTGTACGCCTCGACGGCAAGCCCGCGGCTGCCTCCACCGTCCAGCGCAAGCGGGCCACCTTCTACAACGCGCTCGGGTACGCCGTCGAGCTGGAACTGATCGCGTCCAACCCCGTCGACCGGGTCCAGTGGACCGCCCCCGAGGTCGCGCAGTCCATCGACCGGCGGGTGGTGGCAAACCCCGCTCAGGTCGCCACGCTGTTGGAGGCGGTGAAATCTCTCGGCAAACGCGCCGACAAGGTCACAGCCTTCTTCGGCTGCCTCTACTACGCGGGCATGCGGCCCTCGGAAGCGGCCGACCTACGGCGGGAGGACTGCGACCTTCCCGGGCGCTGCCTTGGTTGCGGGACCGACTTTGACGACCTGGCGGTGGTGAAGCCTTCCCCGTCATGCGACCACGAGAAGATTGAGTACCGCTGGGGTCGCCTGGTGCTCGCCGGCACTGCCCCGCGCGTCGGGTCCCACTGGACCGATGACGGCGGCTCCCACGAACAACGCGGACTCAAGCACCGCGGCCGGCAGGAAACCCGGGCAGTCCCGATCCCGCCTCGGCTCGTCGAACTGCTGTGCGCGCACGTCGAGAACCACGGCGTCGGCCCGGATGGTCGGTTCTTCCGTGGTCTGCACGGCGGGCCGCTCTCCGAGTCGGTCTACGACCGGTGGTGGAAGCTCGCCCGAGAGAAGGCGCTGACCGAATCGCAGGTCGCCTCGCCGCTCGTCCGCCGGCCCTACGACCTGCGTCACGCGGCGGCCTCGCTCTGGCTGAATGCTGGCGTCCCGCCCACCGAGGTAGCCCGGCGCCTGGGCCACGGCGTCGCCGTCCTGCTCCGCGTCTACGCCAACTGCATCGACGGCGGCGACGACACCATGAACGACAAGATCGGGAATGCCCTCGGATGACCGGTTGTTGCCCGCAGGGCTGAGCCTGGTGGGACAGAAGGCATGACTGAAGGGACAATGGAGCTTCGTGGCTGATCCGATGAATTTCCTGGCTGGTCCGAGGAATCTTCAGCGTGACATTGAGCGGCAGGCGCGCGAGCGTGAGCAGTGGCGCATCGAGTCCGAACGGATGATGGAAGACCTTGCCGAGTCCGTAGCCGCGAGGGAAGCTGAGGAGGCGGAGCGCCACGAGCGGGCTGAGCAACGTGAAACGGAACTCCTGAAGTGGAACGCTGCCTTGGCGCAGCAGTTCGCGGACTTCGTGTCGAAGGTCGAGCACGACCGGGCTGACGACCAGCAACGACTTGAGCGCGCCGAGCAGAGAGAGCTTGAGGCTCTCGGGGTGGCCAAGGACAGCCGGCGTGTGGCTTGGATCTCGGCGGTGGTTGCGATCTTTGCTCTACTGGTCGCGATCGTCGCGATCGTTGTGCCCCTGGTCTGGTCCTCTGGACAGGGAAACGTTCCGGCGGTGGCGCCTTCCGTTTCGGTGCCTGCGCCCACCGCTTCTCCTACCTCGTCGGATGAGGCTGGGATGCCGTCTGATTCGCCGTTGCCCTCGGCGTCGTGAGAGCTCGGGCGAACCTGGCGGGCGTGGGCAGATGGTGGGCGGCTGACCGTTTCGTTGCTGCCCCGACGAGCAAAACGCCAGGTGACAGACGCTGAGTCGGCCAAGATTCCGGACGCCCTGTAAATCCGTCGCGAAAGCTACAGAGGTTCGAATCCTCTACCCGCCACCAGGCAGCGACACGGCCTCTGACCTGCGTAAACGTGGATCAGGGGCCTTTGTCGTTGACTGCCGTTGTTGACCGCCGTTGCGCCTGATCGACCGGCCCATTGGGCACGTATCGGGCACGCAGGCCGGCCTGAGGGCTGGAAAGATCGCGTGCATGATCTCCCTCCCTCAACCTGACGACCTGGTGTCCCTGGTGTTGGTCACGGGCCTTCCCGAGCCGGCCGGGGTGGTTCGGTGAATCCCAACAAGGCGGCTCCTCGGGTTGTGGCGGAGGAGGATCTGGCCGGCTTCACAGCGGGCCAGTGTGTGGGGGTGATGAAAGCCCTCACGGTGATCCTGACCCTGCCCCAGTCAGCCGCCGACCACGTCGACGCGCTCGTGGTAGCCACCGGTCAGGGCGAGGAATGGCGTCTCACTCATGCGATCCGCAACTGGGAGGCGAACCCAGCGCTTCGCTACCTTCTGGTGGCGAATGGGAATCCGGATGAAGAGACCTACGTCGAGATCACGCTCGACTACCTGCGGAGCCTCGGCCTTCGTCGCACCAATGGTGTCTTCCTCCAAGCCGACCCGGCCCCCAACACCGGCTTGCAGGCCGCATGGATCGTCAACCAGGTCCAAGCCCGCAGGATCGCCAGTCTCGCGCTCGCTGTCTCCCCGTACCACCTGGCCCGCGTCTACCTCACGGTCCTCAAAGCCTTCACCAGGACTGGACTTCGCCTCCCCATGATCCCGCTTCCCGTGGCCGTCCCCCCTGACACATCCGTCCCGGAAACTGGAGCGACCGCCTACGACCTCGTACCCGGCGAGATCAAGCGCATCCTCAACTACATGGACAACGGATGGGTCGCCACGCCGGAGGAAGTGCAGCAGTACCTACAGTGGCTTTGGAGCCATCACAAAGCCCTTCTCGTCACCGGCCCGGTCTGAGGCAGTCGTAGACCGTCCGGCCTCCCTGCGGAAGGTGGCCGACAGTCTGCTCCCATCCCCCGGATAGGTGCCAAGGACTGCGGCGCCCGGTCGGGGTCGAGGGTGGCCGTAGGCCATCGGCGCGCCGACGCGCAGCGCCCTTGACGCCGGCCGGGTGGCGTAGAGGATCGGGGCACCCGGGGGATGGCTCACGCCCTGGTCCTGATCGTCCTCGAACCGCGGACAGTGCCCGCGTGACTCGGAGGCAAGCAACTCTGCTGCGCGGCAGCGATCGCCCCGCCCTCGACGGAGAGCAACACCGATGGCGATCGTCCCGCCTCAGCCAGTCGTCGCCCATTCGTACGAGATCCTGGTCGGGCCAGGAGTCGTTGCCGGTCACCGGTGTGCGGCTTCCCTCCGGGTGTACGACGTCCAACCCCCGGTGAGCCGGGCGGGTGGCGGTGAGTATGAGCGGTATGGGACATCCGGAAGGCGGTGGACAAGGTCAGGACCTGTTGCAACGTCGCGAGGACGTGCGGCAGGCCAACTTCCTGGAACTGTTCGTCGACCTGGTGTTGGTGTTCGCCCTGGCCGGGGTGGTCAGCCGCGTCGCGCGGGACATCGTCAGCGAAGACGCTGTCGTCCGGTGGCGGTCGATGGCCTTCCTGCTGGTGCTGTCGCTGCCGCTGATCTGGTTGTGGATCACGACCGCGCACATCACCAGCTGGTTCGACCCCCGCCGCCGCAAGATCCAGTGGATTGTGCTGGCCAGTGCCTTCGGGCTGCTGGTCATGTCGACCTCGCTCCCGTACGCGTTCGTGGGCCGCGGGTGGGCGTTCGCGCTGCCGTACGTGATCCTGCAGCTCGGCCGGCCGCTCATCCTGATGCCCGCGCTGCGCGGGCACCCCCTTCGGCAGCTCTACCTCCGGTCAGTGCTGTGGTACGCGGCCACGGCGGTGATCTGGCTCGCCGGCGCGGCCGTCAGTGGCGGTACCCGGGCCGCCCTGTGGGGGATCGCCGTGACCATCGACATCGTCGCCGGGCAGCTGCGCTGGCCGGTGCCGGGGATGGCCCGGCCAGCGCAGGTCAGTGCGTGGGCCATGGACAGCCGCCATCACCTGCCCGAGCGCTACCAACAGTTCCTGATGATCGCCCTCGGGGAAACCGTCCTCGCCGTCGGCACCACGCTGACCAACCAGCCGGTCACCGCGACGGCCGCCGCGGGGCTCGTGGTGGCGTTCCTGTCGACGGTGCTGCTGTGGCGCATCTACTTCTACCGCTCCGGCCAGATCCTCGCCGAAGCCGTCGCCGCGGCGGGGGACCGGTATGCCGCCGGCCACGCCACCGGCACTGCCCACGTCGTCATGGTGACGGGCATCGTCGCCACCGCCGTCGGCTTCGAGATCGTACTGAAACACCCGGACGGCCGGCCCGAGCCGGTGTGGCTCGTCGCGATCCTCGGCGGTCCAGCACTGTTCCTCTACGGCCGCATCCGTCTGGAACGCATCGTGTTCGACCGACTTTCCATCCGCCGCGTCGTCGCCATCGCCGCCCTGGCGGTCGCCGCCGTCCCCCTGTATTTCGCCCCACCGCTGGCCGCTGCGGTCGTGGCCGCGCTCGTGCTGCTCGCCGTCGCCCTCGCCGACGCCCGCCACGCCGCTGGCCATCCCCCCGAGGCGCCCTCCCCGGCACACTAGGTCGACCTACGTCATGCGGCGGCCTCGCTCTGGCTGGATGTCGGCGTCCGTCGGCGGCGGTTGCCCGGCGTCTGGGGCACGGCATCGCTGTGCTGCGCGGGCGTCGGCCACCGCGCCGCCCCAGCCCGAAGCTTCGGGTCTACGCCAACTGCATCGACGGGGAGACGATGCACATCCGGACGGCCGGCGAAGCGCGTGCGGCGCCGGACGGAAGGCGCTCACTCCCGCGGTCCCGTTCGTGACCGGCTTGTCCGAATCCGCCGCTCCGGCCGCATTGCCCTCCACCGATCGGACGCATGGTGTCTCGACACTGGTGCGACGGCGCAGACCGGGTATGGTGGTCGATGCCCTGGGCGCGTGTCCGGATGGGTGGTGCGGCCTCCCGGGCGACTGATGGGTGGTTCCGTACGGTCGACCGGCCCCTGCCGGCCGGCCGCCGAGCGGAATGCGCCGAAGGTCGTATTCGGCACTGTGCGAAGTGGGTGGTGGCCGTCGCAGGCTCGTGATCTGGCCTGCTGCGACGAGAATGGCGGTCCGAACGGCGGAACGTCACCGACGCTCGGGCCGGCGGCAGGCGCACGGCTTTTCTGGGTACCTGCCTTGTGGCACGATCGTGGAACCTCCACCATCCCCGTGACACTTCCCCGACAGGAGCAAACATGTCTGGTCGAAGGCTGGGCCGGCTGCTTGGCTCGTTTTTCGTACTCGCCGCTGTGGCTGGTGGCGTCTTCGTCGGTGACGCCTCGAACGTCGGCGACGCCCAGTTGTTGGATTTCGTCTGGAACATGCCCAAGCTCTGACGAACCACCACGTCGATGATGTGAGCCGGCGCGGCCGGTGAGGGGAGCGGCATGGCGGGTCGAGGCCGCACCGGTCCCCGCTCGACGGAGTACGCCTGGCTGATCACCGGGCCGTTGGCGATGCTCGCGGTCGTCTGCGCCACGGTCGTCGGCCTGGTCGCCCCGGAACCGTTCGGCGAATGGCCACTGGCAGTGCTGCTGCTGGTGGCCATGGTGGCTGCCGGCATGCCGGTGCTGAACTTCACGGTCCGGCGGCAGTCCATCGGGATGACGCTCAACGAGATCCCGCTCGTCCTGGCGTTCTTCCTCGTCCGGCCGCTCACGGTCGTCGCCATCTACACGCTCTCGGCGATCATCACCCACCTGCGGCACCCCTCCACCGCCACGAAGTTCTGGTTCAACGTGGCCCGGGCCGCCGCCGGCTCGTCGCTGGCCGTCCTGGTGCTCCAGGCGTTCCCACCGGTGCAGGGCGTGGGTCCGGCCACCTGGCTGACCCTGTTCGTCGCGGCGAGCATGGTGAACCTGGTGAGCCTCACCGCGATCGCCGGGGTGCACACGCTGCTCCAGGGCTGGCAGGCCGGGCGCGAGGTCTTCCGGAAGTCCCCGCCGGGACTGCTGGCTGCGGCGATCAACATCGCCTGCGGGATGATCGTCCTGATCCTCATCGCGGCCACCTGGTGGTCGTTGCTGCTGCTGGCGGTCCTGGTCGCCGCGCTGGCGCTCGTCTACCGGGCGTACGCCCAGTTCTTCCGGCAGCACCGCACGCTCGCCGACATGTACGAACTGAGCCGCGCGGTGAGCGAGAGCGGTCAGTACGGCACCCTGCCCGACGCCCTCCTCGGGCGGGTACGGGCCCTGATGCAGGCCGAGTACGCCACCCTCTGGTTGCCCGCCCAGGGCCGGCATCCGGAGGTGCTGCTCACCGCGCGCAACGACGACCCGGGCCTGCTCGACTTCGCCAAGACGCCGGCCGCGCTGCGCGAACGCGCCCGCGACGAGGGCCGTACGGTGGCCGTCGGGCGGGGCCTGATGACCGACGGCGACCTGCGCGCGGCGCTGTCGGCGGAGCGCGTCAAGGACGTGATCGTCATCCCGTTGCGATCCGGCCAGGCGGTCATCGGGACGCTGGAGGTTGCCAACCGCCTCGGTGACAGCAACCACTTCGTCCGCACCGACGTGCCCCTGTTCGAGACGGTGGCGGCGCACGCTGCGGTGGCGTTGGAGAATTCCCGGCTGGTCGACCGGCTGCGGCACGACGCGTACCACGACGCGCTGACCAAGCTGCCCAACCGGCGGCGGATCACCGGCGCGCTGGACGAGGCGGTCAAGATCCGGGCGCCCGGCGAGGTGGTGGCGCTGCTGCTGTTCGACGTCGACCGGCTGCGGCAGGTCAACGAGTCCCTGGGGCACGCGGCCGGCGACAAGGTCCTCGCCGAGGTCGCCGACCGGCTGCGCGCCTGCGCCCCGTCGTCGGCCCTGGTCGGCCGGGCCGGCGGGGACGAGTTCCTGGTCACGCTGCGGCTGGAGAGCGCCGAGGCGGCGGCGGAGCTGGCCGCGCAGTTGCGCGAGCAGATCCGCGACGAGATGGTCTTCGACGCCCTCACCCTGGACGTGGACACGGCGGTCGGCGTCGCCGTACACCCGGATCACGGCAGCGACGCCGCCTCCCTGCTGCAACGGGTGGACCTGGCGGCGACGGCGGCCAAGTCCGTGCCGGGCAGCGTGCAACTGTTCAGCCCGGCGCTGGAGTCCCGGTCGCTGCGGCGGCTGGGCCTCGCCGGTGACCTGCGGCGGGCGCTGGACGACGGCGAGCTGAAGGTCTACTTCCAGCCGAAGGTGACGCTGCGGGACCGCCGGCTGGTCGGCGTGGAGTGCCTGGCCCGGTGGGAGCACCCGGCCCACGGGTCGGTCGCCCCGGAGGACTTCGTCGCGGTGGCCGAGCACACCGGCCAGCTCGGCCGGTTCACCGAGATCGTCCTCCGCGAGGGGCTGCGGCGCAGCCGGGACTGGTCGCACGCCGGCCAGCCGCTCTCCGTCGCGGTCAACCTCTCCGCCCGTACGCTCACCGACCAGCACTTCCCGGCCCGCGTGCAGGAGCTGCTCGACGAGTACGGCGTACCGCCGCAACGGCTCACGCTGGAGATCAAGGAGGCCGGGGTGCTGGACGGCACCGACCGGCCCATCCCGACGCTGCGGCGGCTGCGGGACCTCGGCGTACGGCTGTCGGTGGACGACTTCGGCACGGGGGATTCGTCCCTGGCGCACCTGCGCCGGCTGCCCGTGCACGAGGTGAAGGTCGACCGCTCCTTCGTGCAGGGCATGGCGACGGATCCGGGCGACCTGGCGATCGTGAACGCCGTGGTCACTCTCTCCCAGCAGTTCGGCCTGGCCGTGGTCGCCGAGGGTGTGGAGAGCGAGCTGACCCTGGAGCTGCTCCAGGACATCGGCTGCGAGATCGGCCAGGGCTTCCTGTTCAGCCGGCCACTGCCGTACGAGCGGCTGGAGGCCTGGTTCGGCGCCCAGGTGGATCCGGAGACGATCTCCGCCGGGGAGCTGCCCCGGCTGCGTGTCGTGCCCTGAGCTGTGGAAATGCGGCTCTGGGGGATCCGATTTCATCTCCGCCGCGCGGCCGTGTAATGTATCCCCTGCGCGTCACCCCCCGGGGAGATCGCGCAGGCCCCCTTAGCTCAGTCGGCAGAGCGTCTCCATGGTAAGGAGAAGGTCTACGGTTCGATTCCGTAAGGGGGCTCAGAGGGTCCGGCTGGACCCGCCACGGCGGTGTAGCTCAGATGGCAGAGCAAGCGGCTCATAATCGCTGTGTCGCCGGTTCAAGTCCGGCCACCGCTACTCTCGTCCACCGGGCTCGATCCCGGTGGCCGGTGGGATGGGCGCCATAGGCGCCCACTTTGCATGTCCGCGTGGTCAGCGCGTAGGCTGATGCGCCGTAGTTGTTATCCGTAGCGAGGAAGGCACTCCGCCGTGGCGAAGGCGACCGATGTCCGGCCGAAGATCACTTTGGCGTGTGTGGAGTGCAAGGAGCGCAACTACATCACGCGCAAGAACCGTCGTAACGACCCGGACCGCATCGAGCTGAAGAAGTTCTGCCCGCGGGACGGCAAGCACACGGTCCACCGCGAGACCCGCTGACCCACGGCCGGCTCCGCCGGCCCGGTCCCCGCACTTCCCGATCGCCGGTCCGTCAGGACGGCGCGGCTCCGGCCGTCGCCGCCCCGTACGGATCGGCGATCTTGTTTTGCGTGTAGGTTCGCGGCATGTCCCTGGACCCGTCCTTCGTCGGCCGGACGTACCCGCCGACCGCCCCCTACCAGGTGGGCCGAGAAAAGATCCGTGAGTTCGCGACGGCGATCGGCGCCGCCGACCCGGCCCACCACGACCCGGAGGCCGCCCGCGCGCTCGGCCACCCGGACGTGGTCGCCCCGCCGACCTTCCCCGTGGTGGTCAGCATGGCCGCCAGCCAGCAGATCATCGACGACCCGGCCCTCGGCGTGGACTACAGCCGGGTCGTCCACGGCGACCAGCGCTTCGCCTACACCCGTCCGGTGGTGGCGGGAGACGAACTGGTCTGCGTCTGCGTCATCGAGGACGTCAGCAGCCGCGGCGGGCACGACTTCCTGACCACCCGCACCGAGGTCGGCACGCCGGCCGGGGAGCCGGTGGTGACCGTCTGGTCGAAGCTCGTCGTACGCGGGGAGGGCTGAGATGGAGCTGCCAGCCAAGACGTTCCGGGTGACGCGCGCGGACCTGGTCCGCTACGCCGGCGCCTCGGGGGACTTCAACCCGATCCACTGGAGCGACCGGTTCGCCACCAAGGTGGGTCTGCCCGGCGTGATCGCCCACGGCATGTTCACCATGGCGCTGGTCGGCCGCGCGCTGACGGAGTGGGCCGGCAGGCCGGACGCGGTGGTCGACTACAACGTCCGCTTCACTCGGCCGGTGGTCGTCCCGGACGACGACGAGGGCACCGAGATCGAGGTCACGGCGGTCGTCCGGGAGGTCACCGAGGAGGGCCTGACCAGGCTCGACGTGACCGCGACCTGCCGGGGGGAGAAGGTGCTCTCGCAGGCCCGGGCGACCGTCCGGACGGCCCGCTGACCAGGCCCGCGACGCGCGATAGGCAGACCGGTTGGGAAAGTCGTGCGACTACCCGTACACTGGTCCGCCGTGGGGCAAGTGACCCCTGCACGGTCCTGTGACCGGGCGGGGTGAGCGTTGCCGCACAGGGGTGTAGCTCAATTGGCAGAGCAGCGGTCTCCAAAACCGCAGGCTGCAGGTTCAAGTCCTGTCACCCCTGCGCCTCAGGCCTGACCGTTCCCGTGGGTCGCGCCGCCGTAGGGCGGCGTCCGGCCCGTGGTGGTGGTATCGGCGGGGTGGTTCCGAGGCATTCGGGTCCGTCCGGCCGGTCCACCGGCCGCGGCCCGTCGCGGGACGGTTGGTCCGGCCGGCGTGACCAAGCGCTGCGCACGCCCACCGCGTGCGACCCGACATCCCGCGACGGAGGGCGAAGTGGCCGACAAGAAGCGGCGCGGCGAGGACGCCGGCGACGACCGTCTGCACGACGAGGTCGTCGACGACGTGGCCGACGACGACGCCACCGACGCCGAGGAACCGGTCTCCCGGGGCGGCACCGCGACGCGGTCGCGGGCGAAGGCCGAGTCGGCCGACAGCCGGCCCAAGACCAAGACGGACACCGATCGCGTGGGTCTGTTCGGCCGCATCGCCCGATTCATCCGCGAGGTCGTGGCCGAGCTGCGTAAGGTCATCTGGCCGACCCGCAAGGAGCTGCTGACCTACACGGCCGTGGTGGTCGCCTTCGTCACGGTGATGCTGACGATCGTGGCCGGCCTGGACTTCGCCTTCGCGAAGGGCGTGCTGTGGGTCTTCGGCAACCCCAGCTGACCGGCCGACTGAGCCGATAGTGACGGAAGTGAGCGAGCGTGCCTGAGTACGACGAGACCGCCGAGACCACGGACGAGCAGTCCACGGTGGCGACGGCGGCTGGTGACGAGTCGGTCGAGGCCGCCAGCGAGCCGGAGTTCCCCACCACCGAGCCCGCCCCGGACGAGGACTTCGACCCGGTCGCCGAGCTGCGGCAGAAGCTGCGCTACGCGCCGGGCGACTGGTACGTGGTGCACTCGTATGCCGGCTACGAGAACAAGGTCAAGACCAACCTCGAGACCCGGATCACGAGCCTCGACATGGAGGACTACATCTACCAGGTCGAGGTGCCGACCCGGGAAGAGGTCGAGGTCAAGAACGGGAAGCGGTCGCAGGTGCAGGCCAAGGTCTTCCCGGGCTACATCCTGGTCCGGATGGAGCTGACCGCGGAGTCCTACTCCTGCGTGCGCAACACGCCGGGCGTGACCGGCTTCGTGGGCGCGACGGACCGGGCCGACCGCCCGGCCCCGCTCTCCCTCGACGAGGTGCTGAAGTGGCTGGCGCCGGCCGTCGAGACCGAGCAGAAGAAGGCCAAGCCCGAGATCAAGGTCCTCGACTTCGAGGTCGGCGACTCGGTCACCGTCACCGACGGTGCCTTCGCCTCGCTGCCGGCGACGATCAGCGAGATCAACGCCGACCAGCAGAAGCTCAAGGTGCTCGTGTCGATCTTCGGCCGCGAGACGCCGGTGGAGCTCAACTTCAACCAGGTCGCCAAGATCTGAGGTCCCGGTCGCCGGCGGTGGGCAGCAGTCCGCCGCCGGCGTACTCGTTCCACCCGCCCGTGCGACCTCGGCGGGAGGGGCGGCGGGACGCTGCGCTACCCTAGAACGTCGCCGCTGTCGCATCGCGCTGACCGTGCGCGCCCGCGGCCGGCACCTTTCCCAGTTCCAAGCCCCAGGAAGAGACATGCCTCCGAAGAAGAAGCTCGTCAAGACTTTCACGCTTCAGCTGCCGGCGGGCCAGGCCACCCCGGCGCCGCCGGTCGGCCCCGCGCTCGGCCAGCACGGCGTGAACATCATGGAGTTCTGCAAGTCCTACAACGCGCAGACCGAGTCCCAGCGGGGCGACATCGTCCCCGCCGAGATCAGCGTCTACGAGGACCGCAGCTTCACGTTCGTGCTGAAGACCCCGCCCGCCGCCCGGCTGCTGATCAAGGCCGCCGGCGTGCAGAAGGGCTCGGGCGTCCCGCACAAGGAGAAGGTCGGCTCGGTCACCCGTGCCCAGGTGCGCGAGATCGCCGAGAAGAAGATGGCCGACCTCAACGCCAACGACGTCGACCAGGCCGAGAAGATCATCGCCGGCACCGCCCGGTCGATGGGCCTCAACGTCACCGACTGACCCCGGTCACCCCCAGATCCAGTTCGTGGGAGGGCGCGCGGACGCCGCGGCCCGCCATAGACCACAGGAGTTACCAGACCATGCAGCGCAGCAAGAGCTACCGCAAGGCCGCCGAGGTCATCGACCGGTCCAAGCTCTACACCCCCGCCGAGGCCGTGAAGCTGGCCAAGGAGACCACCAACGTCAAGTTCGACGCCACGGTCGAGGTCGCGATGCGCCTCGGCGTCGACCCCCGCAAGGCGGACCAGATGGTCCGCGGCACGGTCAACCTGCCGCACGGCACGGGTAAGACCGCCCGCGTGATCGTCTTCGCCGCCGGCGCGAAGGCCGAGGAGGCCGCCGCCGCCGGTGCGGACGAGGTGGGCACCGACGAGCTGGTCGCCCGGATCCAGGGTGGTTGGCTCGACTTCGACGCGGCGATCGCCACGCCGGACCAGATGGCCAAGATCGGCCGGATCGCGCGGATCCTGGGCCCGCGCGGTCTCATGCCGAACCCGAAGACCGGCACGGTGACCATGGACGTCACCAAGGCCGTCTCGGACATCAAGGGCGGCAAGATCACCTTCCGGGTGGACAAGCACTCCAACCTGCACCTGATCATCGGCAAGGCCTCGTTCTCCGAGACCCAGCTGATCGACAACTACGCGGCGGTCCTCGACGAGGTCCTGCGGGCCAAGCCGTCCGCCGCGAAGGGCAAGTACCTCAAGAAGGTCACCCTCACCACCACGATGGGCCCGGGCGTCCCGGTCGACCCGAACCTGGTGAAGAACCTGCAGGAGGGCTCGGCCGAGGGCTGAGCACCCGCACCCGTGACGGGGCGTCGCCACATCGTGGCGGCGCCCCGTTCCCTTTCCGCTGTGGCATGCTCGGCCGGGTGCGACTGGAGAACGTCTGGCTGCGGTACCGGCGGCGCGGGCCGTGGGTGCTGCGGGCGACGGATGTGCGGGTCGGTTCCGGTGAGGTCGTGGTCGTGCTCGGCCGCAACGGCGTGGGCAAGTCGACCCTGCTCCAGGTGGCGGCCGGGGTGCTGCGGCCGAGCCGGGGGCGCGTGATCGACCGGCCCCGACACGTCGGGTGGGTCCCGGAGCGTTTCCCGGCCGACCAGCCCTTCACCGTCGAGCGCTACCTCACCGCCATGGGTCGGGTCGCCGGCCTCGATTCGGCGGCGACGGGCCGGGCGGTCGACCACTGGACCAACCGGCTGGGCCTGGCCCGGTTCCGTCGGGTCCGACTGCCGGAGCTGTCCAAGGGCACCGCCCAGAAGGTCGGCCTGGCCCAGGCGATGCTGCGTACCCCCGGCCTGCTGGTGCTCGACGAGCCGTGGGAGGGCCTCGACGCCGCCACCCGGGAACTGGTGCCCGCGGTGATCGCCGAGGTGTTGGCAACGGGCGGGTCGGTGCTGGTCAGCGACCACCGCGGCGAGATCGCCCGGCTGCCCGACGCCCGCCGCTGGACGGTGGCCGACGGCACGGCCACCGAGGGCGCGCCACCGGCCGACGCGGCGATGGCGGTGGTCGAGGTCGCGGTGCCGGCCGCGCGTGTCGCCGGCACCGTCGCCCGGCTGCGCGCCGAGGGCCATCACGTCCTGCGCGTACGCCCCGAGGCGCCGGCCCCGTCCGACACGCCGGACGGGGTCGCGACCGCCGAGGGGACGGCGGAGGTCGGCGTGGCGGAGCCGACCGGTCTGGCCACCGGGGGAGCGCGGTGACCGCCCTGCTCCGGCTGCGGCTCGCCGGCTTCCTGCGGACGGGGCGGGCGTTGGCGCCGCTGCTCGCGGGCCTGGTGGCCCTCGGCGTCCTCTACGGCGGCGGCCGGGCCCAGCCGGGAGAGGCGTACGGCGTCTCGGCGGTGGTGTTCTTCCCGGTGCTGGCCTGGCAGACCAAGGTGCTGCTGGACGTGGAGCCCGACGTGCAGCGCCGGTTGGCCCAGGCGCTGGTCGGGGTGCGCCGGGAGCGGCTGGCCGGCCTGCTCGCCGCCGGCGTGGCCGGGCTCGGCACGGTGCTCGTCGCGCTGGTCTTCCCCTGGCTGGTCGGCGGGGTCGCCGGCCCCGTGGGGCCGGACGACCGCTCGGTGCCCCTCGGCATCGCCGTCGGCCTGTGGGCGCACCTGCTGGCTGTGCCCGCCGCGGTGGCGCTCGGGGCGCTGGCCAGCCGTGCCTGCGCGGGCAGCGCCGGCTACGGCGTCGCGGTGCTGGCGCTCGGCGGGGTCGGCGCGGTCGCCCTCGGCCTGAGCGGCTCGGTGGCGCCGTGGCTGGCGCCGCCGGTGATGGCGACCGCGCGGGCCGCCGCCGGTGACCTGGCCGCGCCGACCGTGGCGCTGCTGACCGGCTGGGCCGCGGCGTGGAGCGCGAGCGCCGGGGCGGCCTACCTGTGGCGGCGTCGCACCCGGCCCTGACCGGCGGCCCGCTCCCGGGGTCCCATCGGAGGGGTGACGTGGTGCACCCGGGGGCGATTTGGTGGTCAGGGCACTCTTCGCGTAACCTTGGCGCGAAGTTCCACCCAGAGACCGCTGGTCACCGTGCCCCGGCACGGTCGAAGGTCCCGCGACGACGGGCGACCCGCGCAGGGCGGTAAGCGAAAATCGGTGCTGAGCACGGTCCGCCGACTGTGCCCGTGTCCCGGACCTCGCCCCGTGCGCCCTGCGCCGGGGCTTTCTCGTTCTCGTGATGCCTCCGCTCCCGTCGAAAGCTCCGGCCGACGACGGTGACCAGCCTCGAGCAACGAGAGAGGAGGGACATGGCGGACAAGCCGATCCGGGCCGACAAGGCCACGGCCGTCGCTGAGCTGACCGAGAGCTTCCGCAACGCGGGTGCCACGGTGCTGACCGAGTACCGCGGTCTGACGGTTTCCCAGCTCACCCAGCTGCGGCGCTCGCTCGGTAAGGAGACCAGCTACACGGTCGCGAAGAACACGCTCGCGAAGCGTGCCGCGTCCGACGCTGGCATCTCCGGTCTCGACGAGATGTTCACCGGTCCTACCGCGCTGACTTTCGTTTCGGGCGACGTCGTCGAGGCGGCGAAGGGCCTTCGCGACTTCGCGAAGGCCAACCCGAAGCTCGTCATCAAGGGCGGTGTCTTCGAGGGCAAGGCCATTTCCGCGGCCGAGGTCACGAAGCTCGCCGACCTGGAGTCCCGTGAGGTGCTGCTGGCCAAGCTGGCCGGCGCGATGAAGGGCAACCTGAGCAAGGCCGCGGCCCTGTTCCAGGCTCCGCTCTCCAAGGCCGCCCGTGCGGCGGCCGCTCTGGCGGACAAGCGCGAGAAGGAGGGCGCCGAGGCGGCCTGAGGCCCCGCGGCGCACCCAGTTCTTACCTAACAGATTCAGGAAAGGACGCCAGACATGGCGAAGCTCAGCACCGACGAGCTGCTCGACGCGTTCAAGGAGATGACGCTGATCGAGCTCTCCGAGTTCGTGAAGCAGTTCGAGGAGACCTTCGAGGTCACCGCCGCGGCTCCGGTCGCCGTTGCCGCCGCCGCCCCGGGTGCGGCTCCGGCCGAGGCCGAGCCGGAGAAGGACGAGTTCGACGTCATCCTCGAGGCTGACGGCGGCAAGAAGATCCAGGTCATCAAGGTCGTGCGCGAGCTGACCGGCCTGGGCCTCAAGGAGGCCAAGGACCTGGTCGAGGCCGCTCCGAAGGCCGTCCTGGAGAAGGCCAACAAGGAGACCGCCGAGAAGGCCAAGGCCAAGCTTGAGGGCGAGGGCGCCAAGGTCACCCTCAAGTGACCTGAGGTCGACCAGGCGCGCGTCCGGCTCACGTGAGCCGGGGCACACCGCGTCACGGCGGGCGGTGATCCGACAGTGGATCGCCGCCCGCCGTCTTGGTGGCCCGGCGCAGCGCGGTGAGCAGGGCGTCCACGCCTGGCGTCGGCGCGTACGCGGTGTGTGGCGGTAGCCCGTGGGTGGGAAAGACGGGGCGACCCGGATGCCGGCCCTTGACGCGGCCCCGGGCCGACAGGCACGCTGACACCAGCAAGACCTTCCGCGCTTGCAACGGCCACCACTTGGGTAATGGCAGCGGCAGCACCATCGGCCGCGACACCTGAGCGGCCCGGCAGGAACGTCGCGTTCCGAGCGGCCCGGTGAGACCCGGTTTCAGGGGGTCCCGAGGCGCGTTCCGCGACGACCTGCGGGGTGGGCTGGACAGCGGTTAGCCTCTCGGCTACACTGCTAGTTTGCGCTGCCTTCCGACTTGACCCCTGCTCGGAAATGTCCGTTTACGGATAATTCTGGCGGGGTCATTGGAGTGCACGCGTACCAGCCGTTCTGCAGCACCGGTCCTCGGAAGGACGCATCTTGGCAGCTTCCCGCCCTGCGAAGACCAGTCGTACGTCGAGCGCATTCGCTCCCCGCCGAGTCTCATTCGGCAGGATCACCGAACACCTCGAGGTCCCCAACCTCCTCGCCATCCAGAACGAGTCCTTCGACTGGCTCGTCGGCAACGAGGCTTGGCAGGGCCGGTCGGCGGACGACCCGCACGCACGCTCGGGTCTCGCGGAGATCCTCGACGAGATCAGTCCCATTGAGGACTTCTCCGGCACCATGTCGCTCTCCTTCTCGGCTCCGCGCTTCGACGAGGTCAAGGCCTCGATCGAGGAGTGCAAGGAGAAGGACCTGACCTACTGCGCCCCGCTGTTCGTGACCGCGGAGTTCACCAACAACACCACCGGCGAGATCAAGAGCCAGACGGTGTTCATGGGTGACTTCCCGATGATGACGCCGAAGGGCACCTTCATCATCAACGGCACCGAGCGCGTCGTGGTCAGCCAGCTCGTCCGGTCCCCGGGCGTCTACTTCGACAAGCAGCCGGACAAGACCTCCGACCGCGACCTCTCCAGCGTCAAGGTCATCCCCAGCCGGGGTGCCTGGCTGGAGTTCGACATCGACAAGCGCGAGACGGTCGGCGTTCGCATCGACCGCAAGCGCCGGCAGGCCGTCACGGTGCTGCTCAAGGCCATCGGTTGGTCGGCCGAGCGGATCCGCGAGCGGTTCGGCTGGTCCGAGCTGATGATGACCACGCTCGAGAAGGACCACATCGCCGGCCAGGACGAGGCGCTTCTCGACATCTACCGGAAGCTCCGCCCTGGCGAGCCGCCGACCCGCGAGAACGCCCAGACCCTGCTCGACAACCTCTTCTTCAACCCGAAGCGGTACGACGTCGCCAAGGTCGGTCGTTACAAGTTCAACAAGAAGCTCGAGCTGGACGTGCCGATCACCACCGGCACGCTGACCGAGGACGACATCGTCGCCACCGTGGAGTACCTCTGCCGGCTGCACGCCGGTGAGGAGGGCTACGAGGCCGACGACATCGACCACTTCGGCAACCGGCGCCTGCGTACGGTGGGCGAGCTGATCCAGAACCAGGTCCGGGTCGGGCTGTCCCGGATGGAGCGGGTCGTCCGCGAGCGGATGACCACCCAGGACGTCGAGGCGATCACGCCGCAGACCCTGATCAACATCCGCCCGGTCGTGGCGGCGATCAAGGAGTTCTTCGGCACCTCGCAGCTGTCCCAGTTCATGGACCAGACGAACCCGCTGGCGGGCCTGACCCACCGGCGTCGGCTGAGCGCGCTCGGCCCGGGTGGTCTGTCCCGGGAGCGGGCCGGCTTCGAGGTCCGCGACGTGCACCCGTCCCACTACGGCCGGATGTGCCCGATCGAGACGCCGGAAGGCCCGAACATCGGCCTGATCGGCGCGCTGTCCACCTTCGCCCGGGTCAACCCGTTCGGCTTCATCGAGACGCCGTACCGGAAGGTCGTCGACGGTCGGGTCACCGACCAGATCGACTACCTGACCGCGGACGAGGAGGACCGGTTCGTCAAGGCGCAGGCCAACGCGCCGCTGACGGCCGACGGGTCGTTCGCCGAGGATCGCGTCCTGGTCCGCCGTAAGGGCGGCGAGACCGAGGACGTCCCGCCGGCGGCCGTGGACTACATGGACGTGTCGCCGCGGCAGATGACCTCGGTCGCGACCGCGATGATCCCGTTCCTCGAGCACGACGACGCCAACCGGGCGCTCATGGGCGCGAACATGCAGCGCCAGGCGGTGCCGCTGGTCAAGGCCGAGTCGCCGCTGGTCGGCACCGGCATGGAATACCGTGCCGCGGTCGACGCCGGTGACGTGGTGGTCGCCGAGGTCGGTGGCGTCATCGAGGACCTCTGCGCCGACTACATCACCATCCACCAGGACGACGGCCACCGCCGCACGTACCTGCTGCACAAGTTCCGCCGCTCCAACGCCGGCTCCTGCGTCAACCAGAAGCCGGTGGTCTTCGAGGGCGACCGCGTCGAGGCCGGCCAGGTCATCGCCGACGGTCCGTGCACCGACGAGGGCGAGATGGCGCTCGGGCGCAACCTGCTCGTGGCGTTCATGACCTGGGAGGGGCACAACTACGAGGACGCGATCATCCTGTCGCAGCGTCTCGTGCAGCAGGACGTGCTCACCTCGATCCACATCGAGGAGCACGAGGTCGACGCCCGGGACACCAAGCTGGGCCCGGAGGAGATCACCCGCGACATCCCGAACGTCAGCGAGGAGATGCTCGCCGACCTCGACGAGCGCGGCATCATCCGGATCGGCGCCGAGGTCGTCCCCGGCGACATCCTGGTCGGAAAGGTCACGCCCAAGGGCGAGACCGAGCTGACCCCGGAGGAGCGGCTGCTCCGCGCGATCTTCGGTGAGAAGGCGCGCGAGGTCCGCGACACCTCGCTGAAGGTGCCGCACGGCGAGACCGGCACGGTCATCGGCGTGCGTACCTTCTCCCGCGAGGACGGCGACGAGCTGCCGCCGGGCGTCAACGAGCTGGTCCGGGTCTACGTCGCCCAGAAGCGGAAGATCCAGGACGGTGACAAGCTCGCCGGCCGCCACGGCAACAAGGGCGTCATCTCCAAGATCCTGCCGATCGAGGACATGCCGTTCCTGGAGGACGGCACGCCGGTCGACATCGTGCTCAACCCGCTGGGTGTGCCGAGCCGGATGAACATCGGCCAGGTGCTGGAGACCCACCTCGGCTGGGTGGCCAAGACGGGTTGGAAGGTCGAGGGCGACGACGCCGATTGGAAGCGCCAGCTCCGCTCGATCGAGGCCCACGAGTCCGAGGCGGACACGAACGTGGCCACCCCGGTCTTCGACGGCGCCCGTGAGGAGGAGATCTCCGGTCTGCTCGCGTCGACCCTGCCCAACCGGGACGGCAAGCAGCTGATCGGCTCCAGCGGCAAGGCGCGGCTGTTCGACGGCCGCTCCGGCGAGCCGCTGCCGGACCCGATCGCGGTTGGCTACATCTACATCCTGAAGCTCAACCACCTGGTCGACGACAAGATCCACGCCCGGTCGACCGGCCCGTACTCGATGATCACGCAGCAGCCGCTGGGTGGTAAGGCGCAGTTCGGTGGCCAGCGCTTCGGTGAGATGGAGTGCTGGGCGATGCAGGCGTACGGCGCCGCGTACGCCCTGCAGGAACTGCTGACGATCAAGTCCGACGACGTCCTCGGCCGGGTCAAGGTCTACGAGGCGATCGTCAAGGGCGAGAACATCCCCGAGCCGGGCATCCCCGAGTCGTTCAAGGTGCTGCTCAAGGAGCTGCAGTCGCTGTGCCTCAACGTCGAGGTGCTCTCCAGCGACGGTGTGGCCCTCGAGATGCGCGAGACCGACGACGAGGTGTTCCGGGCCGCGGAGGAGCTGGGCATCGACCTGTCCCGGCGCGAGCCGAGCTCGGTCGAAGAGGTCTGAGGTGAGCGGTCGGGGGCCGGCTCGCCGGCTCCCGACCCCACCCACTAGCTAGCAGTACAGACGACGACATAGGGGACATAGTGCTCGACGTCAACTTCTTCGACGAGCTGCGCATTGGCCTCGCCACCGCCGACGACATCCGTCAGTGGTCGCACGGCGAGGTCAAGAAGCCTGAAACGATCAACTACCGCACCCTGAAGCCGGAAAAGGACGGGCTCTTCTGCGAGAAGATCTTCGGTCCGCAGCGGGACTGGGAGTGCTACTGCGGTAAGTACAAGCGGGTCCGCTTCAAGGGCATCATCTGCGAGCGCTGCGGCGTCGAGGTGACCCGGTCGAAGGTCCGCCGCGAGCGCATGGGCCACATCGAGCTCGCCGCTCCGGTGACCCACATCTGGTACTTCAAGGGCGTGCCGAGCCGGCTGGGCTACCTGCTGGACCTCGCCCCCAAGGACCTCGAGAAGATCATCTACTTCGCCTCGTACGTCGTGACCAGCGTGGACGCCGAGGCGCGTCACCGCGACCTCTCGACGATCGAGAACGAGATCCTGGCCGAGAAGCGGCAGGCCGAGAACAGCCGCGACTCGGAGATCGAGAAGCGGGCCGCCAAGCTCGAGGCCGACCTGGCCGAGCTGGAGGCCGAGGGTGCCAAGGCGGACGTCCGGCGCAAGGTCAAGGAGGGCGGAGAGCGCGAGATGCGCCAGATCCGCGACCGGGCCCAGCGCGAGATCGACCGCCTGGACGAGGTGCTCGACACCTTCCGCAAGCTGGAGCCGAAGCAGCTCGTCACCGACGAACTGCTCTACCGCGAGCTGCGGGACCGGTTCGGCGAGTACTTCACCGGCGGCATGGGCGCCGAGGCCATCAAGGCGCTGGTCCAGAACATGGACCTCGACGCCGAGGCCGAGAGCCTGCGCGAGACCATCCGCTCCGGCAAGGGCCAGCGGAAGATCCGGGCGCTCAAGCGGCTCAAGGTCGTCGCGGCGTTCCTGAACACCCGCAACTCGCCGCTCGGCATGGTGCTGGACTGCGTCCCGGTCATCCCGCCGGACCTGCGCCCGATGGTGCAGCTCGACGGTGGCCGCTTCGCGACCTCCGACCTGAACGACCTGTACCGCCGCGTGATCAACCGGAACAACCGCCTCAAGCGGCTGATCGACCTCGGCGCGCCCGAGATCATCGTCAACAACGAGAAGCGGATGCTCCAGGAGGCCGTCGACGCGCTGTTCGACAACGGCCGTCGCGGCCGGCCGGTCACCGGCCCGGGCAACCGCCCGCTCAAGTCGCTGTCCGACATGCTCAAGGGCAAGCAGGGCCGGTTCCGCCAGAACCTGCTGGGCAAGCGCGTCGACTACTCCGGCCGTTCGGTCATCGTGGTCGGCCCGAAGCTCAAGCTGCACCAGTGCGGCCTGCCCAAGCAGATGGCGCTGGAGCTGTTCAAGCCGTTCGTGATGAAGCGGCTGGTGGACCTCAACCACGCGCAGAACATCAAGTCCGCCAAGCGGATGGTCGAGCGGCAGCGGCCGGTCGTGTGGGACGTGCTGGAAGAGGTCATCGGCGAGCACCCGGTCCTGCTGAACCGGGCGCCGACCCTGCACCGCCTGGGCATCCAGGCCTTCGAGCCGCAGCTGGTCGAGGGCAAGGCCATCCAGATCCACCCGCTGGTCTGCACCGCGTTCAACGCCGACTTCGACGGTGACCAGATGGCGGTGCACGTGCCGCTCTCCGCCGAGGCCCAGGCCGAGGCGCGGATCCTGATGCTGTCGTCGAACAACATCCTCAAGCCGGCCGACGGCAAGCCCGTCACCATGCCCACGCAGGACATGGTCATCGGCCTCTACCACCTCACCCACCTCACCGCCGGTGAGAAGGGCGAGGGCCGGGCGTTCAGCTCGGACGCCGAGGCCCGGATGGCCTTCGACAACGGCGAGCTGCACCTGCAGGCCCCGGTGAAGATCCGGCTGCGCGGCGTGGTCGGGGTCGACAACGGCGCCGGCGCCGAGCCGTGGACCGCCCCGGAGGGCTGGGTCGAGGGCGACCCGCTGACCGTGGAGACCACCCTCGGCCGGGTGCTGTTCAACGAGACGCTGCCGCAGGGCTACCGCTTCGTGAACTACGAGATCCGCAAGGGTCAGCTCTCCGCGATCGTCAACGACCTCGCCGAGCGCTTCCCCAAGGTGGCCCTCGCGGCCACCCTGGACGGGCTCAAGGAGGCCGGTTTCCACTGGGCCACCTGGTCCGGCGTGACGATCGGCATGGAGGACGTCATCGCTCCGCCGCGCAAGCGGGAGATCCTGGAGCGGTACGAGAAGGAAGCCGACCGGATCGACAAGCAGTACCAGCGTGGTCTGATGACCGCCGAGGAGCGCCGCGGCGAGCTCATCGAGATCTGGACCAAGGCGACCAACGAGGTCGCCAAGGAGATGGACACCGCGCTGCCGCAGGAGAACCCGCTGTGGAAGATGATCAACTCGGGTGCCCGCGGTAACCTCCTCCAGCTCCGGCAGATCGCGGCGATCCGTGGTCTGGTGGCCAACCCGAAGGGTGAGATCATCCCGCGGCCCATCAAGGCCAGCTACCGGGAGGGTCTCTCCGTGCTGGAGTACTTCATCTCCACGCACGGCGCCCGGAAGGGTCTCGCGGACACCGCCCTGCGTACCGCCGACTCGGGTTACCTGACCCGTCGTCTGGTGGACGTCTCGCAGGACGTCATCATCCGCGAGGAGGACTGCGGCACCGACCGCGCCATCCCGATGCAGATCGGCGAGCGGCTCGACGGCAAGCTCGTCGTGCACGAGCACGCCGAGACCAGCGTGCACGCCCGGACCCTGGCCGACGACATCAAGGGGCCGGACGGCACCGTCGTCGCCGAGCGGGGCCAGGACATCAACTCGATCCTGGTCGACAAGATCGTCGCCGCCGGGGTGGAGACGGTCCGCGTGCGCAGCGTGCTCACCTGCGAGTCGAAGCTGGGCGTCTGCGGTGCGTGCTACGGCCGCTCGCTGCCGACCGGCAAGACCGTGGACGTCGGCGAGGCGGTCGGCATCATCGCCGCCCAGTCGATCGGTGAGCCGGGTACGCAGCTGACGATGCGTACCTTCCACACCGGTGGTGTCGCGGGTGAGGACATCACCCAGGGTCTGCCCCGTGTCCAGGAGATCTTCGAGGCCCGGGTGCCGAAGGGCAAGGCGCCCATCGCCGACACCCCGGGTCGGATCCGGATCGAGGACGGCGAGCGGTCGCGGAAGATCATCGTGGTGCCGGACGACGGCAGCGACGAGATCGTCTACGACAAGATCTCCAAGCGGGTCCGGCTGCGGACCCACGACGGCGACCACGTCGAGGTCGGCGAGAAGCTCACCGAGGGCACCATCGACCCGCACGAGCTGCTGCGCATCCTCGGCCCGCGTGCGGTCCAGGTCCACCTGACCCAGGAGGTCCAGGAGGTCTACCGCTCGCAGGGTGTGCTCATCCACGACAAGCACATCGAGATCATCATCCGCCAGATGCTCAAGCGGGTGACGGTCATCGACTCCGGCTCGACCGAGTTCCTGCCGGGTGTGCTGGTCGACCGGGCGCTGTTCGAGTCGGAGAACCGCCGACTCGTCTCCGAGGGCGGCGAGCCCGCCGCCGGTCGCCCGGTGCTGATGGGTATCACCAAGGCCTCGCTGGCCACCGACTCCTGGCTCTCGGCGGCCTCCTTCCAGGAGACCACCCGGGTGCTGACCGACGCGGCGATCAACTCGCGCAGCGACTCGCTCGTCGGCCTCAAGGAGAACGTGATCATCGGTAAGCTCATCCCGGCCGGTACGGGCATCAGCAAGTACCGCAACGTCCGGGTCGAGCCGACCGAGGAGGCGAAGGCCAAGGTCTACTCGATGACCGGCTACCCGGAGACCGACTACGGCTTCGGGCCGGCCAGCGGCCAGGCGGTTCCGCTGGACGACTTCGACTTCGGGTCGTACCGCTAAACAGCACGGACGACGAGGCCCCCGGCAGCCGCCGGGGGCCTCGTCGTGTCCCGGGGATCGGCCGGCCCGATCCGGCGGGGCCGGGGCATGATGGAGGGCATGACGACCGCACCCGGGCAGGCGCCCGTCGCCCCGCCGGTGCCGCCGCGCCACCCGCTCGACCCGGACCCGGCCCGGGCCACCAAGGCGAAGGCGGTCTTCGCGCTGGGCCTGATCGGCGCGCTGACCGGCCTGTTCGTCGGCGGCGTGGTGCCCGCCACGGTGGCGCTCCAGCTCGCCCGGCAGGCGCGCCGCGAGGCGTACGCGTCGGGGGGCTTCCTGACCGGTGCGGCCTGGCTGCGCCAGGGGGAGCGGCTGGCCTGGACGGGCCTGGTCCTGGTCGCGGTCACCGTGGTGGCCGCGGTGGTGGTCGGGGTGGTCCGCCTCGCCGACGCGCCCTACGGGCAGGACTTCGCGCCGAACGTGGACTGACCGCCCGGGGGAACGGGTCCCGCCGGGAGTGGGCTGCCCGCCCGCCGGCGGTAGCCTGGCCCGGTGTCCGTCGCGCGGCGGTGGACGCCGAGACGTCGACAGGAGGACCCGTGACGGAACCGGCGCGCTACCCGGGAAGCGACCCCGCGGCGCCCCCCGCCACGCACCCGGACGCCGCCCCGTCCGACGCGGGGCAGTGGGCGCGGCCCGACGCGGCTGCCCCGCCCGCCCCGACGGGACACCCGCCACCGCCCGCAGCTGGCGGCTGGGGTGCGCCTCCGGGCCCGGGTCCCGGCGTGGCTCCCGGTTCGGGTCCCGGCTGGGGTGGCGGCTCCGCCTTCCCGGCACTGACGCCTCCGCCTCCGCCGCCGCGGGAGCCGGGCCGGCCGCCGAAGCGGGTCGAGGCGGTCGCCGGCACGCCGTTCGGCGTGGTGCACCTGGACGTGCCCCCGGTCACCTCCGGCCTCGCCGTCGGTTCTCTGGTGGCCGGGATAGTCTCGATCCTCGTCGCGCTGCTGGTGGTCTGCTTCGGCGCGGTCGCCGGCATGGGCGGCGCCTGGGCGGCCGGCGCCTTCACCGTGCTGGGCGTGCTGGCGGGGGCGGGCGCGGTCGTCGCCGGCCTGTTCGGGCTGCGGCAGATCCGCCGTGCGGCGCCGCCGCCGGCGGTCCGGTTCGCCGGGCGGGGGCTGGCGGTGGCCGGCGTGAGTTGCGGCGGGGCGGGACTGCTGCTCAGCCTGCTCGGGCTGGGGCTGGCGTTGCTGGTGGCGCTGGCGTGACGCGGAGCCGCGACGGCGGGCGTGAGCGGGGCCGCCCCGGGGTCGACGGGCCGGTTCCTGGGGAAGCCGGTACACTTGTGACCGTAGGTGCCCATCACGGGCGGGCAGGCGCGACGGGTTCGATCGGCGGGCGGGTGAGACGCTACGCCGGCCACTCCGTTTTGACCTGTGCGGTTGTGGTAGGTACTCTTTCCCCTTGTGCCCGGGCAAGCCCGGGCGACTCGTGCGTGCGCTGGATCCGGCGAGCCGGAGATCGCGCGGGAGCACGACAAAGCCAAAGACCCGGCGCGCGGCCTGCCGTGTGCCGGTGAAAGACCCCGGTCGACACGCGCGAGCGCCGACGCCGGGACCGTGAGCTGGGCGACACGCCCGACCGCGGGTGCCGGGACCTCCGCGAGGTGGCCCTGGCCGGAATGTAGGAGAGCCGGTCATCAGGTCGGCTACGGCAGAAGGCGCGGCCGCCACACAGCGGCCGAAGGGAGCGGAGAAGCCCGGTGCCCACCATTCAGCAGTTGGTCCGAAAGGGCCGTCAGGCCAAGACGACCAAGACCAAGACCCCGGCGCTCAAGGGGTCTCCCCAGCGGCGCGGCGTGTGCACCCGCGTGTACACCACCACCCCGAAGAAGCCGAACTCGGCGCTCCGCAAGGTCGCTCGTGTCAAGCTCAGCAGCCAGATCGAGGTGACCGCCTACATCCCGGGCGTCGGCCACAACCTGCAGGAGCACTCGATCGTGCTCGTCCGCGGCGGCCGTGTGAAGGACCTTCCCGGCGTGCGGTACAAGATCGTTCGCGGCTCGCTGGACACCCAGGGTGTCCGCAACCGCAAGCAGGCTCGCAGCCGCTACGGCGCGAAGAAGGAGAAGAGCTGAGATGCCGCGTAAGGGACCCGCTCCGCGGAAGCCGCTGGTCGCTGACCCGGTGTACAACTCGCCGCTGGTCACCCAGCTGGTGAACAAGATCCTCCTGCGCGGTAAGCGCCAGCTCGCCGAGCGCATCGTCTACGCGGCCCTCGAGGGCTGCCGCGAGAAGTCCGGCACCGACCCGGTCGTCACCCTCAAGCGGGCGATGGACAACGTCAAGCCGACCCTCGAGGTGCGCAGCCGCCGCGTCGGTGGCGCCACCTACCAGGTCCCGGTCGAGGTCCGCCCGGCCCGGGCGACCACCCTGGGCCTGCGTTGGCTGGTCACCTACTCCCGCGCCCGTCGCGAGAAGACCATGGTCGAGCGGCTGATGAACGAACTGCTGGACGCGAGCAACGGCCTCGGTGCCGCCGTCAAGCGGCGCGAGGACACGCACAAGATGGCCGAGTCCAACAAGGCCTTCGCGCACTACCGCTGGTAACACCCTGGTTCCGGCGTCCGCGTGACGCCGGAACCGCCACCAGTTGTGTCGAGACGACGATAAGTAGGGATTGAAGTGGCCGCCGCAGACGCGCTCGCCAACGTACGCAACATCGGCATCATGGCCCACATCGATGCCGGTAAGACCACCACCACCGAGCGGATCCTGTTCTACACCGGCATCACGTACAAGATCGGTGAGGTCCACGAGGGCGGTGCCGTCATGGACTGGATGGAGCAGGAGCAGGAGCGTGGTATCACCATCACCTCCGCTGCTACCAAGTGTGAGTGGAAGGGCCACACGATCCAGATCATCGACACGCCCGGCCACGTCGACTTCACGGTCGAGGTCGAGCGGTCGCTGCGGGTGCTGGACGGCGCGGTCGCGGTCTACGACGGCGTCGCCGGCGTGGAGCCGCAGACGGAGAACGTCTGGCGGCAGGCGGACAAGTACAACGTCCCCCGGATGTGCTTCGTCAACAAGCTCGACCGGACCGGTGCCGACTTCTTCCGCTGCGTGCAGATGATGATCGACCGGCTCAACGCCACCCCGCTGGTGCTCCAGATCCCGATCGGCGCCGAGTCCGACTTCATCGGCGTGGTCGACCTGGTCGAGATGCGGGCGCTGACCTGGCGCGGGGAGACCCAGAAGGGCGAGGACTACGCGGTCGAGGAGATCCCGGCCGACCTCGCCGACTCCGCCGCCGAGTGGCGCGAGAAGCTGATGGAGACCCTGGCCGACGTCGACGACGCGGTGATGGAGAAGTACCTGGAGGGCGAGGAGATCTCCGTCGAGGAGATCAAGGCCGCCATCCGTCGGGCCACCATCGCCGGCAAGGCCAACCCGGTCCTCACCGGCACCGCCTTCAAGAACAAGGGCATCCAGCCGATGCTGGACGCGGTCATCGCGTACCTGCCGTCGCCGCTGGACATCCCGGCGATCGAGGGCACCGCCACCGACGGCGAGACGCCGATGCAGCGCAAGCCGTCCGTCTCGGAGCCGTTCTCCGGCCTGGCCTTCAAGATCCAGACGGACAAGCACCTCGGCAAGCTCACCTACGTCCGGATCTACTCCGGCACGCTCGAGTCCGGCTCCCAGGTGGTCAACTCCACCAAGGACCGCAAGGAGCGGATCGGCAAGATCTACCAGATGCACGCCAACAAGCGGGAAGAGCGCAGCTCTGCCCAGGCCGGCGACATCATCGCGGTGCAGGGTCTCAAGCAGACCACCACCGGTGACACCCTGTGCGACTCGGCGAACCCGGTCATCCTGGAGTCGATGACCTTCCCGGAGCCGGTCATCGAGGTCGCCATCGAGCCGAAGACCAAGGCCGACCAGGAGAAGCTCAGCACCGCCATCCAGCGGCTGGCCGAGGAGGACCCGACCTTCCGCGTCAAGCTGGACGACCAGACCGGCCAGACGGTCATCTCCGGCATGGGCGAGCTGCACCTGGACATCCTGGTCGACCGGATGCGCCGCGAGTTCAACGTCGAGGCCAACATCGGCAAGCCGCAGGTGGCGTACCGCGAGACCATCCGCCGCAAGGTGGAGAAGGTCGAGTACACCCACAAGAAGCAGACCGGTGGTTCCGGCCAGTACGCCCGGGTGATCATCAGCCTGGAGCCGCTGCCGCTGGGCAACGACGCCCCGACCTACGAGTTTGCCAACGCCGTGACCGGTGGCCGCATCCCCCGGGAGTTCATCCCGTCGGTGGACGCGGGCGCGCAGGACGCCATGCAGTACGGCATCCTCGCCGGCTTCCCCCTGGTGGGCGTCAAGCTCACCCTGGTGGACGGCCAGTACCACGAGGTCGACTCGTCGGAAATGGCATTCAAGATCGCCGGCTCGATGGCGATGAAGGAGGCGGCCCGCAAGGCCGACCCCGCGCTGCTCGAGCCGATGATGGCCGTTGAGGTCACCACTCCCGAGGAGAACATGGGTGACGTCATCGGCGACCTCAACTCCCGCCGTGGCATCATCCAGGCGATGGAGGAGCGCAGCGGCGCCCGCGTCGTCCGGGCCCTGGTGCCGTTGTCGGAGATGTTCGGCTACGTCGGCGACCTGCGGTCGAAGACCCAGGGCCGGGCTAGCTACAGCATGCAGTTCGACTCCTACGCCGAGGTTCCGGCCTCGGTCGCGAAGGAGATCATCGCCAAGGCGACGGGTGAGTGACCTCACCTGACGTGCTCCGATGATCCGGGGCGGTCGCGGGAGGGTGCTCCCCGCCCGCGGCCACCTCGGTCGGGATGCGTGAGACCGGGCCTGTAGGCTTCATCGCCGCAGAACCCACCAAAGCTCTCCGGCCGCTAGGCCGGAAAGGCTGTCGACAGAGTCCTAAGCGCCGACCGGCGCGCCGGGGCGAACGAACCAAGAAGTCCACAGGAGGACACCAGTGGCGAAGGCGAAGTTCGAGCGGACTAAGCCGCACGTCAACATCGGCACCATTGGTCACATCGACCACGGTAAGACGACGCTGACGGCGGCCATCACCAAGGTCCTGCACGACCAGTACCCGGACCTGAACCCGTACACGCCGTTCGACGAGATCGACAAGGCGCCGGAGGAGAAGGCCCGCGGCATCACGATCTCCATCGCGCACGTCGAGTACCAGACCGAGGCGCGGCACTACGCGCACGTCGACTGCCCCGGTCACGCCGACTACATCAAGAACATGATCACCGGTGCCGCGCAGATGGACGGCGCGATCCTGGTGGTCGCGGCGACCGACGGCCCGATGCCGCAGACCCGCGAGCACGTGCTGCTGGCCCGCCAGGTCGGCGTGCCCTACATCGTCGTGGCGCTCAACAAGAGCGACATGGTCGACGACGAGGAGCTCCTGGAGCTCGTCGAGCTCGAGGTCCGCGAGCTGCTCTCGTCGCAGGAGTACCCGGGTGACGACCTGCCGGTCGTCCGGGTCTCGGCGCTGAAGGCCCTCGAGGGCGACCCCGAGTGGACCGGCAAGCTGCTGGACCTGATGACCGCTGTCGACACCGCGATCCCGCAGCCGGAGCGCGAGACCGAGAAGCCGTTCCTCATGCCGATCGAGGACGTCTTCACGATCACCGGCCGCGGCACCGTGGTCACCGGCCGCGCCGAGCGTGGCATCCTCAAGCCGAACGAGGAGGTGGAGATCGTCGGCATCCGCGAGAAGTCGATGAAGACCACCTGCACCGGCATCGAGATGTTCCGCAAGCTGCTCGACGAGGCCCGCGCGGGTGAGAACGTCGGTCTGCTGCTGCGTGGCATCAAGCGCGAGGACGTCGAGCGCGGCATGGTCGTCATCAAGCCGGGCACCACGACCCCGCACACGGAGTTCGAGGCGACGGTCTACATCCTCTCCAAGGAGGAGGGCGGCCGGCACACCCCGTTCTTCCAGAACTACCGTCCGCAGTTCTACTTCCGGACCACGGACGTCACCGGTGTCGTCACGCTCCCCGAGGGCACCGAGATGGTCATGCCGGGTGACAACACCACCATGACGGTGAAGCTGATCCAGCCCATCGCCATGGAGGAGAACCTCAAGTTCGCGATCCGCGAGGGTGGCCGCACCGTCGGCGCCGGGTTCGTCACCAAGATCATCAAGTGAGCTGGGTAACCCCGATTAGACCCGCCGCCAGTCGTGCGGCATACTAGTCAGGTTGCGTAACGACAGTTCGCTGCCCGTGTTCGGCTTTCGTCGAACCTCCGGGCTGCAGGACAGTCGGGCGTAGGGTGGTTGGCGGCGCGTCCGCCAACCACCCTCGCACGGCGTTCAGGTCGCGGTAGTGCGATCGGCGCCTTGACCCACCGCGCGGTCAGAATCGCTCCGGAGTCCCGGGGCGGAGCCTGGCCCGGGAGCGCGACACGCCCGACCGCGGGGGTCGGCGAAGAGGGCCTGTACCAGCCGGTACAGGCGCCCGCAACACAGCGGCATCGAGAGAAGGAACAGAAGCCACCATGGCGGGACAGAAGATCCGCATCCGGCTCAAGGCCTATGACCACGAGGTCGTCGACTCCTCGGCTCGGAAGATCGTCGAGACGGTGACGCGTACCGGGGCGCAGGTCGCGGGCCCGGTGCCGCTGCCCACGGAGATCAACCGTTTCTGCGTTATCCGCTCGCCGCACAAGTACAAGGACTCGCGCGAGCACTTCGAGATGCGCACGCACAAGCGGCTGATCGACATCATCGACCCGACCCCGAAGACGGTCGACTCGCTCATGCGCCTCGACCTGCCGGCTGGCGTCGACATCGAGATCAAGCTGTAGGGACCGGACAAATGGACAGGCAAGTCAAGGGGATCCTGGGCGCAAAGCTCGGCATGACCCAGGTCTGGGACAACAACCGCGTTGTCCCGGTGACCGTGGTTCAGGCCGGCCCGTGCGTCATCAGCCAGGTTCGTAGCGCCGACAAGGACGGTTACTCCGCGGTCCAGCTGGCGTACGGCACGATCGACCCGCGCAAGGTCAAGAAGCCGATCAGCGGGCACTACGCGAAGGCCGACGTCGCGCCGCGCCGGCACATCGTCGAGCTGCGCACCGCCGACGCGGCGGACTACTCGCTCGGCCAGGAGATCACGGTCGAGGAGTTCCCGGCCGGTGTCTCGATCGACGTGACCGGCAAGACCAAGGGCAAGGGCTACGCCGGCCCGATGAAGCGTCACGGCTTCCACGGTCTGCGCGCCAGCCACGGTGTCGAGCGCAAGCACCGCTCGCCGGGCTCCATCGGCGCCTGCGCCACCCCGGGTCGTGTCTTCAAGGGCACCCGGATGGCCGGCCGGATGGGTGGCGTGCGCTACACCGTCCAGAACCTGACCGTCCAGGCGGTCGACACCGAGAACAACCTCCTGCTCGTCCGCGGCGCCATCCCCGGCCCCAAGGGCGCGCTGGTCCTGGTCCGCACCGCGGCCAAGACCAAGGTGAAGAAGGGCGGTGTGGCCAAGTGACCACCGTTGACGTCCTCTCCGTCGAAGGCAACAAGAGCGGCGCCGTCGAGCTGCCCGCCGACATCTTCGACGTCCAGGCCAACGTCGCGCTGATGCACCAGGTCGTGGTGGCCCAGCTCGCGGCGGCCCGGCAGGGCACGCACAAGGTCAAGACCCGCGGCGAGGTCGCCGGTGGCGGCAAGAAGCCGTACAAGCAGAAGGGCACCGGTCGTGCCCGGCAGGGCTCGATCCGCGCGCCGCAGTTCGCCGGCGGTGGCGTGGTGCACGGTCCCGTGCCGCGCGACTACAGCCAGCGCACCCCGAAGAAGATGAAGGCCGCCGCCCTGCGTGGCGCCCTGTCGGACCGGGCCCGCGCCGGGCAGGTGCACGTCGTCGAGGCGTTCGTCTCGGGCGAGAAGCCGTCGACCAAGGCCGCCCTGGCCACGCTGGCCAAGCTGACCGAGGCCCGCCGGGTCCTGGTCGTGCTGAGCAGCACCGACGAGCTGAACTGGGTGTCGCTGCGCAACGAGCCGCGGGTGCACCTGATCGAAGCCGGCCAGCTCAACACGTACGACGTGCTGGTGGCCGACGACGTGGTCTTCACGAAGGACGCCCTGGACGAGTTCCTCGGTGTTCCCGCCGAGACCACCGAGGAGGGTGGCAAGTGAGCACGATCGCCGACCCGCGCGACATCATCGTGGCGCCGGTCGTCTCGGAGAAGAGCTACAGCGAGCTGAACCGCAACTGGTACACCTTCCTGGTGCACCCGGACGCGAACAAGACCGAGATCAAGATCGCTATCCAGCAGATCTTCAACGTCCGCGTCCTGACGGTCAACACGCTCAACCGCGAGGGCAAGCGCAAGCGGACCCGCACCGGGTTCGGCAAGCGCAAGGACACCAAGCGGGCGATGGTGAAGCTGGCTGACGGTGACCGTATCGAGGCCTTCGGCGGCCCGGTCAGCTGAGGGGTGTAGACAATGGCTATCCGTAAGTACAAGCCGACGACGCCGGGCCGGCGTGGCTCGAGCGTCGCCGACTTCGCCGAGATCACCCGGTCGACGCCCGAGAAGTCGCTGCTGGCTCCGCTGCCGAAGAAGGGCGGACGCAACGCCCACGGCCGGATCACCACGCGGCACCACGGTGGCGGTCACAAGCGCCAGTACCGTCTGATCGACTTCAAGCGGGTCGACAAGGACGGCGTGCCGGCGAAGGTCGCCCACATCGAGTACGACCCGAACCGCACCGCGCGCATCGCGCTGCTGCACTACGCCGACGGCGAGAAGCGTTACATCATCGCGCCGAAGGACCTGAAGCAGGGCGACGCGGTCGAGTCCGGTCCGGGCGCCGACATCAAGCCGGGCAACAACCTGCCGCTGCGCAACATCCCGGTCGGTACCACCATCCACAACGTGGAGCTGCGCCCGGGCGGCGGCGCCAAGCTGGCCCGCTCGGCCGGCGTCGGCATCCAGCTGCTCGGCCGCGAGGGCGCGTACGCGACCCTGCGCATGCCGTCCGGTGAGATCCGGCGGGTCGACGTCCGCTGCCGCGCCAGCATCGGCGAGATCGGCAACGCCGACCAGTCGAACATCAACTGGGGCAAGGCCGGCCGGATGCGGTGGAAGGGCAAGCGCCCGACCGTCCGTGGTGTCGCGATGAACCCGGTCGACCACCCGCACGGTGGTGGTGAGGGTAAGACCTCCGGCGGTCGCCACCCGGTCAACCCGCAGGGTAAGCCCGAGGGCCGCACCCGTCGTAAGGGCCAGCCGAGTGACCGGCTGATCGTCCGCCGCCGCTACGCCACGCGTAAGCGCGGCTGAGGGAGATAAGACATGCCTCGCAGCCTGAAGAAGGGCCCGTTCGTCGACGACCACCTGCTCAAGAAGGTGGAGACGCAGAACGACAAGGGCTCGAAGAACGTCATCAAGACCTGGTCGCGGCGCTCGACGATCATCCCGGAGATGCTGGGTCACACGATCGCCGTGCACGACGGACGCAAGCACGTCCCGGTGTTCGTGACCGAGGCGATGGTCGGGCACAAGCTCGGCGAGTTCGCGCTGACCCGCACGTTCAAGGGTCACGAGAAGGACGACCGGAAGAGCCGTCGGCGCTGACGCCGCGGGCATACGGATAGAGGAACAAGGGGTTACAGCGATGCCAGGAAAGGGCGACGCTCCGGTGCTTCCGGGCGCGCGGGCGGTTGCGCGGCACGTGCGCATCTCGCCGATGAAGGCGCGCCGGGTGGTCAACCTCGTCCGCGGCCTGCCCGCGAAGGAGGCGCTAACGGTGCTGCAGTTCGCGCCGCAGGCTGCGAGCGAGCAGGTGTACAAGGTGCTCGCGAGCGCGATCGCCAACGCGGAGAACAACGAGCGGCTGGACCCCGACGCGCTGCTCGTCAGCGAGGCGTACGTGGACGAGGGCCCGACCATGAAGCGGTTCCAGCCGCGGGCGCAGGGCCGGGCGTACCGGATCCGCAAGCGCACCTGCCACATCACCGTCGCGGTCGAGGCCGTGGCGCCGGCCGCGCCGAAGAAGGCCGCGGCGAAGAAGGCGGCCCCGGCGAAGCAGGCGGAGCCGGCTGAGACGCAGAGCAAGACGGAGGGCGCCGAGTAATGGGTCAGAAGGTTCACCCGCACGGGTTCCGGCTCGGCATCTCGACCGACTGGAAGTCCCGCTGGTTCGCGGACAAGCTCTACAAGGACTACATCGGCGAGGACGTCAAGATCCGCCGCATGATGTCCAAGGGCCTCGAGCGTGCCGGCATCTCCAAGGTCGACATCGAGCGCACCCGGGACCGGGTCCGCGTCGACATCCACACCGCCCGGCCGGGCATCGTCATCGGCCGTAAGGGTGCGGAGGCCGACCGGATCCGTGGCGAGCTCGAGAAGCTGACCGGCAAGCAGGTCCAGCTGAACATCATCGAGGTGAAGAGCCCCGAGTCGGACGCGCAGCTCGTCGCCCAGGGCGTCGCCGAGCAGCTGTCCAGCCGGGTCAGCTTCCGTCGGGCGATGCGCAAGGCCATGCAGTCCGCGATGAAGAACCCGGTCTGCAAGGGCATCCGGGTCCAGGTCTCGGGCCGTCTCGGCGGCGCCGAGATGAGCCGGACCGAGTTCTACCGCGAGGGCCGGGTCCCGCTGCACACGCTGCGGGCCAACATCGAGTACGGCTTCTTCGAGGCCCGTACCACCTTCGGCCGGATCGGCGTGAAGGTCTGGATCTACAAGGGCGACGCGGTGCCGGGTCGGGAGACCCCGGCCGAGGCTCCGTCGCGCCCGCGCCGTGAGCGCGGCGACCGCCCCGAGCGGCCGCGCCGTGGTCGGTCCGGCTCGGCCGGCACGACCGCCGGTGGCACCGAGGCCGGCCGGGCCGCCGCGACCACCATCGCGCAGCAGGCCGAGACGCCGAGTGGTGACGCGGTGGATCCCGCCGCCGTCTCCGCCGCGGCAGAAACGCAGCAGGAGGGCTGACAGATGCTGATGCCGCGCAAGCCCCCGAAGGGCTTCCGCAAGCCGCACCACCCGGACCGCCACGGCGCGTCCAAGGGTGGTAACCGGGTGGTGTTCGGCGAGTTCGGGATCCAGGCTCTCGAGCCGGCGTACGTGACCAACCGCCAGATCGAGTCGGCACGTATCGCGATGACCCGCCACATCAAGCGTGGTGGCAAGGTCTGGATCACGATCTTCCCGGACCAGGCCCTCACCAAGAAGCCGGCCGAGACCCGGATGGGTTCCGGTAAGGGTTCGCCCGAGTGGTGGGTCGCCAACGTGAAGCCGGGGCGGGTCCTCTTCGAGATGTCCTTCCCCAACGAGCAGATCGCGCGAGAGGCGATGCGTCGCGCGATCCACAAGCTCCCGATGAAGTGCCGCATTGTTACGCGCGAAGTGGGTGAATCCTGATGGCAGCGGGCGTTAAGGCCTCCGAGCTGCGTGAGCTCTCCGAGGAGGAGCTGGTCACGAAGCTGCGCGAGGCCAAGGCGGAGCTGTTCAACCTCCGCGTGCAGGCCGCAACCGGGCAGCTGGACAACAACCGGCGGCTGCAGGTCATCCGTCGGGAGATCGCCCGGATCTACACGATCATGCGTGAGCGCGAGCTGGGTCTCTCGGCCGCGCCGACTGAGGTGACTGCATCATGAGCGAGAACACCACCGCCGCCGCGCGGGCCCGCCGCAAGGTGCGTGAGGGCCTCGTGGTCAGCGACAAGATGGAAAAGACCGTCGTCGTCGAGGTCGAGGACCGGGTCAAGCACGCGCTGTACGGCAAGATCATGCGCCGTACCAGCAAGCTGAAGGTGCACGACGAGCAGAACACCGCCGGCATCGGCGACCGGGTCCTGATCATGGAGACCCGGCCGCTGTCCGCCACCAAGCGGTGGCGGCTCGTGGAGATCCTGGAAAAGGCCAAGTAGCGAAGGCTCAAGCTCGCCCGGCGTCAGTCGGGCGCGGGTTCCGCCAGGCTCCGGCCGCCTCGTGCGGCCGGAGAACCGGCAGACATAGGAGATAGACGTGATTCAGCAGGAGTCGCGACTGCGCGTCGCCGACAACACGGGTGCTCGGGAGATCCTGTGCATCCGGGTTCTCGGTGGCTCCGGTCGGCGCTACGCGAGCATCGGCGACGTCATCGTGGCCACCGTCAAGGACGCGATCCCGGGTGCCGGTGTGAAGAAGGGCGACGTCGTCAAGGCCGTCGTCGTTCGCACCGCCAAGGAGAGGCGGCGGCCGGACGGTTCGTACATCCGTTTCGACGAGAACGCCGCCGTCATCATCAAGGACGGCGGGGACCCGCGCGGCACCCGTATCTTCGGCCCGGTGGGTCGGGAGCTGCGGGACAAGCGGTTCATGAAGATCATCTCTCTCGCGCCGGAGGTGTTGTGACCGTGAAGGTCAAGAAGGGCGACACGGTCGTCGTCATCGCCGGCAAGGACAAGGGTGCCAAGGGCAAGGTCATCGCGGCCTACCCGCGGCAGGACAAGGTCCTGGTCGAGGGCGTGAACCGGGTCAAGAAGCACACCCGCATCAGCACCACCCAGCGTGGCGCCAAGACCGGTGGCATCGTCACCCAGGAGGCCCCGATCCACGTCTCGAACGTGCAGGTCCTGGACTCCGACGGCAAGCCGACCCGCGTCGGTTACCGGATCGACGAAAACGGCCAGAAGGTCCGCATCGCGCGTAGCACCGGTAAGGACCTGTGATGACCACGGCTACCGAAACCAAGACCATGCCGCGCCTCAAGGAGCGGTACCGCAACGAGATCGTGGCCCAGCTGCAGGAGCAGCACAAGTACGGCAACCCGATGCAGGTGCCGCGGCTGGTCAAGATCGTCGTCAACATGGGTGTCGGCGAGGCCGCCCGGGACGCCAAGCTGATCGACGGCGCCGTCCGGGACCTGGCCACCATCACCGGCCAGAAGCCGCAGGTGCGGCGGGCGACCAAGTCCATCGCGCAGTTCAAGCTCCGCGAGGGCATGCCGATCGGCGCGAAGGTGACCCTCCGCGGCGACCGGATGTGGGAGTTCCTGGACCGGCTGCTGTCGATCGCGCTGCCGCGTATCCGCGACTTCCGCGGTCTCGACGGGCGCAAGCTCGACGGGCACGGCAACTACACGTTCGGTCTGACCGAGCAGTCGGTGTTCCACGAGATCGACCAGGACAAGATCGATCGGCAGCGGGGCATGGACATCACGGTGGTCACGACCGCCACGACCGACGACGAGGGCCGGGCGCTGCTCAAGCTCCTGGGCTTCCCGTTCAAGGAGAACTGAGATGGCCAAGAAGGCGCTGATCCTCAAGGCGGCCGCGAAGCCGAAGTTCTCGGTTCGCGCGTACACCCGCTGCCAGCGGTGCGGGCGTCCCAAGGCGGTCTACCGCAAGTTCGGTCTCTGCCGGGTGTGCATCCGGGAGATGGCCCACCGCGGTGAGCTGCCCGGCGTGTCCAAGGCTTCCTGGTAATAGCTATTGCTCTTCGCCGTAGGCCCGGGGCTCACCGCCCCGGGAACCCCGGCGAGAAAGGCTGACGAATTCCATGACGATGACCGACCCGATCGCAGACATGCTCACGCGTCTGCGTAACGCCAACCAGGCGTACCACGACCGGGTGACGATGCCCTACTCGAAGATCAAGGCGAACATCGCCGAGGTCCTCAAGGCCGAGGGTTACATCGCCACCTGGTCGGTCGAGGAGCCCGAGGAGGGCGCCGTCGGCAAGCGACTGGTCGTCGAGCTGAAGTACGGCCAGAACCGGGAGCGGAGCCTGGCCGGCATCAAGCGTGTGTCCAAGCCCGGTCTGCGGGTTTACGCCAAGTCGGACGGGCTCCCGCGGGTGCTCGGCGGGCTGGGCGTGGCGATCATTTCGACGTCCCAGGGGCTGCTCACCGACCGGCAGGCCCGCAAGCGGAGCGTTGGCGGGGAAGTCCTCGCCTTCGTCTGGTAACGGGAGACAGGTAGAAATGTCGCGTATTGGACGTAAGTCGATCCCGGTGCCAGCCGGCGTCGACATCACGATCGACGGGCAGACCGTCAAGGTCAAGGGCCCGAAGGGCGAGCTCTCGCACACCCTGGCCGAGCCGATCACGATCGACCGGGCCGAGGACGGGCAGCTGAACGTCAACCGCCCGAACGACGAGCGCAAGGCCAAGGAGCTGCACGGCCTCAGCCGTACCCTGGTCGCCAACATGATCGTCGGCGTCACCGAGGGCTACCGCAAGAGCCTGGAGATCGCCGGCACCGGTTACCGCGTGACCGCCAAGGGCAAGGACCTGGAGTTCGCGCTCGGGTTCTCGCACCCCGTGCTGGTTCCGGCGCCGGACGGCATCACCTTCACGGTGGAGAAGCCGACGCTGTTCCACGTGGCCGGCATCGACAAGCAGCTCGTCGGTGAGGTTGCCGCCAACATCCGGAAGATCCGCCCGCCGGAGCCCTACAAGGGCAAGGGCGTGAAGTACCAGGGCGAGGTCATCCGCCGCAAGGCTGGAAAGGCAGGTAAGAAGTGAGCGCCACGCTGCTCAAGCGCCGCCGCGGCGTCGCCGCCAAGCGTGCCGTCGGGCGTGCGCGCCGGCACTTCCGGGTCCGCAAGAACATCAGCGGCACCGCCGAGCGTCCCCGCCTCGTGGTCACCCGCTCCCTGCGGCACATCGTCGCCCAGATCGTGGACGACACCAAGGGTCACACCCTGGCGTCGGCCTCGACCCTGGACGCCTCGCTGCGCGGCTCGGAGGGCGACAAGAGCGCCCTGGCCGGCAAGGTCGGCGCCCTGCTCGCCGAGCGGGCCAAGGCCGCCGGCATCTCCAAGGTCGTCTTCGACCGCGGTGGCAACCGGTACGCGGGGCGGGTCGCCGCGCTTGCCGACGCCGCCCGCGAAGCCGGGCTCGAGTTCTAGAAACCCCGTCACGAGAGAGAAGGAAGGCTGCTGATGCCAGGTCAACAGCGCCGTGGCGGCGGGTCCGGTGGCAACGAGGGTGGTCGCCGCGACAACCGCCGTGAGGGCGGCCGCGGAAACGCGCCCGTCGAGAAGACCCCGCACCTCGAGCGGGTCGTCGCGATCAACCGCGTCGCCAAGGTCGTGAAGGGTGGTCGTCGCTTCAGCTTCACCGCCCTGGTGATCGTGGGCGACGGCGACGGCACCGTCGGTGTGGGCTACGGAAAGGCCAAGGAGGTGCCCGCGGCGATCGCCAAGGGCGTCGAGGAGGCCAAGAAGCACTTCTTCAAGGTGCCGCGGATCGCCTCCTCCATCCCGCACCCGGTGACGGGTGAGGCTGCGGCCGGTGTGGTGCTGCTCAAGCCGGCTTCCGCCGGTACGGGTGTCATCGCCGGTGGTCCGGTGCGTGCCGTGCTGGAGTGCGCGGGTATCCACGACGTGCTCTCCAAGAGCCTCGGTTCGTCGAACCCGATCAACATCGTGCACGCCACCGTGGCGGCGCTGAAGGGGCTCGAGTCCCCCGAGGCCGTCGCCGCCCGTCGTGGCCTGCCGGTCGAGGACGTCGCGCCGGCCGCCATGCTGGCGTCGCGGGCGGGGGTGGCTTCCTGATGGCTCGCCTGAAGGTCACCCAGGTCCGGTCCGAGATCGGGACCAAGCAGAACCAGCGTGACTCGCTGCGCTCGCTCGGTCTCAAGCGGATCAACGACGTGGTGGTCAAGGAGGACCGTCCGGAGATCCGCGGCATGATCTTCGCGGTCAACCACCTCGTGAAGGTCGAGGAGGTCGAGTAATGACGATCAAGGTCCACCACCTGCGCCCGGCGCCCGGTGCCAAGACCGCGAAGACCCGCGTGGGTCGCGGTGAGGGCTCGAAGGGCAAGACCGCCGGTCGCGGTACCAAGGGTTCCAAGGCCCGCAAGAACATCTCGGCGGCGTTCGAGGGTGGGCAGATGCCCATCCACATGCGCCTGCCGAAGATGAAGGGCTTCAAGAACAAGTTCAAGGTGGTCTTCCAGGTGGTCAACCTGGACCGGCTCGCCGAGCTGTTCCCGAACGGCGGCCAGGTCGGCCCGCTGGAGCTCGTCGAGGCCGGCGCGGTCCGCAAGGGCCAGCCGGTCAAGGTCCTCGGCACCGGGGACCTCGGCGGGGTCGCCCTCCAGGTGTCGGCGCACGCGTTCAGCGCGTCGGCCAAGGAGAAGATCGCCGCCGCCGGTGGCACCGTCACCGAGCTGTAAGAGCTGTACGACACATGGCGCCCGCTCAGTTGTCCCAACTGGGCGGGCGCCATGGTCTCCCCGGCATGTGTGCGCCGGGTAACATCGGATTCGGTTTATGTAGCCGGGCACATCTGCCCGGACCGGGATCGGGCTGTTAGAGTCCCTTCCCAGCTATGGATATCGGGCGCTCGCCCGGCACCCACCCCGACCCGCCCGGGTTCACCGGCGGCCCGCCGCGCGCAGGAGGAAGAAGTTGCTGTCCGCCTTTCTCAGTGCGTTCCGTACGCCTGACCTGCGCAAGAAGCTGCTGTTCACAGTAGGCATCATCGCGGTCTACCGGCTCGGGGCTACGCTGCCCAGCCCGGGTGTCTCGTACGGCAACGTGCAGAAGTGCCTCGACACCCTGGAGAACGGCTCCACCGGGGTCCTCAACCTGCTCAACCTCTTCTCCGGCGGCGCGCTGCTGCAGCTCTCGGTCTTCGCGCTGGGCATCATGCCCTACATCACCGCGTCGATCATCCTGCAGCTGCTGACCGTGGTCATCCCCCGGCTCGAGCAGCTCCGCAAGGAGGGCCAGGCCGGGCAGGCGAAGATCACCCAGTACACCCGCTACCTGACGCTGGGCCTGGGCGTCCTCCAGGCGTCGGCGTTCGTGGCGCTGGCCCGCTCCGGGCAACTGTTCCAGAACCAGTGCGACCAGTTCCCGATCATCCCCGAGGGCACCGGGATCCCGGACTGGCTGACGCTGACCCTCCTGGTCATGACGATGACCGCCGGCACCGGCGTGGTGATGTGGCTCGGTGAGCTGATCACCGACCGGGGCGTCGGCAACGGCATGTCCGTCCTGATCTTCACCTCGATCGCGGCCCGGCTTCCCAGCGAGGGCTGGCAGATCAAGCAGACCGGCGGCTGGGGCAAGTTCGTCCTCGTCATCGCGCTGGTCCTGGTGGTCATCACCGCGGTCACCTTCATCGAGCAGGCGCAGCGCCGGATCCCGGTGCAGTACGCCAAGCGGATGATCGGCCGGCGCATGTACGGCGGCACCTCGACCTACATCCCGCTGAAGGTCAACCAGGCGGGTGTCATCCCGGTCATCTTCGGCTCGTCGCTGCTCTACCTGCCCCAGTTGGCGCTGCAGTTCTTCGACCAGACCAACCCGGGCAAGACCCAGACGTGGATCCAGAACAACCTGGTCGACCCGACCAGCCCGATCTACATCTCGGTCTACTTCCTGCTGATCATCTTCTTCACGTACTTCTACGTCTCGATCACGTTCAACCCGACCGAGGTCGCGGACAACATGAAGAAGTACGGCGGCTTCGTGCCGGGCATCCGCCCCGGCAAGCCGACCGCCGACTACCTCGACTTCATCCTCAGCCGGATCACCCTGCCGGGCGCCCTTTACCTCGGCATCATCTCGATCCTGCCGAACTTCTTCTTCATCTGGCTGGACAAGCAGCAGTACCTGAACTTCCCGTTCGGCGGCACCGCTGTCCTGATCATGGTCGGCGTCGGTCTGGAGACCACCAAGCAGATCGAGAGCCAACTGATGCAGCGGAACTACGAAGGGTTCCTGCGGTAGATGAGACTCGTTCTGGTTGGCCCGCCGGGTGCGGGCAAGGGTACGCAGGCCGAGTTCATCGCCGCGCACCTCTCGGTCCCGAAGATCTCGACCGGTGACATCTTCCGGTCGAACGTCTCCCAGGGCACGCCGCTGGGGATCGAGGCGAAGCGCTACATGGATGCCGGCGAGCTGGTGCCCGACGAGGTCACGATCAACATGGTGCGGGACCGGCTCGCCGAGCCGGACGCCGCCGAGGGCTTCCTGCTCGACGGCTTCCCGCGCACCACGCCGCAGGCCGCCGCGCTGGACAAGCTCCTCGCCGACCTGGGCACCGCGCTCGACCTGGTGCTGGAACTCGTGGTCGACGACGACGAGGTGATCCGGCGGCTCTCCGGCCGGCGTACGTGCCGGGGCTGCGGCAAGATCTGGCACGTCGAGTTCGACGCGACCACCCGCGAGGGCATCTGCGACCGGTGCGGCGCCGAGCTGTTCCAGCGCGACGACGACAAGCCGGAGACCATCGCCACCCGCCTGCGGGAGTACGCGGACAAGACCGCGCCGCTGGTCGACTACTACGGCGCCCAGGGCAAGCTGGTGGGCATCGACGCCACCGGCCCGGTGGAGGACGTCACGCTCCGCGCCATCGACGCCCTGCGGTCGTACGGCGGCTGACGTCCCGCCGGGCTCCGGCGGATAGAGTGCGAAGAGCGGGGTGCGTCCGACGTGCCCCGCTCTTCGGCTTCGGCAACGAAAGGTAACGGCTCCATGCGTCGTCCCCAGCTGGACATCCAGCTGAAGACCCCTGACCAGATCGAGAAGATGCGGGCCGCCGGGCTGGTGGTCGCCGAGGCGCTGCGTCGGATGCGGGAGGCGGTCGCCCCCGGGGTCAGCACCGCCGACCTGGACGCCATCGCCGAGTCGACCATCCGCGAGGCCGGCGCCGTCCCCTCGTTCAAGGGCTACCACGGCTTTCCGGCATCGATCTGCTCGTCGGTGAACGAGCAGGTCGTGCACGCCATCCCGGCACCGCAGCAGGTGCTCCGCGACGGGGACCTGATCTCGATCGACTGCGGCGCGGTGCTCGACGGTTGGCACGGCGACGCCGCGATCACGGTCGGCGTGGGCGAGGTCGACCCGGCGCTGCTCAAGATGGCCGAGGTGGCCGAGGACGCCATGTGGGCGGGCATCGCCGCCGCCGCCCGCGGGGCGGCCAGCGGCAAGGGCCGGCTCACCGACATCTCGCACGCGGTGGAGAACGCCGTCCGCAAGGGCGGCCGGTACGGCATCGTCGACGGCTACGGCGGCCACGGCATCGGCACCGAGATGCACCAGGACCCGCACGTGCTCAACCACGGACGCCCGGGCAAGGGCCCCCGCCTGGTGCCGGGCATGGCGCTGGCGATCGAGCCGATGATCACGATGGGCTCGCCCCGGACGGTGGAGCTCTCCGACGGCTGGACCGTGGTCACCCGGGACCGGTCGATGGCGGTGCACGTCGAGCACACGATGGCGCTGCTCCCGGACGGCGTCTGGGTGCTGACCGCACCGGACGGCGGTCGCGCCCGGCTCGGCGAACTCGTCACCTCCCGTCAGCCCGCCGACTCGCCGGCCGTCTGATCCGACGAGGGTCGGCCTGAACCGCCCGAGCACGACGAGCGGTCGCCGCGGGCGTACGGGCGGCGGGACGCCCTCGTCGGCGGCCCGCCGGCGCCTGTCGTCCCCGGCGGCGCCGGAGCTCGCGACGCTGGCGGGGCCCTGTCCTGTTCCTGGTCGAGGCGCCCGCCGGACCGGAACGCCGGGCGGGTGACCTGGATGCCTGATTGTCGCCTTTCGGGTGGTCCGACGCTCCGGAGGGTGGCCGGTTTGGCGACGGCCCGCAGGCGGGCGTACACTTTCTGATCGGCGCACAGCGTCCACTCCGGCATGCCCACCCCGCGCTTCGGTGGGAGTCGGAGCCGCGGCTGGCGCGGGCTTCCTGATCTTGATCGGTCGCCCGTGTAAGACGTTGTGGGCCGTCCGGAGTAACCGACGTCAGGACAGCGGAGGACATGCCGAAAAAAGACGGAGCCATCGAGATCGAGGGTCGGGTCATCGAGCCCCTGCCGAACGCAATGTTCCGCGTGGAGCTCGCGAACGGCCACAAGGTGCTGGCTCACATCAGCGGCAAGATGCGGCAGCACTACATCCGCATCCTGCCGGAGGACCGGGTCGTCGTCGAACTCTCGCCGTACGACCTGACCCGCGGGCGCATCGTCTACCGCTACAAGTAAGCCTGACGACGGCCGGGACGTCCCCGTGTCCGTCTTCGACGTCCGGTGTCGCGCCTCGGCGCGTCGTCGGGCCAGATGGGAAGTAAGGCAACCGTGAAGGTCAAGCCGAGCGTCAAGAGGATCTGCAACAAGTGCCGGGTCATTCGCCGGCACGGCCGGGTCATGGTCATCTGCACCGACCCGCGCCACAAGCAGCGCCAGGGCTGAACCAGTTCCGACCGGCCGTGTGACAACGGTCGGTCGTAATCGGTCCGGGCCGCGGATCCAGACAACGAATCATTTGCTCGTCCCAGCCGCGGGCGGTGCGCGTCGCGTACCTCTTCGTGGTTGACCCCCGGTCGGAGGCCGGGGCCCGCTCGGGCAGCGACCGTTTCCGGTCGCCGGCGCACGACGCCGGAGGCGGAACGGTCGGTAGCGGGGTGGGACGGGTCCACACCTCCGCCAGAACACCACGAGGAGCACGCCCGCACATGGCACGTCTAGTCGGCGTCGACCTCCCCCGCGAGAAGCGGATGGAGATCGCGCTCACCTACATCTTCGGCGTGGGTCGGACCCGCGCCCTGGAGACGCTCGCCGCCACCGGCATCTCGCCGGACAAGCGCGCCCGGGACCTCACGGACGAGGAGCTGGTCCAGCTCCGCGACCACATCGAGGGCAACTACAAGGTTGAAGGCGACCTGCGCCGCGAGGTCGCCGCTGACATCCGCCGCAAGGTCGAGATCGGCTGCTACGCCGGCATCCGGCACCGCCGGGGCCTGCCCGTGCGTGGCCAGCGGACCCGGACCAACGCGCGGACCCGCAAGGGCCCGAAGCGGACCGTGGCCGGCAAGAAGAAGCCCGGCAAGAAGTAAATAGGAGCGCACAGACTTATGCCACCGAAGGCTCGTGCCGGAGCCGCTGTCAAGAAGGTCCGGCGCAAGGAACGCAAGAACGTCGCCCACGGGCAGGCGCACATCAAGAGCACCTTCAACAACACCATCGTGTCCATCACGGACCCGACCGGTGCGGTCATCTCCTGGGCCTCCGCGGGCCAGGTGGGCTTCAAGGGCTCCCGCAAGTCGACCCCGTTCGCCGCGCAGCTCGCCGCCGAGGCCGCCGCGCGCCGGGCGATGGAGCACGGCATGCGCAAGGTCGACGTGTTCGTCAAGGGCCCCGGCTCCGGCCGGGAGACCGCCATCCGTTCGCTGCAGGCCGTGGGCCTGGAGGTCGGTCAGATCTCCGACGTGACCCCGCAGCCGCACAACGGGTGCCGTCCGCCGAAGCGTCGCCGGGTCTGAGAGGTTAGAGAGAGATGGCTCGTTACACCGGTGCTGACTGCCGCCGTTGCCGGCGGGAGAAGATGAAGCTGTTCCTCAAGGGCAGCAAGTGCGATGGCCCGAAGTGCCCGTTCGAGTCCCGGCCGTTCCCGCCCGGGCAGCACGGCCGCGGTCGCACGAAGGAGACGGAGTACCTGCTCCAGCTCCGTGAGAAGCAGAAGGCCCGCCGTGTCTACGGCGTGCTGGAGAAGCAGTTCCGCGGTTACTACGAGGAGGCCGTGGCCAAGCAGGCCAAGACCGGTGAGGTCCTCCTGCAGATCCTCGAGTCGCGGCTGGACAACGTGGTCTACCGGGCCGGCTACGCCAAGTCCCGGGACATGGCCCGCCAGCTGGTCAAGCACGGTCACTTCACGGTGAACGGCAAGAAGGTCGACATCCCGTCGTACCGCGTCAAGGAGCACGACATCATCGAGGTCCGGGGCAAGAGCAAGGAGCTCACCCCGTTCATCGTGGCGCAGGCCGAGGCCGGCTCGCGGTCGGTTCCGGCGTGGCTCGAGGCGATCCCCAGCCAGATGAAGATCCTCGTGCACTCGCTCCCGGCCCGCCAGGTCATCGACACGCAGGTCCAGGAGCAGCTGATCGTCGAGCTCTACTCCAAGTAGTCGGAGCTCGTTGCGGTGGCCCGCCCGACACGGGCGGGCCACCGGAACAGTTTGTCGTGGGCGTCATATGGCGGGCGCCCCGGAAGAGAAGAGAAGACATGCTCATCAGCCAGCGACCGACCCTCTCCGAGGAGTCGATCAACGAGACCCGGTCCCGGTTCACCATCGAGCCGCTGGAGCCGGGCTTCGGCTACACCCTGGGCAACTCGCTGCGGCGTACGCTGCTGTCGTCGATCCCGGGTGCGGCGGTCACCTCGATCAAGATCGACGGTGTGCTGCACGAGTTCACCACGATCCCCGGTGTCAAGGAGGACGTGGTCGAGCTCGTCATGAACATCAAGGAGCTCTGCGTCAGCTCCGAGCACGACGAGCCGGTCAGCATGTACCTGCGCAAGCAGGGCCCCGGCGACGTGACCGCGGGTGACATCCAGCCGCCGGCCGGCGTCTCGGTGCACAACCCCGACCTGAAGCTCGCCACCCTCAACGGCAAGGGTCGGCTCGACATGGAGCTGACCGTCGAGCGGGGTCGCGGCTACGTCACGGCGGCGCAGAACAAGCAGGCCGGCGCCGAGATCGGCCGGATCCCGGTCGACTCGATCTACTCGCCGGTGCTCAAGGTGACCTACCGCGTCGAGGCGACCCGTGTCGAGCAGCGGACGGACTTCGACCGGCTGATCATCGACGTCGAGACCAAGCCGTCGATGGGCCCGCGTACCGCGCTGGCCTCGGCCGGCTCGACGCTGGTGGAGCTGTTCGGTCTGGCCCGGGAACTGGACGAGACCGCCGAGGGCATCGACATCGGGCCGTCCCCGCAGGACGCCCAGCTCGCGGCGGACCTGGCGCTGCCGATCGAGGAGCTGGACCTGACCGTCCGCTCCTACAACTGCCTCAAGCGCGAGGGCATCAACTCCGTTGGTGAGCTCATCGGGCGTACCGAGGCCGACCTCCTCGACATCCGCAACTTCGGTCAGAAGTCGATCGACGAGGTCAAGATGAAGCTCGCCGGGATGGGTCTGGGGCTGAAGGACTCGGCCCCGAACTTCGACCCGGCGCACGTCGTGGACACCTTCGGCGAGGCCGACTACGACACCGACGACTACCGCGAGACCGAGCAGCTCTAGTCCGCGCTGCCGCCACACCTGAGGAGCACCAAGCATGCCCACGCCCACCAAGGGCCCCCGCCTCGGCGGCAGCCCCGCGCACGAGCGGCTGATGCTGGCCAACCTGGCCACTGCGCTGTTCCAGCACGGCAAGATCCAGACCACCGAGACGAAGGCCCGGCGGCTGCGTCCGCTGGCCGAGCAGCTCATCACCAAGGCCAAGCGCGGCGACCTGGCGTCCCGCCGGCGGGTGCTGGGCGTCGTCAAGGACAAGGACGTGGTCTACGCCCTGTTCGACCAGATCGCGCCCCGGTACGCCAACCGCAACGGTGGCTACACCCGGATCGTGAAGACCGGTCCGCGCAAGGGTGACGCCGCGCCGATGGCGATCATCGAGCTGGTCGAGGAGCTTCAGGTCGCCGAGCCGAAGGCGAACAAGAAGACCGCCGCCCGCAAGGCCGCGCAGCAGGACAAGGTCGAGGCGCTCGCCCCGGCCGAGGAGGCCCCGAAGTCGAACACGGGCGACCAGGACGCCGAGGCGCCCGTGTCGGCGTCCGGCGACACCGCCGCCGCCCGCGAGGACAGCGACGAGGCCGGCGAGAACCACACGGCCTGATCCAGGCCACCGTCGGGCCCGCCACCCCACGTGGGGTGCCGGGCCCGACCCCGTGAGGCGGAGGTACGAGTGGACGAGCGCACCCGGCTGCGGCTGGACGTCGCGTACGACGGCAGCGGGTTCTCCGGCTGGGCCGCCCAGCCGACGCGGCGTACGGTCGCCGGGGTGCTCGTGCAGACCCTCGACCTGGTGCTCGGAGCGGGGACGGCGACGGGGCTGACCGTGGCGGGCCGCACCGATGCCGGGGTACACGCCACCGGGCAGGTCTGCCACGTGGACCTGCCCACCGCCGTGTGGCGGGAGCACGAAGGCCGGCTGCTGCGTCGGCTGGCCCGGCTGCTCCCCACCGACGTGCGGGTGCGGGCGATGACCGAGGTGCCCGCCGACTTCGACGCCCGGTTCTCGGCCACCTTCCGCCGCTACGAGTACCGGGTCACCGACGCGCCGTGGGGCGCCGAGCCGCTGCGCCGGCACGAGGTGCTGGCCTGGCCGAAGCCGCTCGACCTGGACGCGCTGAACGCCGCCGCAGCGGGGCTGGTGGGGGAGCACGACTTCGCCGCGTACTGCCGGCGCAAGGAGAACGCCACCACGCTGCGCGAGGTGACCCGGCTGGACTGGCGGCGCGACCCCGACGGGCTCCTCGTGGCCACCGTGCAGGCCGACGCGTTCTGCCAGGCGATGGTGCGCAGTTTGGTCGGCGCGATGCTGGTCGCGGGGGACGGGCGCCGTCCGGTCGGGTGGCCGGGCAGCCTGCTCACCCGCCGGGAACGCTCCAGCGAGGTGACCGTGGCCCCGGCGCACGGGCTGACCCTGGTCGCCGTGGGCTACCCCGACGACCCGGCCGAGTACGCCCGCCGCGCCGAGGCGACCCGCCGGCTGCGCGTCCCCGTGGAGGGTTGACCGCAGGGACGCGTCCGACGTGCGCCATCGCGGCGGGTCGGCGCCGACCCGGCCAGGGTGCCGGCCGTCGTCCCGGGCCCGCTCGGGGGCGGCCGGTTCGACGCGCGCCAGTCGGGTCGTGGCTCCGGGACGGGTCAGGTACGCCGTTTCGCCCGACCGGATGTTGGCGCTGCCGCCGACGCGCCGGGTCGACCTGGGCGGGTGACCCCGTCGGGGTGCCGAAGAGAACGGGTGCGCGGCCCGATGGCCCGCGCACCCGTCCACACCCGGGGCTCGTCACTCGCCCGGCAGCTCGCTCCCGTCCTGTGTGCCGGTGCGGTCCGCGCCCTCGTCCGTCGGCTGGCCGGCCGTCCCACCGTCCGCCCGGCGCTCCAGCACACCCTGGTTGAGGTGCAGCTCGATCATGTCGAAGAGGATCTCTCTGGCCTTCGTGTCGCCCGACCTGATCGTCGCGCCGTCGGCGCGGACTACCAGCGCGTACGCGAGGTAGTGGCCGCGCACCTGCCAGCCGACCCGCGCCGGCGCGGTGGCGATCGCCTCGGTGCCGTTGTCGGCCGGCATGCCCCGGAACCGGCCCTGCCGCTCGTCGAGCATCTGCCGGATCCGGTCGCGGGCGCGTTCGGCGCTGGCGTGGTCGGTCAGGTTGAACAGGCCGGTGGTCACCAGGTGGTTGCCGTCGGGCGTGCGCAGGGTGGCCCGGACCACCTGGTTGCAGCCGAGCCGGACCAGCAGGTCGGCGACCTCCCCGGTGGCCGCGACCGCGCAGCTGGCGCTGGAGTGGGTCTTCAGCACCCGGTACGCGGGCTGCCCGTCGGCGACGACGAGCTGCGTGCCGGGGAACAGCTCCTTGGCCGTCAGCGGCGCCTGGTCGGTGTCCCGGGAGTCGAGGTCGTGCGCCCCGCCCTCGGCCGACTCGGCCACCTGGGGCTGGCCGGTGGGCGTGGCCTGCGGCGTCCGGTCGCGCTCGACCAGCAGGGCGGCGGCGCCGAGGCCGCAGAGCGCGAGCAGCACGAGCACGGCCGCGCCACCGACCAGCACCTGCCACAGCCGGCCGCTGCCCCGCCGCGGCACGGGGCGCTCGACCGCCACGGGTGCCTCGGTGGCTATGAGCGCCTCGGTGGCCACGGGTGCGGCCGCTACGGCGGGCTCGGCCGGTGCCGGCGTCACCTGCACGTCCGAGGTCACCTGCACGTCCGAGGTCACCTGCACGTCCGAGGGCACCTGCACGTCCGAGGGCACCTGCACGTCCGACCGTGCCTGCGGGGCGGGCGGGGCCTGCGGGCCTGCTGGGTCCGGCGGAACCTGCGGGGCCGGTGGGTCGGGTCGTACCTCTGTCTGTGGCGTTGGGGGCGCCTGTGGTGCTGGTGGTGGCGTCTGCGGCCCCTGTGGTGCCTGCGGCGCCTGTGGTGCTGGCGCGGGCTGCGCGGGGGACACCGGGGCCGAGGCGCGGACCGGCTCCGGCTCGGCGGGGGGCGGCGCGACCCGGTTGGGCCGGGGCAGCGACGGCGTCGGGAAGCGGGACGGGGAGGGACCGGCCGGCGGACCGGCACCGAGCACCGGGCGGCCGGACCGGGGCTGCGGGTACTCCATGAATGCTTCCTCATCGGACTCGTACCGATACACCATGTCGCCCAGGGTAGGAGGACATTGTCCCTTTAGGGGGTAATAACGGGAAATTGGGTGCCTGGCTGTTTCGTGTCGTGCTGTGTCCGCTCCTCGGCCCCGGACCGGACGGTGGTGAGGGCGGTGCGAGAATTGCCGGCGTGACCGGCGACCACTACTTCACCGCTGAACCCGCGACTGCCGCCCACCCGCGTGAGGTCGAGTTCGCCGTCGCCGGCCGCGACTACACCCTGACCTCCTCCGGCGGGGTCTTCTCCGCCGCCCGCCTCGACCCCGGCACGGCGGTGCTGCTGCGCAAGGCCGAACTGCCGCCCGCCGACACGGCCGGCGCCCTGCTCGACCTCGGTTGTGGCTTCGGGCCGATCACCTGCGTGCTGGCCACCTCGGCGCCGTCGGCGACCGTCTGGGCCGTCGACGTCAACGAGCGGGCCCGGGAGCTGACCACGGCCAACGCGGCGCGGGTCGGCGCGGCCGACAGGGTACGCGTCGCCGCGCCGGACGACGTGCCCGCCGACGTGACGTTCGCCCAGCTCTGGTCCAACCCGCCGATCCGGGTCGGCAAGGACGAGCTGCACGGGATGCTGCTGCGCTGGCTGCCCCGGCTCGCCCCGGACGGCGTCGCCTGGCTGGTGGTCGCCCGCCACCTCGGCGGCGACTCGCTGCACCGCTGGCTGGCCGACCAGGGCTGGCAGGTCGAGCGGCACGCCAGCCAGAAGGGCTACCGGGTGCTGCGCGTCACCCGGTAAATGGTTGGGCCGCCCGGCGGGTGCTCGGGCAGGATGCCGGCGTGGGATACGTGGACGTGGCAGCCGTCGGGCACCTCCTCCCCGACGGGCGGGAACTCTTCACCGACGTCTCGTTCCGGGTCGGTGAGGGCGCCAAGGTGGCCCTGGTCGGGCCGAACGGCGCCGGCAAGACGACGCTGCTGCGGATGGTCGCCGGCGACCTGCCGGTGAAGACCGGCGCGATCGCGCGAGCCGGCGGGCTGGGCGTGATGCGCCAGTTCATCGGCATGATCGGCGACGAGTCCACACTGGCCGACCTGGCGCTGTCGCTCGCCCCGCCGGCGCTGCGCGACGCCGGCCGCCGGCTCGCCGAGACCGAGGCGGCCATGCGGGCGGCCGAGGTCCGCGGCAAGTACAGCACCGCCGCCGGCAAGGCCCAGCTGGCGTACGCGGACGCGCTCGCGGCCTGGGGCGAAGCCGGCGGGTACGACGCCGAGGTGCTCTTCGACACCGTCGCCACCATCGTGCTCGGCCTCCCGTGGGACGGCGCCCGGGAGCGACCCGTCCGGACCCTCTCCGGCGGCCAGCAGAAGCGCTTCGCCCTCGAACTGCTGCTGCGCGGCCCCGACGAGGTGCTGCTCCTCGACGAGCCGGACAACTTCCTCGACGTGCCGGGCAAGCGCTGGCTGGAGGGGCGGCTGCGTGAGTCGGCCAAGTCGGTGCTCTACGTCTCGCACGACCGGGAGCTGCTGGCGCACACCGCCGACCGGGTGGTCGCCGTGGAGGGCGGCAGCGCCTGGGTGCACCCGGGCGGCTTCGCGAGCTGGCACTCCGCGCGCGTGGCCCGGCACGCCCGCCTCGACGAGCTGCGCAAGCGCTGGGACGAGGAGCACCAGAAGCTGCGCGAGCTGATGCTGATGTACAAGCAGAAGGCCGCGTACAACGACGGGATGGCCTCGCGCTACCAGGCCGCGCAGACCCGGTTGCGCAAGTTCGAGGAGGCCGGACCGCCGCCCGTACCGCCGAAGGACCAGGACATCCGGATGCGCCTGACCGGCGGGCGGACCGGCAAGCGCGCGGTGGTCTGCGAGCAGCTCGAACTCGACGGCCTGACCTACCCGTTCGACCTGGAGATCTGGTACGGCGACCGGGTGGCGGTGCTCGGCGCCAACGGCACGGGGAAGTCGCACTTCCTCCGGCTGCTCGCCCGCGGCGGCAGCGACCCCGACCCGGCCAACGGCCCGGTCGACGGCGCGGCGGCGCTCGCGCCGGTCGCGCACGACGGGGTGGCCCGGCTCGGCGCGCGGGTGCGCCCCGGGCACTTCTCGCAGACCCACGACCGGCCGGAGCTGATGGCGAAGACCCTCGTGGAGATCCTCTGGCGGGGGGACGACCACCGGGCCGGCATGGACCGGCACGCGGCGATGGCGGCGCTGTCCCGGTACGAGCTGGCGGGGCAGGGCGACCAGCGCTTCGGCACCCTCTCCGGCGGGCAGCAGGCGCGGTTCCTGGTGCTGCTGCTGGAGCTGTCCGGCGCGACGCTGCTGCTGCTCGACGAGCCCACCGACAACCTCGACCTGGCGTCGGCGGAGGCGCTGGAGGCCGGGCTGACGGCGTTCGAGGGAACCGTGGTCGCGGTGACCCACGACCGCTGGTTCACCCGCTCGTTCGACCGGTTCGTCCTCTTCCGCGGTGACAACGAGGTGGTGGAGACCCCCGAGCCGGTCTGGGACGTTGGCTGAGGCGAACCCGGGCGTCGGGCCGGCCGGCATAGGGTGGATCTCGTGACTGAGATGACCTACCGCCGGTTGGGCGACTCCGGGCTCGTGGTGTCCGTCGTCGGCATCGGCTGCAACAACTTCGGCCGCAAGCTCGACCTCGACGGGACCCGGGCGGTGGTCGACGCCGCGCTGGACGCCGGGATCAATTTCTTCGACACCGCCGACATCTACGGCGAGCCGCAGGGCGGCTCCGAGGAACTGCTGGGCCAGGCGCTCAAGGGCCGCCGCGACGACGTGGTGGTGGCCACCAAGTTCGGCATGGACATGCACGGCCTCAACGGCCCCGACTTCGGCGCACGGGGCGCGCGGCGCTACATCGCCCGCGCCGTGGAGGCATCACTGCGCCGGCTCGGCACCGACCACATCGACCTGTACCAGATGCACGAGCCCGACCCGGGCACCCCGATCGACGAGACCCTCGCCGCGCTGGACGACCTGGTCCGCGCCGGCAAGGTCCGCTACCTGGGCAACTCCAACTTCGCCGGGTGGCAGATCGCCGACGCGGACTGGGTGGCGTCGTCCAACGGCCGGTCCCGGTTCATCAGCGCGCAGAACCACTACAGCCTGCTGGAACGCTCCGCCGAGGCCGAGGTGGTGCCGGCCTGCGAGCGGTTCGGCCTCGGGCTGCTGCCGTTCTTCCCGCTGGCCAACGGCCTGCTGACCGGCAAGTACAAGCGCGACCAGGCCCCGCCCGCCGGCAGCCGCCTCGCCGGAGGCGGCCGGTACGCCCAGCGCCTCGCCGCCGCCGACTGGGACACGATCGAGGCGATCGAGGCGTACGCGAACGAGCGGGGGCTGTCGATGCTCCAGGTGGCCATCGGCGGGCTGGCCGCCCTGCCGGCGGTGACCTCGGTGATCGCCGGCGCCACCACGCCCGAGCAGGTGCGCTCCAACGCGGAGGCGGGCGCCTGGCAGCCCACCGACGAGGACCTCGACGCCCTCCGCGCCATCCTCTGAGCCACGTCGACACCGCCCCGGCACCCCGTAACGGTGCCGGGGCGGTGTCGACGTCCACCCGTCCCCGCGCGCCCGCCCAGGCCCGGGTCGCCACGGGTGGAACACCACGCACGTCTCCGACACCGGGAGGCAGCCCTGGTGTTCCACCCGCTCCCGTCACCCTTCCCGCGCGCCCGTCCCGGCCGGCCGGGACGGGCGGCTGTCCCATGGGCCTGCCGGGCGGCGCACCAGAGCCGATGGTCGGCTGCGCGCAGGGCGTCCCGGTGCACGTACACGTCGGGAAGCAGGCGTTGCCAGGTCGGACCGCGCAGCATGGCGCGGGTCAGCAGCCCCTGCGCGATCGCGGCGCTGCCGCGGAACGGCAGGAAGGCGAGCCGGGGCGGGACCCGGGCGGGGGAGGGCATCCGGACAGCATCGCGTGACGGGTCGGTCACGCGTCGCCCCGGTCGTCGGCTTCGGACGGTCGGTGTGAAATCCGCGTCCCGCCCTTGGCGGATCCGGCGATCCGTCGTACGGTGACACGCGCAAGTGACCCACGGGAGCCCGGTGCACCGGGCTGAGAGGGGGGCTGAGAGCCCCCGACCGTCGAACCTGATCCGGGTAATGCCGGCGCAGGGAGGAGTGTTGCCGTGCCGTCCCTGGGGCGACTGCATCTGATCACCGACACCCGACCCGGGCGGGATCCGCTGGCTGTGCTGCGGGCCGCCCTTCCGGTGGCCCGCGCCGAGCTGGTCGTGCAGGTCCGCGTCACCGACGACGCCACCGACCGGGAGGCGTACGACCTGGCCCGCCGGGTGGTCGCGCTCTGCGCGCCGTACGACGTCTCCTGTCTCGTCAACGACCGGCTGCACGTGGCGCTGGCGGTGGGCGCCGCCGGCGGGCACGTCGGCGCGGCGGACCTGCCGGTCGGGGCGGCCCGCCGGGTGCTCGGCGCGACCGCCGTGCTCGGGGCCACCGCCCGCGAGCCGGGGACGGCCGCCGAGGCGGTCGCCGCCGGGGCCAGCTACCTGGGCGTGGGCCCCTGCCACGCCACGAGCACCAAGAGTGGCCTGCCGGCACCGATCGGTCCGGCCGGGGTGCGCGCCGTCACCGCCGCCGTGGACGTGCCGGTGGTCGCGATCGGCGGGGTGACCGCCGCGAACGCGCCCGCGCTGCTGGCCGCCGGGGCGTACGGGGTGGCGGTGGTGGGGGCCCTGTCCGGGGCGGCCGATCCGGCCCGGGCGACGGCGGAGCTGCTGGGAGCGCTGGGGTGCTGAGCCGGCCGGACGTCGCCGTGGTGGGGGCGGGACCGGTCGGGTTGGGCATCGCGTGGCGCTGCGCGGCGCGCGGGCTCCGCGTCGTCGTCCACGATCCCGCCCCGGGCTCCGGCGCGTCGCACGTCGCCGCCGGGATGCTCGCCCCGGTCGCCGAGGCGTACTTCGGCGAGCACGAGCTGACCGGGCTGCTGACCGCCTCCGCCGCCCGCTGGCCGGCCTTCGCCGCCGAGCTGACCGCCGCCACCGGCGCGGACGTCGGCTACCGCACCGAGGGCACGCTGATGGTCGGGCTCACCGCCGACGACCTGGCCGAGGCGCGGCGGCTGTGGGCGTACCAGCAGGGCCTCGGACTGCCGGTGACGCCGCTGCGCCCCTCGGCGCTGCGGGACCGCGAGCCGGCGTTGGCGCCCCGGGTGCGCGGCGGCGCGCTCGCCGCCACCGACCACCAGGTCGACCCGCGCCGGCTGGTGCCGGCGCTGCGCGCGGCCGCCGAACGGGCCGGTGCCACGCTGGTGCCCGCCGCCGTGCGCCGGCTGTCCGACGTGGACGCGCGCGTCACGGTGGTGGCGGCCGGCTGCGGGGCGGCGGCCCTGACCGGGCTGCCGGTGCGGCCGGTGAAGGGCCAGGTGCTGCGGCTCCGCGCGCCCGGCGGCGGCGCGCCGGGCTTCCGGCACGTCATCCGGGGGTACGCCGACGGCGAGCACGTCTATCTCGTGCCCCGCGACAGCGGGGAGGTGGTGGTGGGCGCGACCGTCGAGGAGCGCGCCGACACCGACGTCTCCGCCGGGGCGGTGCTGCGCCTGCTCCGCGCCGCCGTCGACCTGCTGCCGGAGCTGGCCGAGTACGACCTCGTCGAGACCCTCGCCGGCCTGCGCCCCGGCACCCCGGACAACGCCCCGATCCTCGGCCCGCTGCCCGGCCGGCCGGGCGTGCTCGTCGCGACCGGGCACCACCGGCACGGCATCGTGCTCACCCCCGTCACCGCCGACCTGGTCGCCGACCTGGTCGTCACCGGTACGGCGGACCCGCTGCTCGCCCCCTTCACCCCGCACCGGTTCGCGCCGGCCGCCACCGCCGATCCGGCCGCCACCGCCGATCCGGCTGTCACCGCCGGTCAGGCCGGCAGCGCCGGGCCGGTGGTCCGGGCCGCCGACGACCGGTCCGGCGCCTTCGCACCCGAGGAGGAGCACACGTGGAACTGACGGTGAACGGCGCCGGGCGCAGCCTGCCCGGCGGCTCGACCGTGGCGGACCTGGTCCGCGCGGTCACCGACCAGCAGCGCGGCTTGGCCGTCGCGGTCAACGGGGAGGTCGTGCCGCGTACCGGCTGGCCGGCGACCGTGCTGCGCGACGGCGACCGGGTCGAGGTGCTCAGCGCCGCCCAGGGCGGGTGACGCGGTGAGCCTCGACCTGGGCGGCGTGCGTCTCACGTCCCGGCTGATCCTCGGCACCGGCGGCGCGGCCAACCTGCGCGTGCTGGAGGACGCGATCCGCGCCTCCGGCACCGAACTGGTCACCCTGGCCCTGCGCCGTGTCGACACCGCCCCCGGCACCGCCGGCGGGCTGCTGGACCTGCTCGACCGGTGCGGGGTGCGGCTGCTGCCGAACACCGCCGGCTGCTACACGGCGGGCGAGGCGGTCAAGGTGGCCCACCTGGCCCGGGAGGCGTTCGGCACCGACTGGGTGAAGCTGGAGGTGATCGGCGACGAGCGCACGCTGCTGCCCGACGGGGTGGAGCTGCTGCGCGCCGCCGAGGAACTCGTCGCGGACGGGTTCGTGGTGCTGCCGTACACGTCGGACGACCCGATTCTGGCGCGCCGGCTGGCCGACGTCGGCTGCGCCGCGGTGATGCCGGCGGGCGCGCCGATCGGCTCCGGCCTGGGCGTGTCGAACCCGCACCACATCCGGCTGATCCGGCAGAGCGTCGACGTGCCGGTGATCCTGGACGCCGGCATCGGCACCGCCTCCGACGCGGCGCTGGCGATGGAGCTGGGCTGCGACGCGGTGCTGCTGGCCAGCGCGGTCACCCGGGCCGCCGACCCGGCGGCGATGGCCACCGCGATGCGGTACGCGGTCGAGGCGGGACGGCTCGCGTACGGGGCGGGCCGGATCGCCCGCCGCTTCCACGCGCTGGCATCCACCCCCGACGACGGACGGCCGGACCTGTGACCCGCCCCGGTCCCGTTCCGGCGGATCCTGGTGCGGAAGCGCCCCTGGCGGGGCCGTTCCGTACCAGGATCCCGCGTGGGCCGTCCGGCGTCGTGCTGCTGACCGACCGGTGGCAGGCGGGGCGGCCGTTGACCGAGGTGGTCGCCGGGGCGGTGGCCGGGGGAGTGCGGTGGGTGGTGCTGCGGGAGAAGGACCTGCCCCGCGCCGAGCGCGCCGCCATCGCCGCCGACCTGCGTTCGATCCTCGCCGAGGCGGGCGGCACCCTGGTCGTCGCCGGGCTCGACCCGCTCGACGGGGACGCGGTGCACCTGCCGTCGGCCGGCCCGTACCCGCCACCGCGTCTCGGCCTGGTCGGGCGCTCCTGTCACGACGAGGCCGAGTTGCGCCGCGTCACCAGCGAGGACTACGTCACCCTGTCGCCGGTCTTCCCCAGCCGCAGCAAACCCGGCTACGGCCCACCTCTGCGCCCGGAGGGGCTCCAGGAGTTGATCGAGGCCAGCCCTGTGCCGGTCCTCGCGTTGGGCGGGGTGCAGACCTCCGAGCAGGTACGCGCCTGCACCGGGGCCGGAGCGGCGGGAGTGGCGGTGCTCGGCGCGATCATGCGCGCCGACGACCCGACCGAGGTCGCCGCCACGCTGACCGCCGCCTTCCGGTCGGCGGTCTCCCCGCCGCCTCGTACCGCGCAGGACCGCGCGGAGGTCTCCGGTACGGGGCTGCGGCCGACCGTGCCCACGCAGGGATCAAGCCTGACCGACCGGAGTGGGCACGGTCGGCCGCAGCCCCCAAGCGCCACCGTGCCGCAGCCCCCGACCCCAACCACCCTGGGGGGCCGATGACACCCACCACCGTGCTCACCATCGCCGGCTCGGACTCCGGCGGCGGAGCGGGCATCCAGGCCGACCTCAAGGTCTTCGCCGCCCTCGGCGCGTATGGCACCAGCGTGATCACCGCGGTCACCGCGCAGAACACGAGGGGCGTCGACGCCGTCCTGCCGCTGCCGCCGCGCACGGTCACCGAGCAGCTCGACAGCGTGCTCGCCGACTTCGCCGTACGGGCCGTCAAGACGGGCATGCTGGGCACCCCGGCCATCGCCGACGCGGTCGCCGACGCCGCCCGGGACGGTCGGCTGCCGCACCTCGTCGTCGACCCGGTGCTCGTCGCCACCAGCGGGCGCCGGCTGGGCGCGGTCGCCGCAGTCGAGCGGCTGCTGCCGTACGCCCGGGTGGCGACGCCGAACTGCGCGGAGGCGGCGGTCCTCATCGGACGCCCGGTGACCACGGTCGAGGAGATGGTGGCCGCCGCCGAGGCGCTGGCGGCCGGCGGGCCGGAGCACGTGGTGGTGACCGGCGGCGACGTGAACTTCGGCGGCGAGGCGGTCGACGTGCTGCACGGCGACGGGGTCACCACGCTGCTCCGCGCGCCCCGGGTCGCCACCCGGCACAACCACGGCACGGGGTGCTCGTTCTCGGCGGCCCTCGCCGCCCGGCTGGCGCTGGGCGACCCGGTGCCGACGGCGGTCGCCACCGCCAAGGAGTACGTCTTCCGCGCGCTGACCGGCGGGCGGGACTGGGAGTTGGGCGCGGGACGCGGCCCGCTGGACCACTTCGGGTGGTCCGCATGAGCACACGGGAGGCTGTCATGCAGGCACGTCGGAAGGTCTACGTGGAGGGGTCCCGGCCGGATGTCCGGGTGCCCTTCGCCGAGGTGGAGTTGACCGGCGACAACGCGCCGGTCCGGCTCTACGACACCTCCGGGCCCGGGTCCGACCCGGAGGTCGGGCTGCCGCCGTTGCGCGGGCCGTGGATCGCCGAGCGCGGGGACGTGGCCCCGGTGCGCGGCGCGGGCACCCCGCTGGCCGGGGCGCACGGGAAGCGCCCGACGCAGCTCGCGTACGCCCGGGCGGGAGTCGTCACGCCGGAGATGGAGTTCGTGGCGATCCGGGAGGGCATGGCTCCGGCGTTCGTCCGGGACGAGATCGCCGCCGGGCGGGCGGTGCTGCCGCTTAACGTCAACCACCCCGAGTGCGAGCCGGCGATCATCGGCAAGGCGTTCCTGGTCAAGGTGAACGCCAACATCGGCACCTCGGCGGTCACCTCCTCGGTCGCGGAGGAGGTGGAGAAGCTGACCTGGGCGACCCGGTGGGGCGCGGACACGGTGATGGACCTGTCGACCGGCAAGCGGATCCACGAGACCCGTGAGGCGATCGTGCGGAACTCGCCGGTGCCGATCGGCACCGTGCCGATCTACCAGGCGCTGGAGAAGGTCGGCGGCGACCCGGTGAAGCTGAGCTGGGAGGTGTTCCGGGAGACCGTCGTCGAGCAGGCCGAGCAGGGCGTCGACTACATGACGGTGCACGCGGGGGTGCTGCTGCCGTACGTGCCGCTGGCGGTGGACCGGGTCACCGGGATCGTGTCGCGGGGTGGCTCGATCATGGCCGCCTGGTGCCTGGCCCACCACGAGGAGAACTTCCTCTACACGAACTTCGCCGAGTTGTGCGAGATCCTGGCCCGCTACGACGTGACGTTCTCGCTCGGCGACGGGCTGCGCCCCGGCTCGATCGCGGACGCCAACGACGAGGCGCAGTTCGCCGAACTGCGCACCCTGGGCGAGCTGACGAAAATCGCCTGGGAGCACGACGTCCAGGTGATGATCGAGGGCCCGGGACACGTGCCCATGCACAAGATCAAGGAAAACGTGGACCTCCAGCAGGAGTGGTGCCACGAGGCGCCGTTCTACACGCTCGGCCCGCTGACCACGGACATCGCCCCGGCGTACGACCACATCACCTCGGCGATCGGCGCCGCCATGATCGGTATGTTCGGTACCGCGATGCTCTGCTACGTGACCCCGAAGGAGCACCTCGGGCTGCCGGACCGGGACGACGTGAAGGCCGGCGTGATCGCGTACAAGATCGCGGCGCACGCGGCCGACCTGGCCAAGGGGCACCCCGGTGCGCAGGCGTGGGACGACGCGCTCTCCAAGGCGCGGTTCGAGTTCCGGTGGGAGGACCAGTTCAACCTCTCGCTGGACCCGGAGACCGCGCGGTCGTACCACGACGCGACTCTGCCCGCCGAGCCGGCGAAGACGGCCCACTTCTGCTCGATGTGCGGGCCGAAGTTCTGCTCCATGAAGATCACCCAGGAGCTCAAGGAGTACGCGGCGCGCGGCATGAAGGACAAGTCGGAGGAGTTCGTCTCCTCGGGCGGCCGGGTCTACCTGCCGCTGGCCTGACCCGAAGCGGCGGCCCGCCCCGTGGTTCGGGGGCGGGCCGCCGCTCGGGTTGGTCCGGGTCAGTCGCGATGGTGGCGGCCGGTCGACCGCAACGACCGCCGACCGCGCTCCTGCTCGGGTTCGTTGTCCGCGATCGGGCCGCTCAGGCCGGCGACCCAGTCCACGTACTCCTCGTCCTGTGCCGTCAGCGGCTCGGACTCCCGGTCCGCCGGAGCGTCCTCGGCTCGGGACCGGTTGCGCCGGAACAGCCCCAGCCGACCACGGTTCCGGCCCCCGGGCTGCTCGGCCGGGCCGCCCGGCGCCTCGCCGCCGGCCGGCGTCTCGGGTGCCTCAACGGCGGCGGTCCCGTTTCCCGAGGCGGCGTCCACCGGCGCCGGCGCGGGGCCCCCGGGTCGCGCGGTGGCGAGGGCGTCCCAGTTCGCCGCCCGGGCCAGGTCGGGCAGCGGGGCCCGGTGTCGGGGCCGGGGCGCCGGCTCGGGCGTGGGCTCCGCGGCGGCCGGGCGGGGCGCGTCGAGGGCGTCGTCGGGCCCGACCCGGGGCGCTGCCGGCCACGCCGGTGCGGGCCGCCAGGCCGGCCGGGGCGCCGGGTCCGGCTCGCCGCCCCGACCAGCCGCCGGCTCGTCGGTGGGCAGGAGCGGCGCCGCGCGCGGACCGCTGCCGTCCGGATCCGGCACGTGGGAGGCGGCCCCGGACGTCGTGCCGAACAGGTCGGCGGCCCCGGTGGTCGGGGCGGCTCCGTCGATCCGCTCCGCTTCGTCGATCCGATCCGCTTCGGCGGCTGGACCGAGTTCGGTGGTGGGGCCGGGTTCGGTGGTGGGGCCGGGTTCGGTGGTGGGGCCGGGTTCGGTGGTGGGGCCGGGTTCGGTGGCCGGACCCACCTCGGTGGCCGGGGCCGGTCCGGCGGCACTGCTCGCCGTCTGAGCGGTTGCGTCGGCCCCGGCCGACCGTGTCCCTGCCGCGGCGGTGGTCGGTGCCGTGGCCTGAGCGCCGGCACGCGGTGCCGCCGGTGGGGTCGCCGGATCGGCGGGGGAGTCGATGACCGCGGGCGTCGGGTCGGCGCTGTTCGCCGCCGCGGCCGCCGGCTGTTTCGTCGACCGGGGCTTGCGGGTGCGGCGCGGCTTGGGGGCGGCCGGGACGGCCGGCTGCGCGGGGGGCGCGGCGGCCTCGGCCGCAACCGTGGGGTGCTCGCCCGTAGCCGTACGAGCCTGGGCGCCCTCGTCGGCGCGGTCCCGCCTGGCGGCGGGCACGGCCTCCACCGGGGGCGGCGATCCGGCCGCTCCCGTCGCGTCCGTAGCCGCCGGGACCGGCGATCCCGCCGCATCCGTTGCCGCTGGCGACTCGGCCGATGGCGCCGCATCCGTTGCCGCTGGCGGCTCGGCCGATGGCGCCGCATCCGTTGCCGCTGGCGGCTCGGCCGATGGCGCCGCATCCGTCGCCGCCGATGACTCGGCAGAGGCCGCCGCATCCGTTGTCGTCCGCGACCTGGCCGGCTGTGCCGCCTCGGCGACCGGCGGGGCCGGCGATCCGGCAGAGGACGCCGCGTCCGCCGTCGCCGGTGCCCCGGTCGGGTGTGCCGCGCCCGCAACCTCCGGGGGCGATCCTGCGGCCCGGTCCGGGGCCACGGAAGTCGGGGTCACGGAAGTCGGGGCCGGAGCGGCGGCGGGTGTCGGCGGGACGGTGGTGCCGTCGGCCGGCCAGTCCCAGTGCGCCGGGACGGCTCGGGGCGGCGGGGCGTCGTCGCCGGCGGTCCCGCCGGAGTCCGTACCCCCGAGCCGGTCGGCGGCGACGCGCCCGGCGTCGGCCAGGTCGACCGTCGCCGGCTCGTCGGCCCCGGCGGCCGGCTCCGGGGCGTGCGGCAGCGCGGGACCGGCGGGCAGCGGGCGCAGGATGTCGGTCGGCTCGATGGCGCCGCCGGGGGCGGTGCGCGTGACGAGCGGCCAGCGCAGCAGCGCGGCGGCGGCCGAACCGAGCGCGCCGGCGGCCACCGCGAACAGCGCCCCGTAGTACGGCGTGAGCTGGTAGCGGTCGGTCGCGTCGCCCGGACCGGCGGTCAGGTAGGCGAACGCCACCAGCACCGGACCCGCCACCCCGATCGCGCCGTTGACCAGCGGCGGGTGACCGCGCCACCGGGCCAGCCCGCCGGTCGCCGCGCCGGCGAGCAGCGCCACCAGGGGCAGGATCACCAGGGCCAGTCGCTGGGCCGCGCCGGCGTCGAGCCAGGCCGGCTCCAGCACCCCGAGTCGTACGCTGGGCAGCGGCCCGGTCGAGGCGACCGACGGCGCCGTCGACAGCAGCGCCAGCAGCCAGACCGCGCCCGCGACCGCCGCCATGTTCCATCCCACCGGCGGCCGGAGCAGGACGGCGAGTGCGGCGCCCGCGCCGGCCAGCGCGCCGAGGATGGCGCAGATGCCGACGGCCCAGACCGGGTCCATCGCGACGAGTTCGGCGGCCCGGGCGGGCTGCATGCAGAGCGGCGCGACGACGGTCGCGCCCAGTGCGGCGCCGCTGGCGACGGCGAGGTGGTGGCCGGTGCCGGCCACCATGCCGTCCCGGCGGGCGAGGCGTTCGGTGAGCACCGCGCCGACCACGGCGGCGTTGGCGGCGAACCAGCCCGCCCAGACGAGCTGGGCCGGCCACTGGTTGACGGTGGCGCCGGTGAAGGTGCCGGCGAGCCGGACGACGCCGAAGCCGAACGCGACGCCGAGCTGACCGGCCCCGGCCAGCAGGCTCACCCCGAGCGCCGTGAGCAGCAGTCTGCCCCAGGTCCGATAGGCCATGTCCGGCACGTTACGCACCTGTTGGGCAGGTCGCCACCGGCGCGCCGCGAACGGGGTCGGCCGCCTGGCCAGCGGTTACTTCAGCTCGACCAGCCCGCCAGGTACGTCGTGTCGCCGACGTTGGTCAGCATGTGCACGGCGCCCGGGTCCCGGTAGACCACCCCGCCGGTCGGCTCGTCGGCGTCGATCGCGGTCCCGTCGAGCTGCGCGTCGGTTATCGGGTTCCGTCCAGTCGGGGGAGCACCTCGGCGGCGATGAGTTCCAGGTGGTCGAGGTCCGCGAGGTCGATCAGCCGGAGGTGCACCCGCGTGGCGCCGATCGCGGCGAACTCCCCGATCCGGTCGACGAGCTGCGCGGGCGAGCCGACCACCGGGTCCTCCGGCGGCAGCGCGCTCTTGGCGTGCAGCGGGGCGGCCCGGCGCTGTGCCTCGGCGTCGGTACGGCCGATCGCGACCACGATCCCGGCGGAGAGCGTCAGCGGGCCGCGCCCGGACTCGGCCCGGCCGGCCCGGTCGCAGGCCTCCCGCACCCGCTCGTACGCCTCGGCGGTCTCCTCGACGGTCTTGAACGGCATGTTGAACTCGTCGGCGTAGCGGGCGGCGAGGTCGGGGGTGCGCTTCGGGCCGCGTCCGCCGACGATGACCGTCGGCCCGGGCACCTGCACGGGCTTCGGCAGCGCGGGGGCGTCGACCAGCCGGTAGTGGTCGCCGGTGAAGCTGTACGTCTCGCCCGGCGGGGTCCGCCACAGCCCGGTGATGACCTCCAACTGCTCGGCCAGCCGGTCGAAGCGCTCGCCGATCCGGGGGAACGGGATGCCGTAGGAGGTGTGCTCCCGCTCGTACCAGCCGGCGCCGATGCCCAGCTCGACCCGGCCGCCGCTCATCTGGTCGACCTGGGCCACCATCACCGCCAGCGGGCCGGGCAGGCGGAACGTCGCCGACGTGACCAGGGTGCCGAGCCGGATCCGGGTGGTCTCCCGGGCCAGCGCGGCCAGTGTCAGCCAGGCGTCGGTCGGGCCGGGAAGCCCGGCGTTGTCGCCCAACGCCTGGTAGTGGTCGGCGCGGTGGAAGCCCTCGAACCCGCCGGCCTCGGCCAGCCGGGCGAAGCGGAGCTGGTCGTCGTAGGTGGCGCCCCGGTGCGGCTCCGTGAACACGGAAACCCGCATGCTCATCGTCCCTCCGCGCCGGCCGTGGCCGGCAGGTCTCGCTCCATGAGGAGTTCGTGCAGGTCGGCGTTGACCCGGGCGACGTCCGCCAGGTGCGCGTTGCGGCCGAGGGTGCGCGGCCGGGGGATGTCCACGTCGACCACCTTGCGGATCCGGCCGGGCCGGGGGCTGAGCACGACCACCCGGTCGGCCAGCAGCACCGCCTCGTCGATCGAGTGGGTGACGAAGACGACGGTGGGCTGGGACTCCATGTGCACCCGCTGGAGTTCGCCGGAGAGTTCCTCGCGGGTGAGCGCGTCGAGTGCGGAGAACGGCTCGTCCATCAGCATCACCCGGGGCTCGCCGATCAGCGACCGGCACAGCGAGACCCGCTGCTGCATGCCGCCGGAGAGCTCGTGCGGCAGCCGCTTCTCGAAGCCGCCCAGCCCGGCGAGGTCCAGCAGTTGCCGGGCCCGCTCGCGGTGCTTCGCCCGCTTCCAGCCGAAGATCTCCACCGGGAGCAGGACGTTGTCCAGCACCGTGCGCCAGGGGAGCAGGGCCGGCCGCTGGAACAGCATGGCGATGTCGCGGCGGGGCCTGGTGATCGGCGTACCGGCCACGGTGATCTCGCCGTCGGACACCGGCAGGAGACCGGCGATCAGGCGTAGCAGCGTGGACTTGCCGCACCCGGAGCGGCCGAGCACCGCCACGAACTCGCCCTCGGCGACGTGCAGGTCGATGCCGCGCAGCGCCTCCACCCGGCCGCTGCGGCCGTCGAAGGTGCGGGACACCCCGGACAGGCGGATCATCTCCGGCGGCCTCCCTGACTCAGCGATCAGCAGTCGCGGCACAGGGTAGCCGGCCTGCCTCCGCGTCGCAGCGTCCGGGGTGGATCACCTGGCCAATCCGCAGTGGATGGCGGCGGGCCGTCACGGGCAGACACGAGTTGTGTCCGTACCGCAACCCGGTACGCCTGGCACCGCAAAGGTTGTTTTCTCGTACGCTGTGCCCGCGATGGATCCCCTCACGACGGTGGAGCCGGCAACCCCTCCGCCGGCCCGCCAGACAACCCCCACCGGGCGGCGGCGAGCCGTACCGGTCGGAAAGGACATGGTGCACTGATGAGAAGGCTGACCCGTACGGTCGCCACAGCCGCGCTGGCCACCGCCCTCGCCCTGGTCTCCGCGTGCAGCGGCTCGGACTCCGGCGACGACGCCAAGGGCGGCAACGGCGGGGCGCTGGAGAAGGTGACCTACCTCACCTCGTTCGGCAACTTCGGCCGTGACTCCTACGCCTGGGTCGCGAAGGAGAAGGGCTTCTTCAAGGAGGCCGGGTTCGACGTCGAGATCAAGCCGGGCCAGGGCACCGGCATGGTGATCCAGACGATTGTCGGCGGGCAGGCCGACTTCGGCCCGATCGACCTCACCGGCGGTCTGCTCCAGTTCGGCAACGGCCAGGCCAAGGACTTCGTCGCGGTCGCCGCGATCCAGCAGCGCACGATGGCCGCCATCGCGACCGTCGAGGGCAAGGGCATCGCGTCGCCCAAGGACCTGGAGGGCAAGAAGCTCGCCGACACCCCCACCTCCGTCGTCCGCAACCTCTTCCCGACGTACGCCCGGCTGGCCGGTGTGGACGCCAGCAAGGTGACCTGGGTCAACGGTGATGCGCAGGCGCTGATTGGCACCCTCGCCGCCGGCACGGTGGACGGCATCGGCCAGTTCGTCGTCGGCCAGCCCACCATCGAGACGGTGACCCAGAAGAAGGCGGTCCTGCTGCCCTACAGCAACGTGATGCAGGACCTCTACGGCAACGTGCTGATCACCTCCTCGAAGGTCGCCAAGGAGAAGCCGGAGATGGTCAAGCGGTTCACGCAGGCCCTGATGAAGGGCCTGGAGTACGCGCTGACCAACCCGCAGGAGGCGGGCGAGATTCTGAAGAAGAACGTGGCCGCCGCCAACGTGGCTGCGGCCGCCGCCGAGCTGCAGCTGATGGCCGCCTACGTGCGGTCCAGCAACTCCGGCACCCAGCTGGGCGCCCTGGACAGCGGCCGGGTGGCCAAGAGCATCGCGATCCTGCAGGGCGCCGGCCAGCTCAAGCAGAACATCACCCCCGACCAGATCATCGACTTCAGCCTCGCGCCGAAGGCCTGATCGACGCCGACAGTGCCGCGGGGGTGCGACCCACCGGGATGACCGGAGGGCGCACCCCCGCCGCGTGCCGGCCCTGGCCGGCAGGAGAGGAGGACCTGTGACGGAGACGACAGGTACCCGGTCCGGCCCCACCGAGGCGGGGCGCGAGGCCGTCGTCCCGGCCCCGGCCGGCGCGCCCGGGGTGGCGACGCCCACCACGCCGCCGGTCGCGGCGGCCGCCCGCCGATCCGGCGTACGCCCGGCGGCCGTCGGCCTGCCGCTGCTCGGCGCGGTGATCGCACTGACCGCCTGGTGGCTGGTGACGTCGGTGCTGGAGCTGGTGCACCCGGCGTCCCTGCCGCCGCCGCAGGCGGTGTGGAACTCGTTGACCGCGTCGGCCGACGTGCTGCTGCCGGCGCTGGGGGTGACCACCCTGCTGACGCTGGTCGGCTTCCTGCTCTCGGCGGTCGCCGGGGTGCTGATCGGGATGGCCCTGGCCGCGTCCCGCCGCATCGAGCGGATGTTCGCGCCGCTGCTGGTGGCGGTCAACGCGGTGCCGAAGATCGCCCTCGGCCCGCTGCTGGTGGTCTCGGTCGGCTGGGGGGAGAAGCCCATCCTGACCATGGTGTTCCTGCTGTGCTTCTTCCCCATCGTGCTCTCCACCGCGACGGGTCTCACCACCACCCCGGCGGACCTGGCCGAGCTGGCCAGGTCGCTGAACGCTTCGTGGTGGCAGGCGTTCCGCAAGGTGCGCTTCCCGGCCGCGCTGCCGCAGGTCTTCGTCGGCCTCAAGGTGGCGATGCCGCTGGCGGCGATCGGCGCGGTGATCGGGGAGTTCTACTCGGACAAGCCGGGGCTGGGCTACCAGATCCTGCAGTACAACGGCATCGGGGACACCGCGACCGCCTGGGCGGCGATCGTGCTGATCGCGCTGATGAGCATCCTGCTCTACAGCGCCCTGTCCCTGGTCGAGCGCCTCGCGCTGCCCTGGGTCCGGGCCACCACGTCGGCCCGGTGACCGTCGTCTACGGGTGACCGGTCACCCGCTAGACCAGCCGATCACCCGCTAGACCAGCCAAGGTGTGGCCCGCCGTACCCGGCGTAGGGATCAAGCCTGACCGCCCGGAGCCGGGTACGGCGGGCCACACCGCCCCACCACCCTCACCCCGCGAGGCGCCACCGGCCGTTGCGGGCGACCAGGGTGGTCAGGGCCTGGGGCATCAGGCCGGAGTGGTTGTCCGGCGTCATCCGGATCGGGCCGGACAGGCCGTCCATCTGCGACGTCTCCAGCACGTCGCGGATGCCGTCGCGGTCGACCCGGCCGGGCTCGCCGCCGGCGCGCAGTTCGGCGTCGGCGATGAGCTGCACGGCGTCGGCCGCGAACGAGGACGAGCCGTTGTAGCCGCCGAACCGGGCGGTGTAGTCCTGGAACCACTGCCGGCGGGCCGCCTTCGCCGGGGTGGTGGCGATGACGTCGTCGATCACCATGGTCTGGGTGAAGACCATGGTCGCCTGCTCGGTCGCCCCGGCGGCGGCGCCGAGGAAGAGATCGCTGGCGGCCGCCGCGTCGAAGTAGAGTGATCCCTTGAACTTGGCCTGCTGGGCCGCGGTGGCGGCGAGCGCCGCCTGCTCCGGCGGGGTCCACACCACCAGCGCGTCCGGCTCGTCCTCGGTCAGCGTCTTGACCTGCTCGCCGACCTCGGTGTCGGTGGTCTTGACCGACTCCGCGCGCGGTGGCTTGATGCCGCTCTTCGCGAACTCGCTGCGCAGCGCGGCCAGCCCTTCGCGGCCGTAGTCGTCGTCGCTGTACAGCACGCCGGCCGTCTTGACGCCCTTGCGGCGCATCTCGACGGCGAGGGCGGCGGCGCTGTCGGCCGCGTTCGGGGCGAGCTTGAACACGTATCGCCGGTCGGCGATCGGGCTGGCCACCGCGCCGGACGAGGCGAGCGCAATGGTGGGAATTCGCTTCTCGTTGATGGCCCGGACGGCGCCGACCGCGCATTCGTTGCAGCCGCCCATGATGATCGCGCTGACTTGGGAATCGTCGCTGAAGTCACCGATGTTGCGCAACGACTCGGCCGGGTCCGACCGGTTGTCCTTCACCCTGAGTTCGATCCTCCGGCCGTTCAGCGCGCCCGAGGAGTTAAGTTGCTCGATCTTCAGTTCCAGCGCCCGCTGGTACGTCTTGCCGACGGTCGCCGCCGCGCCGGAGAGTTCGAGGTCCGCCGCGATGACGATGGGACTGGTGTCCTGCTCGTCCGCGCCGAACTGGCAGCCGGTGAGCGTGGTGGCCAGCACGGCCGATGCGAGCGCCGCGGCGGTCGCGGAGCGGATGGTGCTCAACTCAGTCCTCCAGATGCGGCCCGGGCGCTGCCCGGTCACCGCCGGGTTGTTTCCGTCCTCAGTAGAGGAACGGTATCGGTCTGCCGTACGGTGTGCGCGAAGCCTGCAAAACCTTGCCAACGCCGGGCCCTGTGGTCAAGCGCGGGCGTCGGAGGCGTTTCGGGACGCGTATCCCACATGGTGGGGCCGCGAGAAGTTTGCCAGCGCTTACTAATCCGACATGGACGACCACCCTGGAGTTACATGCCCTGTTCACGGGCATGAAGAATTGAAGGTATTAGTTGACCGGATCTCGGGATGCGTGCCCTCCGACCGTTTCCTTCCCCACTGCGGCTTCCCAAACAGGATCGCTTCTGATGAAATCGCGGCCGTGCCGCGTGTGGCGCAGTCCGCTGCACCGGGCGCGAGTCGGCGGGGCAGGCGTGGAAGAAACGACGGAGGCGATGTCGTGAGCACCGGACCGACGACCCTGCCCGACGGCGGCGAGAGGGAGCAGCCGAAGCGCCGGCGCATGCCCCGGCTGCGCGACGCGCGGATCCGCTCCAAGCTCGCGCTGATCCTGGTGGTGCCGGTCGCCGCGGTGATCGCGCTGGCCACCGTCCGGCTCATCTCCGTCGGCGAGGGCGCCTACGACGCGACCCAGGCCCGGGCCCTGACCGCGCTCTCCATCGACATCTCCGCGATGACCCAGGACCTGCACGCCGAGCGGATGGCGGCGTCCGCCTTCCTGGCCACGCCGCAGCAGAAGGCCGAGGCCTACAACCTGCGGGTGCGCAGCACCGACGAGCGGATCAACGCCTACCGGGCGGAGCGCGGGCGCATCGGCGACGTCCCGGCCGCCGTCGGGGACCGGCTGGCGAGCATCGACGAGCACCTGGAGACGCTCGCCGGCACCCGGCAGAAGGTGCTGGACCGCCAGCAGATGGCGGTCGCCGAGGCAGCGCTGCGCTACGGCGTCATCATCACCGACCTGGTCGCGTACGGCGACGGGCTAGCCCAGTTGCCCGGCGAGGAGCGGCTGGCCGACGCCCGGCGTGCGGTCGCCGCGTTCGCCCGCGCCAAGGCGGCCGTCGCCGAGGAGCAGTCGGTCGCCTTCACCGCGCTGACCGCCGGCCAGCTCGACGAGGAGCAGTTCTCCTCCTTCGTCGCCACCCTGACCAGCCAGCAGGAGGCGCTGCTCGCCTTCTCCCTGGCCGCCGACCCGGCCCAGCGCGCCCTCGTCGACAGCACCGTCTCCGGCGACGCCGTGACCCTCGCCGACCGGGTCGCCGCCGACATCACCCGCTCGGTCGGGCAGCGCCCGCTGGTGAAAGCCCAGGACGCCACCGCCGCCGTCGGCGCGGTCAACGACCTCATGCGGTGGGCCGAGATCCGGCTCCAGGACCGGCTGCTCGACCAGGCTGACCAGGCCCTCTCGGACGTCATCCGGCAGGCCGTCGTCGAGTCGGTGCTGGTGCTGCTCACGCTCGTCATCGCGGTCAGCCTCGCCGTGGTGCTGGCCCGCTCGCTCAACCGCTCGCTGCGCCGGCTGCGGGAGGGCGCCCTCATGGTGGCCAACCACGACCTGCCGGACGCGGTGCAGCGGCTCCAGAACGTCGGCAACGTCGGCGACGGCGGCGTCGACGAGATCGTCCGGCAGGTGCGCGACCCGATCCAGCTCAACAGCCGCGACGAGGTCGGGCAGGTGGCGCTCGCCTTCAACGTCGTGCACCGCGAGGCGGTCCGCGTGGCCGCCGAGCAGGCCGCGCTGCGCACCAGTGTCTCGGCGATGTTCCTCAACCTGGCCCGGCGCAGTCAGACCCTGGTCGACCGGATGATCGGCGAGCTGGACGCGATCGAGCGCGGCGAGGAGGACCCGAAGCGGCTGGCGCAGCTCTTCGAGCTGGACCACCTCGCCACCCGGATGCGCCGCAACGACGAGAACCTGCTCGTCCTGGCCGGCGCCGACTCGGCCGTGCCGCGCCGCGACGACGCCCTCCTGGTGGACGTGCTGCGCGCCGCGCAGTCCGAGGTCGAGCTCTACAACCGGATCGAGTTCGGCACCGTCGACACCGACATCTCGGTGGCCGCGCACGCGGTCAACGACGTGGTCCGGCTGGTCGCCGAGCTGCTCGACAACGCCACCCGCTTCTCGCCGCCGACGACGACCGTGGTCGCCGACGGCCGGCGCATCCGGGACTACGTGCTGATCCAGGTGGAGGACCGGGGCCTCGGCCTGACCGACGAGCAGTTGGACTCGCTGAACCGCCGGCTGGCGGCCCCGCCGAGCGTCGACGTCGCGGCGTTCCGGCTGATGGGTCTGGCCGTGGTCAGTCGGCTCGCCTCCCGCTACGGCATCCGGGTGGAGCTGCGCCGGAACGTGGAGGGCGGCACCGTCGCCCAGGTGACGCTCCCCGCCGCGACGGTGGTGCTGCCGCAGCTCCCCAGCCGCGACCAGCAGATCACCCGGCCCCGGCAGCCGCTCGCCGTCGAGCAGACGCCGCTCACCCCCGTCGGTCTCGGCGAGCCGCTCGCCGGAACGGGGCGTACCGCCACCCTCACCGACCAGTGGCGGTCCGCGCCGGCGCCGTGGCAGGCGCCCGAGCAGGCGCGGGACGCCGCGTCGCCGGTGCAGGCCGGCGGCCTGACCGGGACGCCGTCGGCCCCTCCGGCGACGCCGGCCCAGCCGACCTTCACCGGCGGTGGGGTCTCGGTCGGCACGCCGACCGTCGCCTACCCCGCGGTCGAGCCGCTGCCCAAGCGCGTCCCCGCGGCGGAGGCCGCCGCGCCGTCCGCGCCGGTGCTGCCGGCCGGCCCGGTCGCCGGCCAGCCGGCCACCACCCCGCTGCCGGCCGGTCCCGCCGCGGCGAGCGGATTCGGAGCAGGTGCGGGCCGTGGCCTCGGGGCCAACCTGGCTGCCACCGCCCCGGCCGCGCCGACCACCCCGGCCGCGCCGATCACCCCGGCCGCGCCGATCACCCCGCGCGCCGAACTGCCGGCCGAGGCGCCCATCTTCCGCGAGATGGAGGCGGTGTGGTTCCGCTCGCACGGCAACGACGCCACCGCCATCTTCGCCCGCCCGGACTTCAGCCAGTCGCCGCAGGCCCAGCCGGCCGCCGGCCAGCCGGCCTCGGCCCAGCCGGCCGCGGCGCAGCCGACGACAGGTGAGTCGCGCCCGCCACGGCTGCCCACGCGTACGCCGGGCAGCACGGCCACCCCGCCGCCCGCGCAGCCGCCGCCGCCGTCGTACACCCCGCCGGCCCCGGCCGCGGCCCCGGCGCGGCCCGTGACGCTGGACACGCCTCCCGCGACGCCGGCCGCGGACCCACCGCCGGCGGCGCCCGCGGCGGACGCGGACGCCTGGCGGACGGCGGCCGACGAGGGCTGGTCCCGGGCCAGCCGGGCCGCGGAGCCGGCCGCCGCCGGCACCACCCGCTCCGGGCTGCCCAAGCGGGTGCCGCAGGCGCAGCTCGTGCCCGGCGGGATCGAGCCCCAGGGCGGCCGCGACCGCAGCCGGCGCACCCCCGACGAAGTACGAGGTCTGTTGTCGGCCTACCACCGCGGCGTGCAGCGCGGCCGGGCGGCCGGAACGGACCAGAACAGCACCTCGACCAAGGAGACGAGTCGATGAACAGGCCAGCGGCCATGCAGGACATGAGTTGGTTGCTCACCAACTTCGCCGACAGCGTGGCGGGCATCGCCCACGTGGTGGCGGTGTCCGCCGACGGGCTGCTGCTCGCCTCCTCGCGGGACCTGCCCGCGGACCGGGCGGACCAGCTCGCGGCGATCACCTCGGGCGTGGTCAGCCTGACCGAGGGCGCCGCCCGGATGTTCAGCGCCGGCGGTGTGCTGCAGACGGTCATCGAGATGGACAGCGGCTATCTCTTCCTGATGTCGATCAGCGACGGCTCGTCGATGGCGGTGCTGGCGGCCCGCAGCTGCGACGTCGGGCAGGTGGGTTACGAGATGGCGCTCCTGGTCGAGCGGGTCGGCGCGGCGCTGGTGCCGCTGCCCCGGGACGCCGTGCGGTCGTAGCCGGGTTGCGACGCGGGCTCCGCGTCGACGAGGGGACGAGGAGACCGGTGCCAGGAGGGCCCGGCCGGGAAGGGGAGGTGATCGCGGATGGACCAACGGCGCGCGGACCCGCGCGGCGCGCTGGTACGGCCGTACGCGGTTACCCGCGGTCGCACCGAGGCGCAGCTGGACATCGCCCTGGAGGCGGTCCTGTCGGCCACCCCCACCCAGGTCGCGGAGTCCCGCTTCGCGGGGCACGACAAGCACCGCATCGCCACCGTCTGCGAGGGGCGGGCGCAGTCGCTGGCCGAGATCGCCGCGTACACCCGGATGCCGCTGGGCGTCACCCGGGTGCTGGTCGCCGACATGGTGGCCGAGAGCCTGCTGACGCTACACACTGCCGCTCCCGCCGAGGGGTTCGAGGAGCGGATGGAAATCCTTGGAAGGGTGCTAAGTGGACTTCGCAGGCTATGACCCCGCCGGGGCCCGCCAGAGCCGGGGAATCATCTCCGCGAAGATCGTGGTCGCGGGCGGCTTCGGCGTGGGCAAGACGACCCTGGTCGGCGCGATCTCGGAGATCACCCCACTGAGAACCGAGGCGGTGATGACCGCGGCCGGGGTTGGCATCGACGACCCGTCCAAGGTGCCGGGGAAGCAGACCACCACGGTCGCCATGGACTTCGGCCGGATCACCATGGCCGAGGACCTGATCCTGTACCTCTTCGGCACGCCCGGCCAGACCCGGTTCTGGTTCATGTGGGACGAGATCATCAAGGGCGCGGTGGGCGCGGCCGTCCTCGTGGACACCCGCCGGATCACCGACGCCTTCGCGCCGCTGGACTACTTCGAGAACCGCAGGCTGCCGTACGTGGTGGCGTTGAACCGGTTCGACGGCGCGCCGCAGTACGAGCTGGAGGAGGTCCGGGAGGCGCTGGCCATCTCGCCGGACGTGCCGCTGGTGTTGACCGACGCCCGGCACCGGGAGTCGGTCAAGCAGGTGCTGGTGACCGTCGTGGAGCACGCCATGATCCGCCTCCAGTCCGAGCACGGCCGCGGCTTCCCGGCTCGGGTCGGCTGAGAACGTCCACGGCTGGACGGTGCCCGTGGCCGCCCCGGTGCGGGCGGCAGGGGCCGCCCTGCCGCGTCAGTCGACCCGGAGCCGGTAGCCGCGCTTGACGACGGTCTGCACCACCCGGGGCGCCCGCAGCCCGGCGCGCAGCCGGGCGACCGCCATCTCCACCGCGTGCTCGTCGGCGCCGCGCGGCAGTGTCCGTAACAGCGCGGTCCGGGACAGCACCCGGCCGGGGGAGTGGGCCAGTGCTCGGAGCACGGCCATCGGCGCCGGGGCCAGCGGACGCAGCTCGCCGTCGACCACGGCGGCGTGCCCGCGCAGGGTGAGCAGGTGGCCGGCCGCCTTCAGGGTGACCGTGCGGCGCGGCAACTCGTCCACGATGGTCCGGACCAGGGCGCCCAGCCGCGCCCGGGACGGCGTGCTGACCGGCACCCCGCGCCGCAGCAGCGGCTCCGCGGTGACCGCCCCCACGCAACTGGCCAGCACGTCGCGCCGGAACGCGTCCAGCACCGCGTCGCCGCGGTCCCCGGCGGCGCGCAGCAGCGCCTCCGCCGCCGGGGCCGAGGTGAACGTGACGGCGTCGACCAGCCGGCCGGTGACCAGGTCGATCAGGCGGTGCAGCGGGGCCGGGTCGGTCGGCGCCGCCCACCGGTAGACCGGCACCTCGATCACGGTGGCCCCGGCCGCCTCCAGCGCCATCGTGCACTCCGGCTGCCGCTCGCCGTGCAGCTGCATGGCGATCACCTGCCCGGCGACGCCGCGCCGGCACAGGTGGTCGACCACCTCGTCGCAACTCTCCGATTCTGGTGACCACTGGTCGTGCAGGCCGGCGGCGCGGATCGCCCCGCGCGCCTTGGGGCCCCGGGCCACCACGTACGCGTCGGCGAGGACGCCGCGCAGCGGCTCGGCCAGCCCCCAGCCCTCGGCGGCCTCCAGCCAGCCGCGCATCCCGATGCCGGTGTTGGCCATCAGGATGTCGGGTGGCCGGTCCAGGCAGGCCCGGGTGGCCTCGCGCAGGTCGGTGTCGTCGGCCAGCGGCACGATCCGCAGGGCCGGGGCGATCACCACCCGGGCGCCCCGCCGCTGGAGCAGTGCGGCGAGTTCGTCCCGCCGACGGTCGGCGGTCACCCCGATGGTGAAGCCGGCCAGTTCGTCGCGCATTCACCCTCCTGTCGCCGGCTGCCGACGATGCCCCTCGACAGCAGCGGGGTGGTCAACCGTTCGGGGTGGTCGAGCAGTTCGGCGGCCGTCCAGCCCTTCTGGCGGAGGCCGCCCCGGTTGGTGGGGAACTGCCGGGGGAGCACCGCCACCCGGCCGTCCTCCTCGCGCAGCGTCATGCCGCACTGGAGGGCGCAGTACGGGCAGTGCGTCGCCACCTCCTGAGGCGTCCGCCCCGGTCGGGTCGTCGCCCGTGCACCGTCCGTCATGTCGGCAAAGCGTGCCGGCGGGCGGTTTCCGGTCCGGGTCCCGTTTGTTTCGGTCCTGTCAAGAGCCCCTCACACCGCACCGGAGCGGCGGACCGAATCGCGGCGCTTACAATATGAGACAACTGTCCCGGAATTTGGGAGTAGCGACATGGGTGTGAGTGCGGTCTTCGACGCGGTGGCCGGCAGCTACGACGAGGCACGCCGGCGGCTGGTGCCCTGCTTCGACGCGTTCTACGGCACGGCCGTGGAGGTGGCCGCGCCGCCGTTGCGGGCCGCGCTGGCCTCGGGGCGTACCCCCGAGGTGCTGGACCTGGGTGCGGGCACCGGGCTGCTGTCGCTGCTGCTCGCGGCGGCGGTGCCGGGGGTGCGGCTGACCCTGGTCGACGCCGCGCCGGCCATGCTCGCGGTCGCCGCCGAACACCTGCGGGCCCGGTCGGTGCCACACCGCACGGTGACGGCCGACCTGGCCGACCCGCTGCCCGCCGGTCGCTACGACGCGGTGGTCAGCGCGCTGGCCATCCACCACCTCGACGACGCCGGCAAGCGAACGCTCTACCGGCGTGCGGCGGCGGCGCTGGCGCCCGGCGGCGTGTTCGTCAACGCCGAGCAGGTCGCCGGTCCGACCCCGGAACTCGACCGGCGCTACCACGAGGTGTGGCTGGCGCAGGTCGCCACGCTGGGCTCCGACGCCGAGGAGATCGCCGCCGCCGAGGGCCGGATGGCGTACGACCGACCGGCGCCGGTCGCCGCCCAGTGCCGCTGGCTGGCCGAGGCGGGACTGGCCGACGTCGACTGCTTCTTCAAGCAGTGGCGCTTCGCCGTGTTCGGCGGCCGACGCGGGCACGACGCCGAGGCAGCCGGCTGACGGGTCGCCATGGGCCGACTGGGGGGCTTTGTCTGGTTTGCCGGCTGGCGGCAAGCGGGATGACTGCTGGTCACACCGCTGGGTAGTCTGCACGGCATGACTGCCAAGGTGACCCTGTCGTTCTCGGACGAGACGATCGAGGAGGCCCGGCGGTTCGCCAAGCGCGAAGGGCTCTCCCTGTCGGCGTGGATGGACCAGGCGGCCCGGGAGAAGGCGTTGCGCGAGGTCTTCACCGCGCACGCCGCCGCCGTCGGCCGGGCCGGGCTCGACCTCGAATCCGCCGCCCTCGCCGACGCCCGCGAGGTCGGCATGGTCGACGACGTGCTCTTCGGCGGGCGCCCGCGTGCTGCGTAGGGGCGAGGTCTGGCGCATCGACGGCGCCCGGGAACGGCTCGGGCTGGTGATCAGCTCCGACGTCTACAACTCCACCGACGTGCCGATCGTCATCGTGGCCGAGGTGGTCGAGGAGGCGCTGCTGCGCGACTCGCCCCTGGCGGTGCCGATGGGCGCCTACGTGGTGATGCCCGACCGGCTCTCCTCGCCGATGAAGAAGTGGTTCACCGAGTGCGTGGACGTCGCTGACACCGAGACCATGCTCCGGGTCGGCCGGGCGTTGCGCATCCTGCAACAGCTCTGACATCTCACCGGCGCGGCCCGGCCGAAGTGCGCTCCTCGTTTCCGGCCCGACCCGCGACGGGCACCGCGGGGTAATCCCCGGTTCCTGGCGTCCCTCCAGGTCACACCGACGAGGAGGGTCGCCGTACAGATGATCCCGGCGATCTTCCGGGCCCGGGCGGCCTCCGCGGTGGACGCCGGCCGGCGGGACGCGGCGGTCGCCCAGTGCTGGGCCGGGCGGATGACCGGGGCGCTGATCGGCATCGCCGGGGCGGTCGGGCCGCCGGCGGGGTGCTGGTGAACATCGCCTTCCGGCAGTCGTTCCTCACCCTGGGCAGCGCGGACGCGGCGTACGTCGCCTTCGTCGTGGCGTACGCCGCGTGTTTCGGGGTGACCTGGTCGGTCTACCTGCGGCCGGGCCCGCGCCGGTTGGTCGGGGTGTGACCCCGGCCATGCTCCGTGGCGGGTCAGGCGGGGCGGTACCCCGTTTTGACCTGCCGACGGGGCGGCGGGTATCGTTGCCTGCTGTTGTACGACATCCAGAGGCGTGCCGCCTGAGGTACGCTTGGTCGTTCGTGCGCGCCCGGTAACCTCGGCGCGCGACCCCAGACCGACGACGAGACAAGGTATACCTGTGCGTACGTACAGCCCGAAGCCGGGTGAGATCGAGCGTCAGTGGCACGTCATCGACGCCTCTGATGTCGTGCTGGGCCGCCTGGCCACCCACGCCGCCACGCTGCTGCGCGGCAAGCACAAGCCGACTTTCGCGCCGCACGTCGACACGGGCGACTTCGTCGTCATCGTGAACGCGGGCAAGGTGGCGCTGACCGGCAACAAGCGGCAGCAGAAGATCGCCTACCGCCACTCCGGTTACCCGGGTGGTCTGAAGCAGGTCGGCTACGACGAGCTGCTGACCAAGCGTCCCGAGCGGGCCATCGAGCTCGCCGTCAAGGGGATGCTCCCGCACAACAAGCTCGGCCGTAAGCTCATCAAGAAGCTGAAGGTCTACGCCGGTGCCGAGCACCCGCACGGCGCGCAGCAGCCGGTGCCGTTCGAGATCAAGCAGATCGCGCAGTGAGCGCGGGCGAAGGAATCAGCATGACCGACATCACCGCCACCGAGGTTGCCCCCGAGGAGGCCACCGAGGCGCCGGCGCCCGTCGCCCGCGCGCCTCGTGGTGACCGGCCGATCCAGACCGTGGGTCGCCGCAAGGAGGCCATCGTCCGGGTCCGCATCGTGCCGGGCACCGGCAAGATCACCTGCAACGGTCGGGACCTCGAGGCCTACTTCCCGAGCAAGGTGCACCAGCAGCTGATCAAGGACCCGCTGGTCACCGCCGAGAAGCCGGAGGCGTTCGACGTCATCGCCAACCTGCGCGGCGGCGGCACCACCGGTCAGGCCGGCGCGCTCCGGCTGGCCATCGCCCGGGCTCTGATCGTCAGCGAGCCGGACGACCGCCCGGCGCTGAAGAAGGCCGGCTTCCTCACCCGGGACGCCCGGGTCAAGGAAAGCAAGAAGTACGGCCTCAAGAAGGCCCGTAAGGCTCCCCAGTACTCGAAGCGCTGACCTTCAGCGGCACGTTGTACTTCTGACGAACGGCCGGGTCGCCTCCCCTCGACGGGAGGCGGCCCGGCCGTTCGCCTTTCCCTGGACCGTTTCATCGGAGGTTGTCGGGTATGGGTCGGTTGTTCGGCACGGACGGCGTACGCGGGCGGGCGAACGCGGATCTCACGCCCGAGTTGGCGCTCGCGGTGGCGGTCGCCGCCGCGCACACGCTCGCCGAGTCGGACAAGAGCCATCCCCCGCTCGCCGTGGTCGGCCGCGACACCCGGGCCAGCGGCGAGATGCTGGAGGCCGCCGTCGTGGCCGGTCTCACCAGTGCCGGCGCCAACGTGGTGCGGGTGGGCGTGCTGCCGACGCCGGCCGTGGCGTTCCTCACCGCCGAGGCCAAGGCCGACCTGGGCGTCATGCTCTCCGCCTCGCACAACCCGATGCCCGACAACGGGATCAAGCTCTTCGCCGCCGGCGGGCACAAGCTGCCCGACGAGATCGAGATGCAGATCGAGTCGGCCGTCGCGGCGAACGCCACCACCGCCTGGGAGCGGCCGATCGGCGCCGGCGTCGGCCGGGTGCACGACCTGCTCGACGGCGCCGACCACTACGTGCAGCACCTGGTCGGCACCGTGCCGCACCGTCTCGACGGGATCAAGGTCGTGGTCGACTGCGCCAACGGCGCGGCCGCCGAGGTGGCGCCGGTGGCGTACCGGGAGGCCGGGGCCGAGGTCGTCGCCATCCACGCCGAGCCCGACGGCCTGAACATCAACGACGAGTGCGGCTCCAACCACATCGAGGCCCTGCGGGCCGCCGTGGTCGAGCACGGCGCGCACCTGGGCATCGCGCACGACGGCGACGCCGACCGGTGCGTCGCGGTGACCGCCGACGGCGACGAGGTCGACGGCGACCAGGTGATGGCGATCCTCGCCCTCGCCATGCGGGAGGCGGGCACGCTGACGCAGGACACGCTGGTCGCGACCGTGATGAGCAACCTGGGCCTGCGCCTGGCGATGTCCCGCGAGGGCATCCGGCTGGTCGAGACCAAGGTCGGCGACCGGTACGTGCTGGAGGAGCTGCGGGCGTCCGGGCTGGCGCTGGGCGGCGAGCAGAGCGGCCACATCGTGATGCCCGCGTACGCCACCACCGGCGACGGCGTGCTGACCGGGCTGCACCTGATGTCGCGGATGGCGGCGACCGGCAAGTCCCTGGCCGAGTTGGCCGGCGTGCTCACCCGGCTGCCGCAGGTGCTGGTCAACGTGCCCGTCGGCGACCGTACGGTCGGCGCGGCCGCGCCCGCCGTCCGGGCCGAGGTCGAGCGGGCCGAGGCGGAGCTGGGCGAGACCGGCCGGGTGCTGCTCCGCCCGTCCGGCACCGAGCCCCTGGTCCGGGTCATGGTCGAGGCCGCCACCGAGCACGTCGCCCGCGAGACGGCCGAGCGCATCGCCGGCGCGGTGCGCGTCGCCAGCCCGACCGCCTGACCTCTCTCTTCGGCCCGGGCCCGCCTGTGGCGGGCCCGGGCGTCGCCTTTCCCGGGCGGTCGGGAACCGGCCTGAGCCCTCCGCCAGAGGCGGCTGCCGGCGGCCGGTCTACAGGCGCAGGCCCGCGGCGCGCCGGAAGGTGGCCGCCGGGTCCTCGCCGTCGGTGAGGTCCACGTCCTCGACGATCCGCCCGTCGCCGAGGCGGATCAGCCGGTCGCACCGGGCGGCCACCGCCCGCTCGTGGGTGGCGAGCAGGATCGTCATGCCGTGCCGTTCGCGCAGGTCCAGCAGCAGGTCGAGGATCTGCCCGCCGGTGGTCGAGTCGAGGTTGCCGGTCGGCTCGTCGGCCAGCAGCAGCCCGGGGGAGCCCATCAGCGCCCGGGCGATCGCGACCCGCTGCTGCTGACCGCCGGAGAGCTGGGCCGGCAGGGCCCGCTCCCGCCCGGCCAGGCCCACCGCGTCGAGCAGTTCCCGGGCCCGGGCGGCGTGGTCGGCCCGCCCCCGGCGGGGCAGCACCGGCGCGATCACGTTGTCCAGCACGGTCAGCGCGGGCAGCAGGTGGTAGCGCTGGAAGACGAAGCCGACCCGCTGCCGGTACCGGGTCAGGGCCGACCGGCCGAGCCCGGTGATCTCCAGTTCGTCCACCGTGACGGTGCCGCCGTCGACCTGCTCGATCGCGCCGATCATGTGCAGCAGCGTGGACTTGCCGGAGCCGCTGGGCCCGGTCAGCGCCACCACCGTCCCGGCCGGAATCTCCACGGACACGTCGTCGATCGCGGTCACCTGCTGCGGGCCGGCCCCGAACCGTCGGACCAGCCCGGCGACCCGGACCGTGCTGCCCACCGTCGTCGTCTCCATCGTCACTCCTCCGCGAGCAGTCGTGCGGTCGGCAGCCGGCGCAGCAGCGCGGCCGGGACCAGGGCGGCCATCGAGGTGACCAGGACACCGGCCACCGCCACCAGCGCGGCGACCGTGACCAACGTGCCGGGCAGGGCGCCGACCAGCCAGGCCGCCCCGGCCAGCCCGAGGCCGGCGCCGGTGACCGCGCCGAGCAGTCCGAGGGCCAGCCCCTCGTACCCGATCAGGCGGCCCAGCGCGGCGTCGCTCCAGCCGACCGCGCGCAGGGTGGCCAGCTCGGCGGCCCGGTCCCGGATGTTCAGGTAGAGCACGTCGGCGACCGCGGCGGCGCCGAGCAGCACCGTCGCGACGGCGGCCATGGTGTCCGCGCCGCGCACGCTCAGCGACACCGTGTCGCCGAGCAGGCTGCCGACGATGGCGCCGCGGAACGCGTACCCGGCGGCGGCGACCAGGGTCAGCGCGGCCACCCCGATGGCCAGGGCACCGGCCCCGAGCAGGGTGCGGCCGGGCGTGCGGGCCAGGTTGGCCAGGGCCAGGCCGGCCAGGGTGCGCGGCCGGCGTACCCAGCGCGCCGTCGCCACCGCCGGGCGCAGCGCGGCGGCCGGGTGGGCACGCGCGGCCCGCAGGGCCGGCGTCAGGCCCGCGACCAGCGCCAGCAGCAGCGCCACCGGTACGGCCAGCGCCGCCCGCCGCCACCCCACGTCGATGCCGAGCCCGGCCCCGAGCGGGACCGCCAGCGCCAGCGAGAGCAGCCCGGCCGCCAGCCCGAGGGCGGCGACCTCGCCGAGGATCAGCGCGCCGATCCGCCGGGCCGGCCAGCCCAGGCAGGCGAGCACCGCCAGCTCGCCCCGCCGGTCCCGGACGGCGGCGGCGACCGCGTTGCCGAGGAAGAGCGCGCAGACCACCAGCACCAGCACGAAGAGTGCGACGCTCTTGCGGTCCACCGCCTTCGTGATCACCGAGGCGACCCCGAGTGCCGACCAGTTCTCGGTCAGCCGCAGCGCCGGCCGGCCGAACGACCCGGCGGGCAGCTCCACGGCCTGCGGGGTGGGGGACGAACCGAGCGTGATGTCGACGTCGAGCCCGGTGACCTGGGCGATCCGCTCGGCGACCAGCCGGACCTGTTCGGCGGCGCGTTCGTTGTAGCCGCCCACGTCGGCGACCCGGACCCGGATCGCGCTGATCGGGGCCTTCGCCTGTGGACTGCCGCCCCCCGCCAGCAGCGTCGGCACGCTGTCCAGGCTGGTCAGCAGCAGCGGCGGGGCGGAGAAATGACCGGCGGGGTTGCCGCCCGGCTCCAGCGGACGACCGCCCAGGGCGTCCCGGCTGCGGGCGTCCGCGCCCTGCGCCGACGGCGGCTCGTACGTCTCCAGCGGCACCCGCCCGAGGTCGCTGAAGCCGGTCAGCTTCTCCGGGTCGAAGACCCCCACGGCCCGCCAGCCCCGGTACAAGTTACCCGGTGCGCCCTCCGTCAGCGGGAGCTTGCGCAGCGACCGCGCCCCCGTGTCCTCGGCAAGCCAGGGGCGCGGGAAGGGGTTGAACGTGACCTGGTCGCCGTACACCTCCGGATCGGCCGCCGGGAGCGCGCCGACCCGCAGCGTGCCGTCGGGCAGCCGGTCGTACCGCGTCGGCCCCGCCTGGACCATCGCCTGGAGCTGGCCGAAGCAGCAGCCGGCCGGGGAGAGGCCCGTGGCGAGCTGGGTACGCCAGCCGGCGGCCACGTCGTGCCGGGCTTCGCCGGCGGCGAGCTCGGGGCCGCGCCGGAGGGCCCGCTCCAGCTCGTCGAGTTCGACGCCGGCCGGTCGGGCTGCGGGCAGCCGCGTGAAGCTGGCGCGCAGCTCCTCATCGACGAAGGGGGTGCTGGTCGCGAGCACCGGCACGTTGAGCATCTCCGCCGAGCCGGTCCGCTTGACGGTCGTGGTGTCGTCCGGGCCCAGCGTCCGCCCGTCGACCACCGCCCCGCCCAGGCCGACGAGGCGGTCCTCGGCGGCCGGGTCCACGGCGGCGAGCAGGAGCGGCACCGTCAGGCTGACCGCGATCCGCAGCCGGTCCGAGGTGGAGGAAGGCCCCATCCCCCTGTCGGGGAAGACGCCCCGGCCGGCCTCGAACCGGCCGTCGGGGAGCAGCCGCACGGCCACCAGCGACCACTCCTCGCGCTCGGAGTACGCGCCGGGGCTGCCCAGGGCGTACCGGGGGTCGCAGACGGGCCGGGTGCGGCCGTCGGGCAGCACCTCGCGCGGCGAGGGACCGCAGGTGTCGGCCCACGGATAGCTGCGCCCGTCGGTGTACGGCGTGGAGTCGCTGGAGAGGGATACGTCCGTGCGGGGGTAGATCAACGGGTGGGTGGTGACGTACACGTAGCGGGGCCGGCCCGGCGCGCCGGAGAGGCCGCGTTCGGCGACGAACCGGGGATCGACGCGGATGACCTGCCGGTCGAGCGACCGGTCCACCGCCCCGGTCAGGTCCAGCGGGGTCGGCACGGGGGCGGTGGAGTAGCCGAGCATGGCGATGGGGGCGGCGACGTCCACCCCGGTTACCGCCTTCACCTGGTCGTACTGCGCGGCGGTGATGCCGCCGAAGAGGCCGGAGAGGTAGTTGGGTTGGACCAGCCGGCGCTCGGCCTCCAGCGGGGTGCGGGCGCCCTTCGGGCGGACCAGGATGTCGTAGGCGGCCTCGGTGTTCCGTTCGACGGCCCCGGTGACGTCGAGTCGTGAGGTGGTGGTGGCGCCGGTCAGGACGACGAAGCCGGTGGTCGCCACCAGCACGCCGACCAGCAGCGCCACCGACCGTCCCGCACGGCCGCGAAGCTGCTTCCAGACGATGTTGAGCATGTCGCGCCTCCCCGTGTGCTGAACACACTGTGCGCGATACATTGTGACAATGCAAGGCCCGCCGGGGTGGGCCAGTCCGGATCGGATCGGAGGAGACGGTGGCGATACAGCACGCGGTCCTGGCCCTGCTCGCCGGCGGCCCCAGCTACGGCTACGAGCTGAAGGGCGCCTTTGAGGAGGCGGTCGGCCCGCAGTGGGGCCCGCTCAACATCGGGCACCTCTACCAGATCCTCGACCGGCTCTCCCGGGACGGCCTGGTGGTGGCCGAACGGCATCCCCAGCCGGTCAAGCCCGACCGGGTGGTCTACGAGATCACCCCGGACGGCCGGGCCGAGCTGGACCGCTGGCTCGCCGAGCCCAGCCCGCGCAGCGGCGGGTTCCGGGACGACTTCTTCCTCAAGGTGACCGCCGCGGCCCGGTCCGGCGACCCGGCCACCGTGCGGACGGTGCTCGGCAACCAACGCGGTCACCTGATGCGGGAGCTGCGCAACCTCGACGGGCTGCGCCGCCGGGCCGACGATCCGGTGGTCGGCCTGCTGCTCTCGGCGGCGAGTCGGCACGTCGAGGCCGACCTGGCCTTCGTCGACGACGCCGAGGGGGTGCTGCTCGCCGACGGCGGCGCGATGGTCGCCAGGCTCCGGGCGCCCCGCTCGGAGGGGACGTCGGCGAAGCGGGGGAGCGGCCCGACCCGCGCCGCCGGCTGACGGTCAGGCGCAGGCGCCGGTCACCGCGTGTCGGTGAGCCGACGCAGCCGGGTGACGGCCTCGGTCAGGACCTCCGGGCGCTTGCAGAAGGCGAAGCGGACCAGCCGGCGACCGGCGTCGGCGTCGTCGTAGAAGACCTGGGTCGGGACGGCGACCACCCCGCACCGCTCGGGCAGCGACCGGCAGAACTCCACGCCGTCGCGCCCGCCCAGGGCGGTGACGTCGGCGGTGACGAAGTACGTGCCCTCCGGTGCCAGCACCTCGAACCCGGCGTCGGTCAGCCCGCCGACGAGCTGGTCCCGGCGGGCCTGCATGCCGTCCCGGAAGCCGGTGAAGTAGTCGTCCGGCAGGGCCAGCGCCACCGCGACCGCCGGCTGCAACGGCGCGGCGTTGACGAAGGTGAGGAACTGCTTCACCCGCAGCACCGCCGAGACCAGCGCCGCCGGCCCGCTCACCCAGCCGACCTTCCAGCCGGTGCAGGAGAACGTCTTGCCGGCCGAGGAGATGCGCAGCGTCCGCTCGCGCATGCCGGGCAGGGTCGCCAGCGGCACGTGGCCGGCGGCGGCGTCGGTGAAGACCAGGTGCTCGTACACCTCGTCGGTCACCGCGTACGCGCCGTGCTCCCGGCACAGCTCGGCGACCAGGGCCAGCTCGTCGGGGGTGAACACCTTGCCGGTCGGGTTGTGCGGCGAGTTCAACAGCACCAGCCGGGTGCGTGGGCCGAACGCGGCGCGCAGGGCCGCCGGGTCGAAGGCGTACCGGCCGTCGGCGGCGGGACGCAGCGTGACCAGGCGCCGGACCGCGCCGGCAAGCGCGATCGAGGCGGCGTACGAGTCGTAGTACGGCTCGAAGCAGATCACCTCGTCGCCCGGCTCGCAGAGCCCGAGGACCGCCGCCGCGATCGCCTCGGTGGCGCCCGCCGTCACCACGATCTCGCCGTCCGGGTCGTACTCCAGCCCCCAGAACCGGCGCTGGTGCGCGGCCAGCGCCGCGCGCAACGCCGGGACGCCCGGCCCCGGCGGGTACTGGTTCTGCCCGGTGCGCAGCGCCTCGGCCGCCGCGGCGAGCATCTCCGCCGGCCCGTCGGTGTCCGGGAAGCCCTGGCCGAGGTTGACCGCGCCGGTACGGACGGCCAGGGCGGACATCTCGGCGAAGACGGTCGTCCCGAACGCGCGCATCCGCGCCACCAGCGGGTCGACATCGGCGGTGGTGGTCACGCCCGCCAGCCTACGGACTCCCGGCCCGGGTTCAACCCGTCGTCCCCTTGTTGCAGGTGACCTGCCACCGGCCGCCGTCCTCGGCTGCGGCCCGGCCGTCGACGGTGATGCGGCAGCCGATCGCGCTGTTCCGGTCGGGGCCGGTGGCCAGCACCATCACCCGCTCGGCGTCGTGTGCGCGCAACCGCATCCGCCAGGGCAGGGTGACCCCTTCGGTCTGGACGAAGTCACCGTTGGCGTCGTAGTACTCCACGTCGGCTGGCCCGCGGCCGGTCACCTCGTAGACGACGGTGACCGTGCCCGGCCCGTCGGAGGGCGTCCGTGCCGGTGCGACGGTCCGTGCCGGCGTGGCTGGCGGGGTCGTCGGGGCCGGCTCGGCCGTCGGCCACCCGCCGCCAGGCGGTTGCTGGTACGGGTAGGGCAGGTGGGCGAGCGGGCGGTCCGGGTCGCCCTCGTCGACGGTGCTGACAAGGCGGTCGGCGAGGCCGAGGCAGGCGCAGATGCCGAAGACGACGACGGCGCCGGCGGCGACGCCGAGGTCCACCGTGGGAGAGCGCTTGCCCGACGCACGCGGGCCGGCGGGGGCCGCATCGGGTGCGGACGGGCCTGCCGGCGGGGTCGGCTCGGGCGACGGCGTGGCGTGGGACATGGCTGTGCTCCGGGAAGGCGGGCGGGGCGGCCGCGAAGGGTCCAGGTTGGTCGCCGGTTGATCACGCTGTGGACCGGCGGCTCACTCTAGACGGGCAGGCGTCGATCCGATGCCGGCTGCCGGTCGGTCCTCACGGCGCGGGCGGGTACGTCCTCATGGGGCGCAGGTCAGTCGCCACGCGCCGCCGGTGATGGTGTCTTCGGCCGCGCGCGGCCGTCAGGGTGCCGTACGCGGCCGACGCGGGCAAGCCACTTCTCGTGCCGGTTTCGCCCCCGGCGTACGGGGGGCGGCCATTTGTCCTCCCGGATCCCGGCCGTTACCCGATCGCTCAAATTCGGTGATCGTTTACCCGGCTTTCGCGCACACGCGATGAGCGAAACTGGGTTAGGCTGCGGGACATGTGTGGAATCGTGGGTTACGCCGGCGCGCGCCCGGCGCTCGGAATCGTGCTCGACGGACTACGGCGGCTGGAGTACCGCGGCTACGACTCGGCCGGCGTCGCCATCGTCTGCGACGGCGAGCTGCTGACCGAGAAGAAGGCGGGCAAGCTGGCCAACCTGGAGAAGGTGCTCTCCGAGCGGGCCGCCGAGGACCCGACGTCCTGCGCGGCCAGCCCCATCGGCATCGGGGACGGCACCACCGGCATCGGGCACACCCGGTGGGCCACCCACGGCGGCCCGACCGACCGCAACGCCCACCCGCACCTCGCCCCCGACGGCCGCGTCGCCGTGATCCACAACGGCATCATCGAGAACTTCGCGAAGCTCCGCGCCGAGCTGGAGGCCGACGGCGTCCAGTTCAGCAGCGACACCGACACCGAGTGCGCGGCGCACCTGCTCTCCGCCGCACTGGCCGACCTGCGCGCCGCCGGGCACCCCGAGGGCCCGCAGCTGCTCGCCGCCGGCATGCGGGTGGTCTGCCAGCGTCTGGAGGGCGCGTTCACCCTGCTCGCCGTCGACGCCGCGGTGCCCGGCGCCGTCGTCGGCGCCCGCCGCAACTCGCCGCTGGTCGTCGGCCGGGGCGACGGGGAGAACTACCTCGCCAGCGACGTGGCCGCGTTCATCGAGCACACCCGGGACGCGGTGGAGCTGGGCCAGGACCAGATCGTCCTCATCACCGGCGACACCATCGAGATCACCGACTTCTCGGGCCAGCCCGCCAGCGGCAAGGACTTCCACATCGACTGGGACTCCTCGGCCGCCGAGAAGGGCGGCTACGACTGGTTCATGCTCAAGGAGATCGAGGAGCAGCCCCAGGCCATCGCCGACACCCTGCTCGGTCGGCTCACCGAGACCGGCGAGATCATGCTCGACGAGGTCCGCCTCAGCGACCAGGACCTGCGCGACGTCGACAAGATCTTCATCGTCGCCTGCGGCACCGCCTACCACTCCGGCCTGGTCGCCAAGTACGCCATCGAGCACTGGACCCGGATCCCCTGCGAGGTGGAGCTGGCCAGCGAGTTCCGCTACCGCGACCCGGTTCTCGACCGGTCCACGCTGATCGTCGTGATCTCGCAGTCCGGCGAGACGATGGACACGCTGATGGCGCTGCGGCACGCCAAGGAGCAGAAGGCCCGCGTCCTGGCCATCTGCAACACCAACGGCTCCACGATTCCCCGCGAGTCCGACGCCGTCCTCTACACCCACGGTGGCCCCGAGATCGCCGTCGCCTCGACCAAGGCGTTCCTGACCCAGCTCGTCGCGTGCTACCTGATCGGCCTGCACCTGGCCCAGGTGCGGGGGATCAAGTTCGCCGACGAGGTGGCCGCCGTCGTCGAGCAGCTCCACCGGATGCCGGGCAAGCTGCGCGAGCTGCTGGACCGCATCGAGCCGGTCCGCGAGCTGGCCCGCGACCTCAAGACCGAGCCGACCGTGCTGTTCATCGGCCGGCACGTCGGCTACCCGGTGGCCCTGGAAGGTGCGCTCAAGCTCAAGGAGCTGGCGTACATGCACGCCGAGGGCTTCGCCGCCGGCGAGCTGAAGCACGGCCCGATCGCCCTGATCGACAAGGGCACCCCGGTGATCTGCATCGTGCCGTCGCCCGTCGGCCGGGGCATGCTGCACGACAAGGTGGTCTCCAACATCCAGGAGGTGCGGGCGCGCGGCGCCCGGACCATCGTGATCGCGGAGGAGGGCGACGAGGCGGTCGTCCGCTACGCCGACCACCTGATCTACGTGCCGCGTACGCCGACGCTGCTCGCGCCGCTGGTCACCACCGTGCCGTTGCAGGTCCTCGCCGCCGAGATCGCCGCCGCCAGGGGGCACGACGTGGACCAGCCCCGCAACCTGGCCAAGTCGGTGACGGTCGAGTGACGCCGGCCGGCGGCGGGGCGCCCGCCGCGCCGCCGGCCAATCCCGGAATCCCGGGGACCCGCCGCCCGTCCGGGGTCCGTTCGTCGCGGAGGTCCCGCGTGGCGTCGCCACGTCAACGGCCGAGCACCACGCGGGCCATGCCGTCCAGCGCCGGGTTGTCGGCCGCCCAGTAGCCGGTGTGCCCGTGCCGGCCGCTGGGGAAGGTGCGCCCGCCGAAGCCCGGGTGGGCCGGGTCCTGGCCGAACCACAGCTCGCGTTCCGGTCCGCCGGCCAGCCGGGCGGCCACACCGAGCGGCGACGCGGCGAGCAGGGCCTGCCGGGCCAGCTCGTCCGGCGGCCGGGCGAGCCGGATCACGTCGTCCGGCGCGGTGCTCGCCCAGACCTGCCCGGGTGGCAGGCCCAGCTCGGCGGCGTGCGCGACGCCCACCCCGGGCGAGCCGACGAAGACCAGCGCGTCGGCGGCCAGCCCGTGGTCGCGGGCGGCCGTGCCGACCACCAGCGAGCCATAGCTGTGGCCCAGCACGGTCTGCCGGCCCGGCGGCCCGTCGTGGGTCGCCCGCAGCCCCTCCTGGAACCGGTGCAGCGCCGGGCCCGCGTCCCGGGCCTGCCCCGGCCAGGCCGCCTCGTGCAGGAAGTCGGGGGCGTCGTAGTCCAGCCAGAGCACCGCGGCGGTCTCCTCCTCCGGCGCGATGGCGGCGCAGCGGGACAGCACCCGCGCCGCCCGGCCCAGCTCGCCGGGCACGTCGCCCAGGCCGGCGGTCATCCCCGGCACGTACGTCAGCGTCCGCGCCGCCCGGTCCGGGTTGCCCAGCGCCACGACCGCGCGGCCCTCGCCGGCGGTGCCCAGCCCCAGCAGGTACGCCCGGGGCGCCTCGCCGGCGGCCAGGCGCCCGGTCAGCGCGTCCAGCCCCGCCAGTGCCCGCTCGACCCGCAGCAGCCCGGCCAGCTCGACCGGCCTGCGCGGCACCCGCTCCAGCAGCCGGCGCCGCGCGGCGAGCAACTCCTCCCGCCGCGCCCCGAGCAGCAGGCGGTTGGCCTGGTCGCGGGCGGCCACCGGCACCCCGTCGAGGCGCCCGACGAGCGCCGCCTCGTGCGCCACCAGCCACCGCCGCTGCGTGGGGGTGAGCCCGGCCCACCACGCCCGCACCGCGGCCGGGGTGGCGCCGGGCGGAGGCCGGCCGGGTGGCGGCGGGGCGACCCACGTCGACCGGGCGGCGGCGGACAGGGCTCCCAGCCGGTCGGCCGCCTCCCTGTCGGCCGCCCCGGCCAGCGCCAGCGCCTCCCGGATCGCCGCGCCCACCCCGGCCGCGACCTGCCCCGACCGTGGGGAGGCCGGCGCGCGGGCGGGATCGGCGGCGACCCGCCCCCGTCGGTCGACCAGCAGCCCGGCGCCGTCCGCGCGCGTCACCGCGGCGGCGAGCCGGGCCTTCGCCGCCCCCAGCCGACCGGCGAACTCGGCCAGCACCTGATCGGCCTCGATCAGGGCGGGGCAGACCGTGGTCAGCTCGGTGCGCAGCGCCGCGAGCCGGGCGTCGGCGGCCCCGCCGGCGCCGCCCGACCAGTCGGCGCGCAGCGCCGCCGCCCCGGCGGACAACTCGTCGGCCCGGCGCCCGACCCGGTCGGTCAACCCCCGCCAGGCCGCCCCGGCGGCCCGCCAGGCACCCGGGTCGACCGCCCAGAGCTGCCGGTATCCCACGGCCGGCGCCCGCTCGGCGGGGTGCGCCGGCCGCCCGGACGGCCCGGCTCGGCCCGTTGCCCGCTCGGCGGGATGCGCCGGCCGGCCGGTCGGGCCCGCTCGGCCCACCGCTGGTGGTGCCGGCGCGGATCCGGCCGCCAGTGGTGCCGACCCGGCTCCGCCCGCCGCCGGTCGGGCCGGCGCGGTCACCGGGGGAGGGCGGCGAGCCGGCCGGCCGCCCGGTCGTCCACCGACTCGTACGCCTCGGCCGCCGCCCGCACCGCACCGGCCGTCGCGGCCACCCGGGCGCCGAGCGCACCGAACCAGGCGTGCACGGCCGACTCCAGCCCGGTCAGGGCCGCCCCGGCCGCCCACTCCGGGGCCGGCACCACCAGCCCGGCCACCCCGGCCAGCCCGTGCCCCAGCCGGTACGCGTCGTCGCCGAGCGCGCTCGCCGCCCGGCGCAGCGCGTCGGGTCGTACGGTGATCGGCTCCTCGGTCATCCTCGGCCCCCGTGCCTCGCGGAACATCGACGACCGGAACGCTAGGCGGCGTCCACACCCCGGCAGGCACCCTGTGGACGACGGCCCCGGCGGACGGACACCCGTCGTCCACAGGCATTGCCCGGCCCCGAGCCGGCGGCTAATGTGCGGCCGCCCGCGCCGGTAGGGTGAGCCCGTGATCGTCGCTGTCGGCATCGACGTCGTCCTGGTCGAGCGGTTCGCCCGGGCCCTGGCGCGGACGCCGCTGCTCGCCGACCGGCTCTTCACGGAGGCCGAGCGCTACACCAGCTCCGGCAACCCACGTTCGCCGGAGTCGCTGGCCGCCCGGTTCGCGGCCAAGGAGGCGGTCGCCAAGGCGCTCGGCGCGCCGGCCGGGCTGAGCTGGCACGACTGCGAGATCGTGCCGGACCCGGACGGCCGTCCCTGGCTGACCGTCTCCGGCACGGTCGCGGCGGCGGCCACCGAGCGCGGGGTCAACCGCTGGCATCTCTCGTTGTCCCACGACGGCGGGATCGCCTCGGCCATGGTGGTCGCGGAACGGTGATCGGAGCGCGCCGACCTGGCGCGCCGGGAAGCTCGGACGGGGGCGGTGGCGTGAGACCGGTGTGGCGGGTCGCGGACGTACGCGCGGCGGAGGCGGCGCTGATGGCCGCCCTTCCGCCCGGGACGCTGATGAAGCGGGCCGCCGCCGGGCTGGCCCGCCGCTGCGCGCTGCTGCTCGCCGACCGGGGCGGGGTCTACGCCGCCCGGGTGCTGCTGCTGGTCGGCTCCGGCGACAACGGCGGTGACACGCTCCTGGCCGGCGCGCACCTGGCCCGTCGCGGCGCGGCCGTGTCGGCGCTGCTGCTCAGCCCCGGCCGGGCGCACGCCGAGGGGCTGGCCGCGCTGCGGGCCGCCGGCGGGCGGATCGTGGACCGGCCGCCGGCGACGGTCGACATGGTGCTGGACGGCATCGTCGGGATCGGCGGGCGGGGCGGGCTCCGTGACACCGCCGACCAGCTCGCCGCCAGCCTGGTGCGGCACTGCGGGCGCGACGGCGCCCCCGCCACCGTGGTCGCGGTGGACGTGCCCAGCGGTGTCGCGGTCGACACCGGGGACGTGCCGCTGACCGCCACCGGGCGGCCGAGCGCCGTCCGCGCCGACGTGACGGTCGCGTTCGGCGCGCTGAAGCCCGCGCTGGTGGTGGGCCCGGCCGCCCCGCTCGCCGGTCAGGTGGAACTGGTCGACATCGGGCTGGAGCCGTGGCTGCGCGGCAGCCCCACGCTGCGCGTGATCGAGTGGTCGGACGTCGTGGACTGGTGGCCCCGGCTCGGCGCGGCGTCGGAGAAGTACACCCGGGGCGTGGTGGGCGTCGCCACCGGCTCGGCCACCTACCCCGGCGCGGCGGTGCTCTCGGTCGCCGGGGCGCTGGCCGGCCCGACCGGCATGGTCCGCTACGCCGGCTCCGCCCGGGCCGACGTGCTGCACCGGCACCCCTCGGTGATCGCGGCCGGCCGGGTCGCCGACGCGGGGCGGGTGCAGGCCTGGGTCTGCGGCTCCGGGCTGGGCACCGGCGAGGAGGCGGCCCGGGAACTGCGCGCGGTGCTCGCCGCCCCGGTGCCCGTGGTGCTCGACGCCGACGCGCTGACCCTGCTGGTCGACGGCTCGCTCGCCGACCGGCTGCGCAAGCGGGACGCCCCGATCGTGGTCACCCCGCACGACCGCGAGTTCACCCGGCTCTGCGGGGAGACGCCGGGCGCCGACCGGGTGGCGGCCACGCTGCGGCTGGCCGCCTGGATGAACGCCGTGGTGCTGCTCAAGGGCGACCGCACGGTGATCGGCACGCCGGACGGCCGGGCGTACGTCAACCCGACCGGCACCCCGGCGTTGGCCACCGGGGGCACCGGCGACGTCCTGGCCGGGCTGCTCGGTTCGTTGCTCGCGGCGGGGCTGGCGCCGGAGCGCGCGGCGGCCTCGGCCGCGTACCTGCACGGGCTGGCCGGTCGGGAGGCGGCCCGGGGCGGGCCGGTGACCGCGCCCGACGTGGCCGACGCCCTCCGCCCGGTTCTCGCCCGTCTCGGCTGACCGCATTGGCTCCGCCGGCCTGGGCCGGGGAGATCAGCGCGGAAAGTAGGCTGGGGGCATGTGGCAGGCCGAGGTGCGGGTGGATCTGGACGCGATCCGGGAGAACGTGAGCCGGCTGCGGGCCGGCACCGCCGCCGAGCTGATGGCGGTGGTCAAGGGCGACGGCTACGGCCACGGCATGGTCCCGGCCGCCCGCGCCGCGCTGGACGCCGGGGCGGACTGGCTGGGCGTCTGCACGCTGGACGAGGCGCTGACGCTGCGCCGGGCCGGGATCACCGTGCCGGTGCTGGCCTGGCTCCTCGCGCCCGGGCTGCCGCTGCACGAGGGGGTCGCCGCCGGGGTCGACCTCGGCGCCGCCAGCCTGCCCCAGCTCGACGAGATGGTCGAGGCGGGCCGCGCGGCCGGCCGACCGGCCCGGCTGCATCTCAAGATCGACACCGGGCTGTCCCGGGGTGGCGCGACCGTCGCCGACTGGCCGGCCCTGCTCGACGCCGCCGCCAAGGCGCAGGCCGACGGCCTGGTCGAGGTGGTCGGGGTGTGGAGCCACTTCGTCTACGCGGACTCGCCCGGCCACCCGACCATCGACCGTCAGCTCGCCGTCTTCCACGAGGGCATCGGCATGGCCGAGCAGGCCGGCCTGCGGCCCCGCTACCGGCACCTGGCCAACTCCGCCGCCACGCTGACCCGACCGGACGCGCACTTCGACCTGGTCCGGCCCGGGCTCGCCGTCTATGGGCTCTCCCCGGTGGTCGGCGAGAGCTACGGGCTGCGCCCGGCGATGACCGCGCGGGCCCGGGTGATGCTCGCCAAGCGCGTCCCCGCCGGTTCCGGCGTCTCGTACGGGCACACCTACACCACCGAGCGGGAGGCGAACCTGGCAGTGGTGCCGCTCGGCTACGCCGACGGGGTGCCCCGGCACACCTCCAACAGCGGGCCGGTGCAGCTCGGCGGCCGGTGGCGGCGGATCTCGGGCCGGGTCTGCATGGACCAGTTCGTGCTCGACTGCGGCGACGACCCGGTGGCCGCCGGCGACGTGGCCACGCTCTTCGGCAGCGGCGCCGGCGGCGAGCCCACGGCCGACGACTGGGCCGAGGCAGCCGGCACCATCAACTACGAGATCGTCACCCGGTTCGGCAGCAGCCGGGTGCCCCGCGTCTACGACGGCGAGCGCCCGTGACGTCCCGTTCCCGGATTCCGCTGCCCCGCTCCGGGCACGCCCGGGCCGCCGTGGGCGCGCTGGCCGCCGTCGGGGTCGCCGCCGCCGGGCTCGCGGCCGGCGTCGCCACCGAACGCGCCCTGGTCCGCAAGCTCAAGTCCGACCCCACCGACCGGTACGCCGACGAGGTCTTCGGCGAGCAGCGGTACGACGAGGCGTTCCGGCTGGAGATGCCCGACGGCACCGACATCCACGTCGAGGTGGTCGAGCCGACCCGGCCGACGCCCGGCAACCCGACCGTGGTGCTGGTGCACGGCTTCTGCCTGGACATGGGCACCTTCCACTTCCAGCGCAAGGTGCTCGCCGAGCGGGGCGAGCTCCGGATCGTCGCGTACGACCAGCCGGGGCACGGCCGGTCCGGGCGGCTGGAGACGGGCGAGTACGACCTCACCGCGCTCGGCCGGACGCTGCGCGAGGTGATCGACCGCGTCGCCCCGGAGGGGCCGCTGGTGCTCGTCGGCCACTCGATGGGCGGCATGACGATCATGGCCTTCGCCGAGCTGTTCCCGGAGCTGTTCGGCGACCGGGTCGTCGGCACCGTGCTGATGGCCACCTCGGGCGGCCTGCTCGCCGAGACCAAGCTGGTGGCGCCGGCTCTGCTCGGCCGGGTCGGCGCGCCCGTGCTCTACATGGTCGGCAACGTCACCCGCTACGGCGGCACGGTGATCGACCGCGCCCGCAGGTCCACCACCAACGTGGCCTGGCTGCTCACCCGCAGGTACGGCTTCGGCACCCGCCACCCCAGCCCGGCCCTGGTGTCGTACGTCGAGACGATGAACTCGCGCACGTCGGCCGACACGGTGACGCGCTACCTGCGGACGCTGGCGACGCACTCCCGCTTCCCGGCGCTCGCCGCGCTGGCGGACACCCCCGTGCTGGTGGTCGTCGGCGACAAGGACATGATCACCCCGGTGACCCACTCGGAGGAGATCGTCCGGCGGCTGCCGCACGCCGAGTTCGTCAAGATCTCCGACAGCGGGCACGTGGTGATGCTGGAGCACGCCGACGAGGTCAACGCGGCACTGACGCGCTTCCTGGAGGAGCTGTGACGCATGTCGTCGAGCTGCCGACGGTCGACGACACCCACGGGTTCGGGCGGAGGCTGGCCGGGCTGCTGCGCGCCGGCGACCTGCTGCTGCTGACCGGGCCGCTGGGCGCCGGCAAGACCGCGTTGACCCAGGGCATCGGGGCCGGGCTCGGGGTGCTCGGCGACATCACCTCGCCCACCTTCGTGATCGCCCGGTTGCACCGGCCGGACCCGGCCCGGGGCGGCACGGTGGCGCTGGTGCACGCCGACGCGTACCGGCTGGGCGACGCGGCAGATCCGCGCGCCGAGATCGACGACCTCGACCTGGACGCCTCGGTGGACGAGTCGGTGACCGTGGTCGAGTGGGGCGAGGGCCTGGTCGAGCAACTGGTCGAGGCGCACCTGCGGGTGCGCGTCAACCGGCGCGACGACGACACCCGGGTGGTCGAGCTGGAGCCGGTCGGCGGCGACTGGGCGCAGCGCCTCGCCGCCCTCGGGTGAGCGCTGTCGTACTGTCTGCCTAGAGTGCGCGGGACGGATTCGACAGGCGAAAGGTTGCCGATGCCCGACGACGCCCCCACCCTGGACCTGCTGGCGCTGCTGCCGGAGGACTGGCGTGCCGTGCTCACCCCGCACCTCGACCCGGCCCGCACCGCCGAGCTGGCCGCGTTCGTCGCCGGGGAATACGCGACAAGCACCGTCTTCCCGCCGGTCGAGGACCTCTTCTCGGCCTACCGGCTCTGCGCGCCGGCCGACTGCCGGGTGCTGATCCTCGGGCAGGACCCCTACCACAAGGCGGGGCAGGCGCACGGGCTCAGCTTCAGCGTGCGGGAGGGCGTGAGCGTGCCGCCGTCGCTGCGCAACGTCTTCAAGGAGCTCGGCGAGGACGTCGGCGTGCCGAAGCCGCGCAGCGGCAACCTGAGCGGTTGGGCGGCGCAGGGCGTCCTGCTGCTCAACTCGGTGCTCACCGTCCGCGAGGCCACGCCCGGTTCGCACGCGAACCGCGGCTGGGAGGAGTTCACCGACGCCACCATCCGGGCGCTCGACGCGCTGGACTCCCGGGTGGTCTTCCTGCTCTGGGGCGGCTACGCGCGCAAGAAGGCCGCGCTGGTCACCAACTCGCAGCACGTGGTGTTGGAGGCCGGGCACCCCAGCCCGATGAACCCGCGCGGCTTCCTGGGCAGCCGGCCGTTCAGCGCGGCCAACAAGGCCCTCGCCGACGCGGGCCTGCCCACGGTCGACTGGGAGCGCTCGGCCGGCTGACGAAGTCCGCAAGCTGCGCGTCACCGGGCGGTGACCGTGCGCTGTAGCCTGTTGCCTCCAGCGGTCGGCGAGCCGGGAGGCGGCGGATGACGGCGACGGTCAGCGACGAACGGTGGCGGGTGGCGCGGACGGCCCTGGCGGACCAGAGCGACCGCTTCGTCGATCTGGTCCGCGCCGCCCCGCCACAGGCCATGGCCACGGCCCACTGGTCGGTGGCGGACACGCTCGCCCATGTCGGCACCATCGCCTGGTTGTACGTCTGCCTGGTGGATCCGGAGCGCCCGCTCCCGCCGGTGCCGGGCTTCGACGGGCTGCTCCCCGAGACCAGCGTCGACACGGTGGCGGGCTTCAACGACGTGCTGCTCGGCCACCTCACCGAGCGCGACCCGCAGGTCCTGCTCGACCGGTTCCAGACCGACGTGAAGCAGTTCCTGGCCGCCTGCGAGGAGCGGCGCCCCGACGAGACGGTGTCGTGGCTCGGCGGGGCGCAGGTCCCCCTCGCCGGTCTCTGCGCCCACCTGGTCAACGAGGTGCTCATCCACGGCCACGACGTCGCCCGCGCCACCGGGCTGCCGTGGGAGGTGCCCAGCCCACACGCCGTGCTCTTCCTGGAGCTGTTCCTGGCCGGCGTGGTCCGGCACGGCTACGGGCGGCTGATCGACGGCGGGCCGCCGCCGAGTGAGCGCCGGATCGTGGTCGAGTTCCGCTCGGCGTACGCGGCCCCGGTCCGGCTGCTGCTGCACCGGGGCCGGGTGTCGTTCGCCGAGCCGGACGCCCGGCCCGACGCCGTGGTCGACCACGACCCCGCCACGCTCAACCTGATGATGTTCGGCCGGATCAGCCGGGCCCGGGCGGTGCTCACCGGCAAGGTGCGCGTCAGCGGGCGGCGCCCCTGGCTCCTGCCCGCCTTCCTGCGCAAGTTCCGTACCCCGAGCTGACCCGCGTCGCCGGGGCCGACGAGGGGGCCGGCTAGGCTGGCTTACCGTGCTCGTACTGGTGGTGGACAGCTCGACGCCCGCGGTGACGGCGGCGCTGGTGGAGGTCACGGCGGACGGCGTCGCGACCCGGGCGCACCGCTGCACGGTCGACGCCCGCGCCCACGGCGAACTGCTCGCCCCGCAGGTCGACGCGGTGCTCGCCGACGTCGACGCCCGCCCGGCCGACCTGGGCGCGATCGTCGCCGGGCTCGGCCCCGGCCCGTTCACCGGGCTCCGGGTGGGGCTGGTCACCGCCGCCACCATGGGCCAGGTGCTGGGCGTGCCGACGTACGGCGTCTGCTCGCTGGACGCCGTCGGCCACCCGGCGGCCGTCGGCGAGCCGGTGCTGGCGGCGAGCGACGCGCGGCGCCGGGAGATCTACTGGGCGGTCTACGACGGCGCGGGCCAGCGGATCGCCGGGCCGGAGGTGTCGGCCCCGGCGGTCGCCGCCGAGCGCGCCCGCGGCTTGGCCGTCACGGTCGCGGTCGGCGACGGCGCGCACCGGTACGCGGACACCCTGGGCCTGCCCGTGCGGGCCGAGCCGCGCTACCCGGACGCCGGCGTGCTGGCGACCCTGGCCGCCGAGCGGATCCGGGCCGGGGCCCCCGGCGAGGCGCTCACCCCGCTCTACCTGCGCCGGCCGGACGCCGTGGCGGCGACGGCCCGCAAGCCGGTCCTGCCATGACCGGGGTGCGCCTCCAACGGTTCCGGTGGTGGCACATCGACGAGGTGCTGCCGATCGAGGCGGACCTGTTCGGCGCCGAGCAGTGGTCGGCGGCGATGTTCTGGAACGAGCTGGCCAACGGGCACTTCTACCTGGTCGCCACCGACGATGACGGCACCGTGCTGGGCTACGCCGGGCTCACCGCGGCCCCGCCCGACGAGGCGTGGGTGCAGAACATCGCGGTGCGCCGGGACGCCCAGCGGCGCGGCGTCGGCCGGCTGCTGCTGGAGGCGCTGCTCGCCGAGGCGGCCCGGCTCGGGGCCCGCAGCACCCTGCTGGAGGTCGCGGCGGACAACGCCCCGGCCCAACTGCTCTACGCGGCGTACGGCTTCGAGCCGATCGGCGTGCGGCGCGGCTACTACCAACCGAGCAACACCGACGCGCTGGTCATGCAGCGCACCCGGGAGGTGGGCGATGACTGACGAACCCCTGGTCCTCGGCATCGAGACGTCCTGCGACGAGACCGGCGTCGGCATCGTGCGGGGGCACACGCTGCTGGCCGACGCGCTCGCGTCCAGCGTCGAGCAGCACGCCCGGTTCGGCGGGGTGGTGCCCGAGGTGGCGAGCCGGGCGCACCTGGAGGCCATCGTGCCGACCATGGACCGGGCGCTGAAGGAGGCGGGGGTGACCCTCGCCGACATCGACGCGATCGCGGTCACCTCCGGCCCGGGGCTGGCCGGCGCGCTGCTGGTCGGGGTGGCCGCCGCCAAGGGCTACGCGCTCGCCGCCGAGAAGCCGGTCTACGGCGTCAACCACCTGGCCGCGCACGTCGCCGTGGACACCCTGGAGCACGGGCCGCTGCCCGAGCCGGCGATCGCCCTGCTGGTCTCCGGTGGACACTCCTCCCTGCTCCTCGTCGACGACCTGGCCCGGGGCGTCACCCCGCTCGGCGCCACGATCGACGACGCGGCCGGCGAGGCGTTCGACAAGGTGGCCCGGCTGCTGGGCCTGCCGTTCCCCGGCGGGCCGTACATCGACCGGGAGGCCCGGGCCGGCGACCCGGCCGCCATCGGCTTCCCGCGCGGCCTGACCGCCGCCAAGGACCTCGCCGCCCACCGCTACGACTTCTCCTTCTCCGGACTGAAGACGGCGGTGGCCCGCTGGGTCGAGGCGCGGCAGCGGGCGGGCGAGCCGGTGCCGGTCGCCGACGTGGCGGCGTCCTTCCAGGAGGCGGTCTGCGACGTGCTGGTGCGCAAGGCGCTGGACGCCTGCCGGGCCAACGGTGTCGAGACGCTGGTGATCGGCGGTGGCGTGGCGGCCAACTCGCGGCTGCGGGCGATGGCCGAGCACCGCGCCGCCAAGGACGGCATCCGGGTCCGGGTGCCCCGACCGAAGCTCTGCACGGACAACGGCGCGATGGTCGCCGCCCTCGGCTCGCACCTGGTCGCCTCGGGTGTCGCGCCGAGCCGGCTGGACCTGCCCGCCGACTCGGCCATGCCGCTGACCACCGTCAGCGTGTGAACTCAGGGACGGATGACGTGATCGTGCGGATGTGGGAGGCGCGGGCCGAGCCGTACGGCGTCGCCGACCTGATCACCTGGGTCTGCGACGCGGCGCTGCCGGAGTTCGAGCACGACCCGATGCACCTGTCCAGCGAGGTGTTTTCCTCCACGGACCACCGGGTGGTGGTCATCTCCAAGTGGCGCAGCAATCCCCGCCCGCTGCCGGAGCCGCCGGCGATGCTGCTCGCCCGCCCGCCGCACTCGTGGGACTTCACCCAGGTCGACCGCTGACCGGCGCGCGCCGCCGTTCGACGTGGGTCGGGGCGCCGCCGTTCGACGTGAGCCGGGGCACGTCGCACTGGTAATTGGTTGGCGGCGCTGCCCATGCCCCGCCTAGCGTCGGTGGGTCATGCGTTTCTCACCGGCCGGCGACCCCGGCGCACCCGACACCCGCTCGGCGACCCGCTACCTGGTGTGGCTGGCCGGGCGGCACAAGGTGCTGTTCACCGTCGGCATCCTGCTCGGCGTCGTCTGGATGGTCGCCCAGGCGCTGGTGCCGGCGGCCGTCGGCCGGGCCGTCGACGGGCTCACCCGCGGGGACGAGGACGCGCTGCTCACCTGGGGGCTGGTGCTGCTGGGCCTGGGCGTGCTCCAGGCGGTCGCCGGGATCCTGCGGCACCGCTGCGCGGTGCACAACTTCCTCGCCGGGGCGTACCGGACGGTGCAGCTGACCGTGGGCGCGGCCAACCGGCTCGGCGCCGCGCTGCCGCGCCGGGTGGCCGCCGGCGAGGTGGTGAGCATCGGCACGGCCGACATCAACCAGATCGGCTCGGCGATCGACATCACCGCCCGGGGCACCGGCGCCGTCGTCGCGATCGTGACCGTCGGGGTGATCCTGCTCGGCGCCTCCCTGCCGCTCGGGCTGGTCGTGGTGCTCGGCGTGCCGCTGCTGATGGCGGTGGTCGGGCTGCTCATCCGGCCCCTGCACCGGCAGCAGCAGGCCTACCGGGACTCCGAGGGGGCGCTGACCACCCGGGCCGGCGACATCGTCTCCGCGCTGCGGGTGCTGCGTGGCGTCGGCGGCGAGCCGATGCTCTCCGCCCGCTACCGCGCGCGGTCCCAGGCGCTGCGCGCCGACGGCCTCCGGGTGGCCCGGGTCGAGTCGCTGCTGGAGGCGGCGCAGGTGCTGCTCCCCGGCGCGTTCCTGGTGCTGGTCACCTGGCTCGGCGCCCGGTTCGCGCTGCGTGGCGAGATCAGCGCCGGCCAGCTCGTGGCGTTCTACGGCTACACCGCGTTCCTGGTCAGCCCGCTGCGGCAGCTCACCGAGGCGGTGGACAAGCTGACCCGGGGGCACGTCGCCGCCCGGCGCGTGGTGCGGCTGCTGCGGCTCGACCCGGAACTCGTGGACCCGCCCCGGCCGGCGGCGCTGCCGGACGGCCCCGGTGAGTTGGTCGACGTGGAGTCGGGCGTGACCCTGCGGCCCGGCCGGTTCACCGCGCTCGCCGCGACCGCGCCCGAGGACGCGGCGGCGATCGTTGACCGCCTCGGCCGGTACGTCGACTCGGACGCGACGCTGCACGGCGTACCGCTGCGGGCGCTGCCGCTGGCGACGGTGCGGGAGCGGATCCTGGTGGCCGACAACAACGCGCACCTGTTCACCGGCCCGCTGCGCGCGGAGCTGGACCCGCACGACCGGGCCGACGAGGCGGCGATCGCGGCGGCGCTGGCGGCGGGGAGCGCGGCGGACATCGTGGAGGCACTGCCCGACGGGCTGGCCAGCGCCGTGGCCGAGCGGGGGCGGGAGTTCTCCGGCGGCCAGCAGCAGCGGCTGCGGCTGGCCCGGGCGCTCGTCGCCGACCCGGAGACCCTGCTGTTGGTCGAGCCGACCAGCGCCGTGGACGCGCACACCGAGGCCCGCATCGCCGAGCGGCTCGGCGCGGCTCGGGCCGGCCGGACCACCCTGGTCTGCACCACCAGCCCGCTCGTGCTGAACCGCGCCGACCATGTGATCTTCGTGGAGGACGGCAAGGTGGTGGCCGAGGGGGCGCACACCGCGCTGCTCGACGGCGAGCCGCGCTACCGGGCGACGGTCAGCCGGGGGGAGGACTGATGGCCACCGCACTGCCGGTCGCCGACGCGCGCCAGGTGCGCCGCTACGCCCGTACGCTGGTGCGCCGGCATCCGCGCGCGCTCGGCGTGGCGCTCGGCCTGCACGCCCTGGCCGCGGCGGCCGGCCTGGTCGCGCCGTGGCTGCTCGGCGACCTGGTCGAGGGGATCTCCCGGGGCACGACGGGCGTCACCGTCGACCGGATCGCGTTGCTGATCGCCGGCTTCGTGCTGGCGCAGTCGGTGCTGGTGCGGTTCGCCCACCTGGCGTCGGCGCGGCTCGGCGAGCGGGTGCTGGCCGAGCTGCGCGAGGAGTTCGTCGACCGGATCCTGGCGCTGCCGCTGGCCACCGTGGAGCGGGCCGGGACGGGCGACCTGCTCACCCGGACGTCCCGGGACGTCTCCGCGCTGTCCCGGACGGTCCGGTTCGCGGTGCCCGAGACGCTGATCGCGGTCGTCACCGGCTGCTTCATCGTCGGCGCGCTGCTCCTGGTCAACCCGCTGCTCGCGGTGCCCTGCCTGGTCGCGGTGCCGCTGCTGTGGGCCGGCACCCGGTGGTACCTGCGCCGCGCCCCGGACGGCTACCTGCGGGAGAACGCCGCCTACTCCGACATCACCGACGGGATCAGCGAGACCGTCGAGGGCTCGCGCACCACCGAGGCGTTGCGGCAGGAGGCGCGCCGCCGGGCCCGCACCGACGCCGACATCCACCGGTCGTACGCGGCCGAGCGCTACACCCTCCGGCTGCGCACGGTGTTCTTCCCGGTCACCGAGATCGGCTACGTGGTGCCGGTGGTCGCCACGCTGATCATCGGCGGCTGGTTCCACCTGAAGGGTTGGGTGAGCCTCGGCGAGGTCACCGCCGCCACGCTCTACGTTCAGCAACTGATCGACCCGGTCGACCGGCTGCTCTCCTGGCTGGACGAGTTGCAGGTCGGCGGCGCCTCGCTGGCGCGCCTGCTCGGGGTGGCCGACGCCGACGCCCCGACCACGGCCGGGTCGCCGACGCGGGCGGGCACCGACGTGCCGACGGGCGATCGGCGGCTCGCCGCCCGGGACGTCCGGTACGCGTACCGGACGGGGCGGGACGTGCTGCACGGGGTGACCCTGGTGCCGGAGCCGGGGGAGAAGCTGGCGATGGTCGGCCCCTCGGGCGCCGGAAAGTCCACCCTCGGCCGGCTGCTCGCCGGGGTGCACGCGCCCCGTTCCGGCTCGGTCACCGTGGCGGGGCAGCGGCTCGACGAGCTGCCCCTGGCCGAACTGCGGACGCACGTCGCGCTGGTCACCCAGGAGCACCACGTCTTCATCGGCACGCTGCGGGACAACGTGGCGATGGTCCGGCCGGGCGCCGACGAGGCGGCCGTCCGGTCGGCGCTGGCCGCCGTCGACGCGCTGGACTGGGCCGACGCGCTGCCGGACGGGCTCGACACGGTGGTCGGCGCCGGTGGGCACCCGCTGTCGCCCGCGCAGGCGCAGCAGTTGGCGCTGGCCCGGCTGGTGCTGGCCGACCCGCACACGCTGGTGCTGGACGAGGCCACCTCGCTGATCGACCCCCGGGCCGCCCGGCATCTGGAGCGCTCCCTCGCGGCCGTGCTCCAGGGCCGGACGGTGATCGCCATCGCGCACCGCCTCTTCTCGGCGCACGACGCCGACCGGGTCGCGGTGGTCGAGGACGGCCGGATCATCGAGATCGGCCCGCACGACGAGCTGGTCGCCGCAGGCGGTTCCTACGCGGCCCTCTGGCGCTCCTGGCACGGCACCCGCTCCTGACACCGACCGCCCGCCACCGGCCCTGACGTCGCCGTCCGTCACGCGCTCCTGACGTCGCGCCGTCCGTCACCCGTTCGACGGTTCGGCGGTGCCGCGTTCGCGTGGCGTACCACGATGTTGCCAGTGGCAGGCGATCGCGCACCCGCCACTGCGGCGTGGCCGGCGGGTGACGGGGGAGCGACGTGGGCGGTCTCGAACTCATCGTGGTGCTGGGCGTCACGGTGCTGGTCGGCACCGCCCTCGGCGGGCGGTACGGCGTGGCGCCCCCGGTCCTGCTCATCACGATGGGCGCGCTGTTGGCGTTCCTGCCGCCGCTGTCGCACGTGGTGCTGGAGCCCGAGGTGGTGCTGCGTCCGGCTGCTGGGACACGAGCCGAACGAGTAAACGGGCAGTGGTACGGGCCGGTACGACCTTCCTGGTGACGCTGCGTCTCTCCGGCCGAGGACCTCACCCTGCCGGCCGCTCCGGAGCCGCGGCGGCCCGGCGTGACACCGGGCAGGCGCCGGCGGCGGGCCGACCGGTCAGCCGGCGTCGAGCGGGTCGGCGAGCAGCCGTTCGAAGGCCAGCTCGGCGGCGCCGATCAGCGCCGCGTCGTCGCCCAGCTTCGGGGTGCGCAGCCGGACGCGCTCCAGGCAGGCCGGCAGGGCGATCGAGTTGAGCCGGCTGCGCACCTGGGCGGCGGCGGCGAGGTAGAGGTCCCGCATGGTGCCGCCGAAGATGACCATCTCCGGGTTGAAGATGTTCACCAGGTTGGCCACCCCGAAGCCGAGCCAGTCGCCGGCCTGGCGGACCGCAGTCTGCGCCCGGGCGTCGCCGCGGTCGGCGGCGTCGAAGACGGCCAGCAGCGCGTCCCGGCCCCGCGCGTCGGTGCGGCCGGCGGCGCGCAGCAGCGCGTGCTCGCCGATCTGGGTCTCCCAGCAGCCCCGGGAGCCGCACTCGCAGGGTGCGCCGTCGGGGACGACCACCATGTGCCCGACCTCGCCGCCGTAGCCGCCGTGCCCCGTGAGCCGGCGACCGCCGGCGATGATGCCGGCGCCCACGCCCACGTCCCCGTACAGGTAGATGACGTTGTCGCAGCCGGCCGCCGTGCCGCGCGCGTGCTCGGCGAACGCCGCCACGTCGGCCACGTTGCCGACCGTGATCGGGACCTCGCAGCCCAGTTCGGCGGCGAGCGCCGCGCCGATCGGCTCGTCCACCCAGCCGGTGGTCGGTCCCAGCCGGACCAGCCCGTCGTCGCGGCGGACCATGCCGCAGACCGCGACGCCCGCGCCGACGCAGACCGCGTCGGCCGGCACGGTCTGCTGCATCTCCTTGACCGCCCCAGCCAGCAGCGGGGCGGCCTCCGCGGCGGTCAGACCCCGGGGCCGGGCCAGCTCCCGGCGGTCGAGCACCGCCCCGCCGAGGCCGACCCGCGCGGCCCGCAGCCGGTCCACCTCGATGCTGCACGCGTACGCGTGCACCCGCTCCGACTCGGGCCGGACGACCAGCGACGGTCGCCCGGCCCGGCCGGTCTCCTTCGGCGTCCCCTCGCTGACCAGCCCGGCGCCGGCCAGGTCGGCGGTCAGCGCGCCGATGGTGCTGCGGTTGAGCCCCAGCGCGCTGGTCAGTTCCGCACGGGTGGTCGCCCCGTGGACGTGTACGTACCGCAGCAACGCGCCCAGGTTCTGCCGGCGGATCTCGTCCTGGGTGGGGCCTGCGCGCATCGCTGTCGTCACTTCCTGTGCCGCGCGGTCAGCGGTTGCCGGTGGCGGCGGAGCGCCGGCGGGAGAACGCGTCCACGCTCGCGGCGAGCAGCAGCACCACGCCGGTGACCACGTACTTCACCCCCGAGCTGTATTCCATCAGGCCCATCCCGTTGTCGATGACGGCGACGACCGCGCCACCGAGGACGGCGTCGAGCACCCGGCCCTTGCCGCCGAAGAGGCTGGTGCCTCCGATGACCGCCGCGCCGACCGCGTAGAGCAGTACGTTACTGCCACCCGTGTTCGGGTCCACCGAGTTGGCCCGGCTGGCGGCGACGATGCCGCCGACGGCCGCCATCGAGGAGCAGATCACGAAGACCGAGATGCGGATCCGGTCGACGTCGATGCCCGCCCGGCGCGCCGCCTCCTTGTTGCCGCCCACCGCGTAGACGTGCCGGCCGTAGCTGGTGCGCTGGAGCACGAACGTCCAGAAGACCAGCAGCACCGCGATGATCGGCACCACGATCGGCACGCCCTTGAGCGAGCTGATCACGACGTTGCGGCTGCGCTCCAGGTTGAGGATGAAGACCGCCGCCCCGAGGACGAGCGCCAGCCCGCCGATCCGGGCGAACACCACCGCGATCGGGTCGGTGACCAGCCCCCGGAAGGCCCGCGTACGGTGCCGGAGCAGCTGCACGGCCGCGTAGCCGGCGACTGCCACGGCGGCCAGCAGCCAGCCGAGGACGGGGGAGAGGTTGCGGTTGGCGATGGCCACCAGCACCTCGTCGCGGACGGAGATGTTGGTGCCCTCCTCCATCAGCATCAGCACGATGCCCTGGAAGGCGAGGAACCCGGCGAGGGTCACCACGAAGGACGGGATGCCGATCTTCGCGACGAGGAAGCCGAGGACGGTGCCGATCACCACGCCGGTGACGATCGCGGCGAGCACGGCCACGTACCACGGGTGGCCGAGCACGGTGACGACGTTGGCGAGGATGGCGGCGCAGACCCCGCTGGCGAAGCCGGCGGAGAGGTCGATCTCGCCGAGCAGCAGGACGAAGACCAGGCCCATCGCGATCAGCGTGACCGCGGCGCCCTGGGTGAACAGGTTGGCGAAGTTGCCGGCGGTGAGGAACGACGGCTGCATGATCGAGAAGACCGTGCAGAGCACGACCAGGCCGAGCACGGCGGGTAGCGCGCCGATGTCGCCGCCGCGGACCCGGCTCACGTAGCTGCGGACGTGGCTGCCGAGGGTGGGCGGTCGGGTGCCGGGCGCCGGGCCGCCCTTCCGCACGACGGTCGTGATCATCGGACGCCTCCTGCGTTGCTGTCGGCCGGCCCCGCGCCGTGGCCGTTGCCGCCGTTGGCAAGGTCGGCGAGCCCGAGCCCGCCGGTGCGGCCGGCGGTGATCAGCTCGACCACCTGCGCGTGGGTGATGTCGGTGGTCTTCACCTGGGCGACCATCTGGCCGAGGTAGAGCGCGGCGATCCGGTCGGAGACGGCGAAGACGTCGTTCATGTTGTGCGAGATGAGCACCACGGCCAGCCCGTTGTCGGCGAGCCGGCGGACCAGTTCGAGCACCTGGGCGGTCTGCGCGACGCCGAGCGCGGCGGTCGGCTCGTCGAGGATGACGAGCCTGCTGTTCCAGAGCACGGCCTTGGCGATCGCGACGGTCTGGCGCTGGCCCCCCGAGAGGCTGGAGACGTGCTGCCGCAGCGACTTGACGGTCCGTACGCTCAGCCCGGCGAGGGTGTCGGCGGCCATCTGCTCCATGGTCGGCTCGTCGAGCACGATGCCGCTGCGCTTCTCCCGGCCGAGGAACATGTTCTGCACGATGTCGAGGTTGTCGCAGAGCGCGAGGTCCTGGTAGACGACCTCGATGCCGAGCGCGGCGGCGTCGCGGGGGCTGTTGATGGTCACCGGCCGGCCGTCGAAGAGGAACTGGCCGGCGTCGGTGGGATGGATGCCGCTGATGCACTTGACCAGGGTCGACTTGCCGGCGCCGTTGTCGCCGACCAGCGCGGTCACCTCGCCCGGGTGGGCGGCGAAGGCGACGTCGCGCAGGACCTGGACGGGACCGAAGCTCTTGTCGATCCCGCGTAGTTCCAGCAGGGGGGTTGCGGACACGGGGGTCTCCTTCAGACGGAGGGGAGGTCTCGGGTCCCGCCGGCGCGAGCCGCCGCCCGGCACAGGGCGGCCGTGCCGGGCGGCGTACGCGTGGATCGGGTACGGGTCAGCTGATGCCGGCGTCGGCGCAGAGCTTGGCGTACGTCCCGGCGCAGACCTCGTCCTTGGTGACGTAGCCGTCGGCGATGACGTCCTTGACGTTCTCCTTGTAGATCGCCTTCGGGGTCAACAGCACGGCCGGGACGTCCCGGCCACCCTCCGGGTCCTTGACCGTCTGGCCGGTGTCCTTCTTCACACCCTTGGCCACCGCGATGGCCAGCTCCGCGGCGGCGTCGGCCTCCTGCTTGACCGCCTTGTACACGGTCATGCACTGGTCGCCGGCGAGGATGTGTTGCAGTCCCTGCGGGGTGGCGTCCTGGCCGGTCACCGGGATCTTGCCGTTGAGCTTGTTCTTCTTCAGCACCGAGATGGCCGCGTTGCCGAGGCCGTCGTTGGCCGCGAGCACGCCGTCGATCTTGCCGCGGGTCTGGGTGAGCATCTGCTCGAAGATGGTGGCGGCCTGGGCGTTGTCCCACTCCGGGACGTTCTGGTCCGGGCCCTTGGTGTATTCCTTCGAGTCGAACTTCGGCTTGAGCACCGAGTCGTACCCGTTCTTGAACAGGGTCGCGTTGTTGTCGGTCGGGGCGCCGTTGAGGTAGGCCACGACCGGGTTCTTGGCGCCCTTGTCGGTGAGGCACTTGCTGAGGCCCTCGCCCTGGAGCTTGCCGACGGCCTCGTTGTCGAAGCTGACGTAGTAGGTGGCCGAGCCGCCCAGGGTGAGCCGGTCGTAGTCGATCGTCGCCACGCCCTGGGACTTGGCCTTGTCGAGCACGGCCTTGCCGGTGCCGGAGTCCAGGTTGACGATCATCAGGGCGGTCACGCCGTTGGTGATCATCTGGTCGGCGATGGTCTGGAACGCGTTCTTGTCGCCCTGGGCGTTCTGGATGTCGTACTGGACACCGGCCGCCTTGAACGCCTCCTCCAGGAACTTGCGGTCCGCGCCCTCCCAGCGGGCGGAGGACTTGCTGTCCGGCAGGATCACGCCGATCTTCGGGGCCTTGTCGCTGCCGCCGGCCTGGTCACCGCTGCCGGAGTCGTCGCCGCAGGCGGTCATGCCGCCGGTGGCGAGCAGGCCCACGGCGGCGAGGGTGAGGAAGCCCTTGCGCATGTGCAGGGTCCTTTCGGGGGTGGGGGATGATGCTGGTTTGTTGTGTCCGGCAACGTATTCTGCGTCACACCGCGGGCACAAGAGTGCCGAGGTGGCGAGTTTGTTGTCGGCAGTAACAATTCAGCAACGTCCCTGTCACCCGGCCGTCGCCCCGCACGGGAGCTCTCTCGTCGACTCCGGGGGCGGCGCAGCTCAGCGGGCGGACAGCGGGGCCGTGGCCGCCCCGGTGAGGGCGACCAGATCCTGCGGGGCGAGCTGGAGCTGGAGGCCGCGCCGGCCCGCCGAGACGTAGACGGTGGCATGGTCGAGCGCCGACGAGTCGAGCACCGTGGGCAGCCGCCGGCGCTGGCCGAGCGGGCTGATCCCGCCGCGCACGTAGCCGGTGGCCCGTTCGGCCACCGCCCGGTCGGCCATGGCGGCCCGCTTGCCGCCGACCGCCGCGGCGAGCGCCTTGAGGTCCAGCTCGCCGGTGACCGGCACGACCGCCACGGTCAGCGCGCCGTCGACCTCGGCGACCAGCGACTTGAACACCCGCTCCGGCGGCACCCCCAGCGCCGTCGCGACCAGCGCGCCGTAGTTCGGCGCGTCGGGGGAGACGTCGTACGGATGCGTGCTGTGGGCGATCTTCCGCTTCGTCAGCAGCGCGGTCGCCGGAGTGCCCTGTCCCGCCATGACCGTCAAGCTAACCCGGGTCCGGGTGACCCGCGAGCCGATAAGGCCGGCTACCCGGCCGGGCGGCAGACCAGCACCGTCGGCGCGCCGGCCACCCGGGTCAGCACCAGGCTGGCCGCCTCGTCGCCGGCCAGCCGCAGGTCCCGCCGCAGCTTCTCCGGCTCCAGCGCGGAGCCGCGCTTGAGGATCTCCACCCGCCCGACCCGACGCTCCCGCAGCAGCGCCCGCAGCCGCTTCAGCGAGAACGGCAGCACGTCGGTGACCTCCAGGCGGCGGGCGAACGGGGTCGCCGCCGGGGCGTCCGCGTAGAGGTAGGCGATGCTCGGGTCGGCCAGCGTCGCGCCGAGGGCACCGGCCAGCTCCGCGACCAGGTGCGCGCGGACCACCGCCGGGTCCGGGTCGTACAGGAAGCGACGGATCGGCCCGACCGGCGCCTCGGCGTCGCCGGAGCCGGTCAGCGCGTGCGCGGCGGCACCGCGCAGCAGGGTGGCCCGGCGGGGGACCTCGGCGAGCCGGCCGCACCACAGCGCCGCCTCGACCAGGTCGCCGTCCGCGCTCACCCACTCCGCCTCGGCGCCCGCGGGGATCAGCGCGTGGTCGATCCCGGGCGCCACCTTCACCACCGTGTACGGCACCCGCGCGGCCAGGCCGACGACGAAGTCCCAGGGCGGGGAGTAGGCGTTCGGGTCGAAGACCCGCCGCCCGGTGCCCGCCTTCCGCCGCGCCGGGTCGCAGAACACCCCGTCGACCCGGCTGACGTCGAACGCCGTGGCGTCGCCGCACTCCACCGTGAACAGCTCGGCCAGCCCGGCCGCCTCCGCGTTGGCGGCGGCCATCGCGGCGGTCAACGGGTCGGCCTCCACCCCGTACACCCGGATACCGGCCCGGGCGGCGGCGAGCGCGTCCGCGCCGAGGCCGCACCCGAGGTCGGCCAGGGTGCGCACGCCGGCGGCGCGCAGCCGGCGCGCGCGCCGCGCCGCGACGGCGCCGCGGGTGGCCTGCTCCAGTCCGGCCCGGGTCAGGAACATCCCCGCCGCCGCCGGCCCGAACTTGCCGACCGCCCGGCGGCGCAGCTCGGCCTGGGTGAGTGCGGCCGCCGCCAGCGCGGGCGGCATCCCGGCCGAGCGGAGCGCCGCCGCCGCGGCCAGCGGGTCGCCGCCGGCCACCCGCGCGGCCGCGTCGAGCGCGACCGACCCCTCGGGCGTACGCAGGGCGGCGAACTGGTCGAGGTCCACGCGGTCATTCTGGCCGCCCGGCCCGACGCGCCGCCCGGCGGGTTGGCACTCTCCTTGACGGAGTGCTAGCCGAGGAATAACCTGCGATTAGCACTCTCACCCCGAGGGTGCCAGCTTCCGGGCCGTCAGGCCTGGGCGCTGAACGCCAGGCGGACCGGCACCCGCGACGACGGCCCCGCCCGGTGGCATGTGGCAGATTGACGCTGGTCGGCTCGCCGGCCGGTAACGAAACCAGTACCCCAGGAGGGTATGCCCGTGACTACCGCGACCAAGGTTGCGATCAAGCCGCTCGAGGACCGGATCCTGGTCCAGGCGAACGAGGCTGAGACCACCACGGCGTCGGGCATCGTGATCCCCGACACCGCCAAGGAGAAGCCGCAGGAGGGCACCGTCCTCGCTGTCGGCCCGGGCCGCGTCGACGACAAGGGCAACCGGATCCCGGTTGACGTCAAGGTCGGCGACACCGTCATCTACTCGAAGTACGGCGGCACCGAGGTCAAGTACGCCGGCGAGGAGTACCTGGTGCTCTCCGCCCGCGACGTCCTCGCGGTCATCGAGAAGTAAGCAACCGATCAGTGTCGTTGCCCCGGTCCGGCTCGCCGGGCCGGGGCAGCGTCGCTTCGAAGGGACATTCATGGCGAAGATCCTGAGCTTCTCGGACGACGCCCGGCACCTGCTCGAGCACGGTGTCAACGCCCTCGCGGACGCGGTCAAGGTGACCCTCGGCCCGCGCGGGCGCAACGTCGTCCTGGACAAGAAATTCGGTGCGCCCACGATCACCAACGACGGCGTGACCATCGCCAAGGAGATCGAGCTCACCAACCCGTACGAGAACCTCGGCGCGCAGCTGGTCAAGGAGGTGGCGACCAAGACCAACGACGTCGCCGGCGACGGGACCACCACCGCCACCGTGCTGGCCCAGGCGATGGTCCGCGAGGGCCTGCGCAACGTGGCCGCCGGCGCCAACCCGACCGGCCTCAAGCGGGGCATCGACGCGGCGGCCGCCAAGGTCTCCGAGGCGCTGCTCGGCCGCGCGGTCGAGGTCGCCGACAAGAAGTCGATCGCGCACGTCGCGACCATCTCCGCGCAGGACGCCACCATCGGCGAGCTGATCGCCGAGGCGATGGAGAGGGTCGGCCGCGACGGTGTCATCACCGTCGAGGAGGGCTCCGCGCTCACCACCGAGCTGGACGTCACCGAGGGCCTCCAGTTCGACAAGGGCTTCATCTCGCCGAACTTCGTCACCGACGTGGAGGGGCAGGAGTCGGTCCTGGAGGACCCGTACATCCTGATCACCACCCAGAAGATCTCGGCGATCGAGGAGCTGCTGCCGCTGCTGGAGAAGGTCCTCCAGGACAGCAAGCCGCTGCTGATCATCGCCGAGGACGTCGAGGGCCAGGCGCTGTCCACCCTGGTGGTCAACTCGATCCGCAAGACCCTCAAGGTCTGCGCGGTCAAGGCCCCCGGCTTCGGCGACCGCCGCAAGGCGATGCTCCAGGACATGGCGATCCTCACCGGCGCCGAGCTGGTCGCCCCGGAGCTGGGCTACAAGCTCGACCAGGTGGGCCTGGAGGTGCTCGGCAGCGCCCGCCGCGTGGTGGTCGACAAGGAGAACACCACGATCGTCGACGGCGGCGGCCAGGCGAGCGAGGTCGCGGACCGGGTGGCCCAGATCCGCAAGGAGATCGAGGCCTCCGACTCCGACTGGGACCGGGAGAAGCTCGCCGAGCGGCTGGCCAAGCTGTCCGGCGGCATCGCGGTCATCAAGGTCGGCGCCGCGACCGAGGTCGAGATGAAGGAGCGCAAGCACCGCATCGAGGACGCGATCGCCGCGACCAAGGCCGCGGTCGAGGAGGGCACCGTCCCGGGCGGCGGCGCCGCCCTGGCGCAGATCCTGCCGGCGCTGGACGACGACCTCGGCTTCACCGGTGACGAGAAGGTCGGCGTCTCGATCGTGCGCAAGGCGCTGGTCGAGCCGCTGCGCTGGATCGCCCAGAACGCCGGCCACGACGGCTACGTCGTGGTGCAGAAGGTCGTCGGCAAGGAGTGGGGCCACGGCCTCGACGCCGCCAGCGGCGAGTACGTCGACCTGGCGAAGTCCGGCATCCTCGACCCGGTGAAGGTGACCCGCAACGCGGTCAGCAACGCCGCGTCGATCGCCGGCCTGCTGCTCACCACGGAGAGCCTCGTGGTGGAGAAGCCGGAGAAGGCCGAGCCGGCCGCCGCCGGTGGTCACGGCCACGGCCACGGTCACGGCCACCAGCACGGCCCGGGCTTCTGACCCTCGCCGTACGCCTCGTCGGGGCGCACCGTCCGCGTGACGGTGCGCCCCGACGCCTTTCCGCCGGCGGCGCGCCGCCCGTGGGCCTGGGACGGCGCGACGCCGCGCCCCGGGCGGGGGCGCGGCGTCGGTGTGGTCCTCGGGTGGCCGGGCTCAGGCGATCCTGCGCTGGGCCGGGACGGTCGACTTGTGCGGCCGGCCCAGGCGAGCCTCCAGGCGGGCGATGTCGACCCGGGTCTGCCGACGGTCGGCCAGGTCCTCCCAGCCGACGGCGAGCAGCCGCAGCCGCTCGGACTCGCTGAAGCCGCCCCACACGCCGTACGGCTCCCGGACGGTGAGGGCGTGCGCGGCGCACTCGGCCCGGACGGGGCAGGTGCGGCAGACGGCCTTGGCGCCGGACTCGCGGCGCAGGCGCGACGAGCCGCGCTCGCCGTCGGGGTGGAAGAACTGTGCGCTGTCCCGGCCCCGGCAGGCACCGAGCCGCTGCCAGTCCCAGAGATCGACGATGGGTCCGGGCAGTCTACGTACGTTCGACATCAGCACCCCTCCTCCCGCGCGGCACCGCGGAGATCCATGTGAACCGGCGTCCGGGCGGCGGTCCGCGCAGGCGCGCCGTTTCCGGCCTGGATGCTCCCTACCCGAGCTTTCCCCGGCTCACACTTCTGTGATCGAAAACCTTGGACAACTAGCGGCATATGCCCTACTTGTCGGAAAAGTTCGGATGATTGCCGGGAACCTCCCCGCGACCGGACTCGGTCATGGTCTGCTCGTGGGCGGAGAGGAGACCACTGTGCGTACGGTTCTCGTGTGCGTTCGGACACCGCTTGCGGCGCAGCATCTGACGTCCGCGGCGGCCCGGCTCGGGCTGTCCGCCGTCGTGCGGACCGCCGTCTCCGATCCCGAGGTGATGTTGCGTCTGGCCGAGCGTCCGGCCGACGTGGTGCTGGCGGACACGGCCCTCACCCGGCCGGACAGCGCGGGCTTCGTGCGCCGGGTGCTCGCCCGCGCGCCGCAGGCCTCCGTGCTGCTGCTCGGCACCGAGGAGTCGGAGGCGGCCGCCGCCACCATCAGCGCCGGCGCCCGGGGCCTGATCCAGGGCGCGGACCACGACCTGACCAGCGCGGTGGCCAAGGCCCTGCTGCTGCTCGTCGCCCCCGGCCGGGCGACCCGGAGCCGGATCACCGACCCGGCGCGGGACACCGCGGCGGTCGGCGGGCCCGCCCGCGCCACCCCGGCCGGCCGGCCGCCGGCCGACCCGGGCCCCGCCTGGTCGACCCCGTCCGCAGACGGCGCGGGCGGCGCGCCGACCGTGGTGCCGGCGCAACGCGGCGACGACCCCGCCGACCCGGCCGACCCGGCCGGTGAGCCGGCGGAGCCGGTGCCCGCGGGGCAGCGCGGCGCGTCCGGCGCGCGCGGCGGCCGGTCCCAGATCGGGCTGACCGAGCGTGAGCTCCAGGTGCTGCTCGGCATGGCGGAGGGCAAGAGCAACGCCGAGATCGGCCGCGAACTGTTCGTCTCGGAGGACACGGTGAAGACCCACGCCCGCCGGCTGTTCCGCAAGCTCGGCGCCCGGGACCGCGCGCACGCCGTGGCCGCCGGCTTCCGGGCCGGGCTGGTGGCCTGAGCCCGGAATGCCGGGCCGGAGGCCTGAGCCCGGAATGCCGGGCCGGAGGCCTGTGCCCGGAATGCCGGGCCGTGGGCTGAGCCCGGAATGCCGGGCCGGTGGGCTGAGCCCGGCGCGCCTGGCCGGTGGGCTGGCGAGCGCGGCCGCCGGCTGCCGCTCGGTGCCGAGCGCGCGGCGCCGGGCCGGCGAGCTGCCGGGTGTGGCCGGCGGCCGGTGCCCCCGCGGCGGCCGTGCCTCAGCTCTCCGTGCCGGGCTCCTCGTCCGAGCCCTCGGTCAGGGTGTCGTGCACGCCGTCCGCGTAGCCCCGGGCGTAGTCCCAGGTGACGTAGTGGTCCGGGTCGGGGTCGTAGGCCGGCTCGTGCACCCGGGGCCGCCCGGAGCTGAGCAGGTGACGCAGGTTGCCCCGGAGCAGGTCCCAGTCGAAGTAGTGCGGCTCCCGGCAGTCCTCGCACTCGATGACCAGCCCGCGCACCCCGATCGGCGCCAGCAGCGCCTGGTAGATCTCCAGGTCGGCGAGGTCCTCCAGCACGTCCTGCCGCTCGACGTCGGTCAGCGGGTCGAGCGGGGCGTCGTCGCCCGGATCGTGCAGACCGGCGGCCGGGTCGGCCGGGTCGCCGTTGAAGGGGTCGATGGGCTCGTCGTGCACCCCCTCACCGTAGACCCAACGCCGGGGCCGCGTCCGCCCCCGGGCCGTCGGTGACCTGCGCCGCCACCGGCGGGGGCGGCCCAGGTCAGTGGGTACGATGGGACGACGCGCAGTCACCCGGCGTGCGCCGGCGCCCGCCCGCGCCACCTCGCTGAAGCCCGTCCGAGCAGCTCAGGGGAGCAATCGTGGAAATTTCGCCCAGCACCGATCTGCCGACCGCCGCCGACAGCGGCGAGCTGGGCGGCCACCTGCCGGAGTTGCCCGCCGGCTCGGCCCGGGTGGTCCCGCTCGGCCTGACCTTCGACGACGTGCTGCTCCAGCCGGGCGAGTCGGACGTGGTGCCCAGCCGGGTCAACACGGTGACGAAGCTGACCCGCAACATCAACCTGAGCGTCCCGCTGCTCTCCAGCGCGATGGACACGGTGACCGAGGCGCGGATGGCGATCGCGATGGCCCGCCAGGGCGGCATCGGCGTGCTGCACCGCAACCTCTCCCTGGAGGACCAGGCCCTCCAGGTCGACCTGGTCAAGCGCTCCGAGTCCGGCATGATCACCAACCCGGTGACCGCCAGCCCCAACGACACCCTGCGGGACGTCGACGCGCTCTGCGGGCGCTACCGCATCTCCGGCGTGCCGGTGGTGGACGGCGAGGGCCAGCTGGTCGGCATCGTCACCAACCGCGACATGCGCTTCGTCTCCGACCCGGCCACCCCGGTCCGCGAGATCATGACCCGCACCCCGCTGGTCACCGCCCCGGTCGGGGTGAGCAAGGACGACGCCCTGGGCCTGCTGCGCCAGCACAAGGTCGAGAAGCTGCCGATCGTCGACGAGTCGGGCCGGCTGCGCGGGCTGATCACGGTCAAGGACTTCACCAAGAGCGAGCAGTACCCGAACGCCACCAAGGACGACGCCGGCCGGCTGCGGGTCGCCGCCGCCGTCGGGGTGGGCGACGACGCGTACAAGCGGGCACGGGCGCTGGTCGACGCGGGCGTCGACGTGCTGATCGTGGACACCGCGCACGGCCACCAGCGGGCGGTGCTGGACATGGTCCGCCAGCTCAAGAAGGACGTCACGATCGACATCGTGGGCGGCAACGTGGCCACGTACGCCGGCGCGAAGGCGCTGGTCGACGCGGGCGCCGACGGCGTGAAGGTCGGGGTCGGCCCGGGTGCCATCTGCACCACCCGGATCGTCGCCGGGGTCGGCGTACCGCAGATCACCGCGATCATGGAGGCCGCCCGCGCCGCGCGGCCGGCCGGCGTCCCCGTGATCGGCGACGGCGGCATCCAGTACTCGGGCGACATCGCCAAGGCGCTGGTCGCGGGCGCCGACACGGTGATGCTCGGCAGCCTGCTGGCCGGCTGCGAGGAGAGCCCCGGCGAGCTGATCTTCATCAACGGCAAGCAGTACAAGGCGTACCGGGGCATGGGCTCGCTCGGCGCGATGCAGTCCCGCGGCCAGGCCAAGTCCTACTCGAAGGACCGCTACTTCCAGCAGGACGTGCTCGCCGAGGACAAGCTGGTCCCCGAGGGCGTCGAGGGCCAGGTGCCCTACCGCGGCCCGCTGTCCGCCGTCGCCCACCAGCTCATCGGCGGGCTGCGCGCCGCGATGGGATACGTCGGCGCGGAGAGCATCCCCGAGCTGCACCGCCGCGGTCAGCTCATCCGGATCACGGCGGCCGGGCTCAAGGAGAGCCACCCGCACGACATCCAGATGACGGTCGAGGCGCCCAACTACCACTCCCGCTGACCATCCCCCCTGTGACAACTGGAGTCCCCCATGCGTGACGTGGTCGAGATCGGGCTGGGCAAGACCGCGCAGCGCGGCTACCACCTGGACGACATCGCCGTCGTGCCGAGCCGCCGGACGCGGGACGTCGACGACGTCTCCACCGCCTGGCAGCTCGACGCGTACCAGTTCGGCATCCCCTGCGTCGGGCACCCCTCCGACGCGACGATGAGCCCGGCGTCCGCCGTCCGGCTCGGCCAGCTCGGCGGCCTCGGCGTGCTCAACGTCGAGGGCCTGTGGACCCGCTACGAGAACCCGACGAAGGTCCTGGAGGAGCTGTCCGCGCTGGGCGAGGACGCCCGTGCCACCAAGCGGCTCCAGGAGGTGTACGCGGAGCCGATCCGCCCCGACCTGATCGCCGAGCGGGTCCGTGAGCTGCGCGCCGGCGGCGGGACGGTGGCCGTCCGGGTCAGCCCGCAGCACACCCTGGCGCTGGCCCCGGTGATCCTCGACGCCGGCGTGGACATCCTGGTCATCCAGGGCACCATCGTCTCGGCCGAGCACGTCTCCACCACCGAGGAGCCGCTGAACCTCAAGGAGTTCATCGCCGACCTGGACCTCCCGGTCATCGTCGGCGGCTGCACGGACTACAAGACGGCGCTGCACCTGATGCGCACCGGCGCGGCCGGTGTGATCGTCGGCATCGGCGGCGACGACTGGTCGACCACGGACTCCGTGCTCGGCATCCGGGTGCCGATGGCGACCGCGATCGCCGACGCCGCCGCGGCCCGCCGGGACTACCTCGACGAGACCGGCGGCCGGTACGTGCACCTGATCGCCGACGGCGACATCCAGACCTCGGGCGACATCGCGAAGGCCCTCGGCTGCGGCGCGGACGCGGTGATGCTCGGCGAGCCGCTGTCGCTCTGCGCGGAGGCGCCGGCCGGCGGCGCCTGGTGGCACTCCGCTGCCAGCCACCCGTCCCTGCCCCGGGGCGCGTTCGAGGTGGCCGGCGAGCCGCTGGGGCCGATGGAGCAGCTGCTCTTCGGCCCGGCGGACGAGCCGGACGGCCAGCTCAACCTCTTCGGCGGGCTGCGCCGGGCGATGGCCAAGTGCGGCTACCGCGACCTCAAGGAGTTCCAGAAGGTCGGCCTGGTCCTCGACCGCTGACCGCACGAAGAAGCACCGCACGCACCGGTCGCGCCGATAGGCTCGGCCGGTGCGTCGTACTCCCGACCGGATCCGCCCGACGCTCGTCGCCGTGGCGGCGGCGCTCGCGCTGCTGGTCGCCTGCACCACCGATGCCGCCGACCGGCGGGGCGGGCGCGACGGTCTGCGCCCGGGCAGCGTCGACCTCGCCGACCCGTACGTGCCGGGCGCCGGCAACGGCGGGTACGACGTCTCGCACTACCGCCTGGCGGTCCGGTACGACCCGGCGGCCGACCGGTTGACCGGGCGGGCGAAGGTCGTGGCGACGGCGGTGCACGGGCTGTCCCGGTTCACTCTCGACCTCGCCGGCCTCGACGTCGCCGCGGTCACGATGGGCGGCACCCGCGCCGAGCACCGGCGCGACGGCGACGAGCTGGTGGTGACCCCGCGCCACGAGCTCCCGCAGGGCCGGCAGTTCGCGGTCGAGGTGGACTACTCGGGAGTGCCGACCGCGAAGGCCGACGGGCAGCTCGGCACCGGCGGGTTCCTGCACACCGCCGACGGCGCGATCGCGCTCGGGCAGCCCTGGTCGGCGGCCACCTGGTTCCCGGTCAACGACCACCCGTCGGACAAGGCCACGTACGACATCGAGGTGACCGTCCCGGACGGGCTGGCCGCGCTGAGCAACGGGGTGCCGGGGGAGAGGACGAGCGCTGACGGCTGGACCACCTGGCGGTGGGCCGAGCCGGCGCTGATGGCCAGCTACCTCACCACGCTGGTGATCGGCGACTACCGGGTGCAGACCGGCACGCACGCCGGCAAGCCGATGGTCACCGCCGTGCCGGCGCACCTGCCGGCCACCGGCCCCGAGGCCGCCTCGCTCGCCCGTACCGGCGAGATCGCCGACTTCCTGGCCAGCCGGTTCGGGCCGTACCCGTTCGACGCCTACGGCGGGGTCGTGGTCACCGACGCCCGGGTCGGCTACGCGCTCGAGACCCAGTCCCGACCGGTCTACGGGCCCGGCTTCTTCCGCAGCGGTCGCCCCAACCTCGCGGTGGTCGCGCACGAGCTGGCCCACCAGTGGTTCGGCAACAGCGTGACGCTGACCCGGTGGAGCGACATCTGGCTCAACGAGGGCTTCGCCAGCTACGCGGAGTGGCTGTGGGAGGAGCACGACGGCGGTCGCAGCGCGCAGCGCACCTTCGAACTGGAGTACGCCGCCACCGACTGGTCCCGCCGGGTCGTCGACCCCGGACGGTCGGGGCTGTTCGGCACGACCGTCTACAAGCGCGGGGCGCTCACCGTGCACGCGCTGCGCCGCACGGTCGGCGACGACGCGTTCTTCCGCATCCTGCGCACCTGGACGGCCGAGCGGCGGGGCGGCAACGCCACCACCGAGGACCTGGTCGCCCTGGCCGAACGGGTCTCCGGGAAGCCCCTGCGCCAGCTCTTCGACGCCTGGCTCGTCGGCCGGTCCGCCCCCGCCCTGCCCTGACGCGGCTTCCAGGGCCGCTCGGTAGGCTGCCGCCGGACCGGCCTGGCGCGGGTCCGGCACGGGGTCGCCGGTGGGGCAGCCGGCGGCACAGGGGAAGGGACGAGGCGATGACGCTGTCGCGGCGGGTTCTGCGCGCGGGCACCGGCCTGCTGCTGATCGGGGCGCTCGGGTTGACCGGGTGCGGGTCGGCCGACGAACCGGCCCCGGCCACGACCACCGCCTCGCCGAGCGCGGCCCGCCAGTTCAAGCCCGGGGCGGCCGGCGTCGGCGACGAGTACTTCCCGACCTACGGCAACGGCGGGTACGACGTCAGCCGCTACACGGTGAAGGTCCGCTACGAGCCGGAGCGGGACCGGCTCACCGGCACCACCACCCTCCAGGCGGCGGCGACGAAGGACCTGTCGGCGTTCAACCTGGACCTGGCCGGGCTGACCGTGCGGTCGGTGACGGTGGACGGCGCCCCGGCGAAGCACAGCCGCAAGGACGACGAGCTGGTGGTCACGCCGGCCAGCGGCCTGGTCGCGGGCAACGGCTTCGTCGCCGAGATCGCGTACGAGGGCGAGCCGGAGCCGCTGCGCAGCGACCTCCTCGGCGTCGGGGGCTTCCTGCACACCGCCGACGGCGCCATCGCGCTCGGCCAGCCCGAGTCGGCGAGCACCTGGTTCCCGGTCAACGACCACCCCTCGGACAAGGCCACCTACGACTTCGAGATCACCGTCCCGAAGGGACTGACGGCGGTCAGCAACGGCGTGCCGGCGGGAAGGAGCACGGCCGGTGACTGGACCACCTGGAAGTGGGCCGAGCGCAGCCCGATGGCGAGCTATCTCAGCACCGTCGTGATCGGAAAGTTCCGGATCACGGAGGGCGAGCACAAGGGACGGCCGGTGTTCCACGCGGTCACCACCGACCTGCCGGAGGGCGCGGCGGACCGGTCGATCGCCGACACGGTCGAGGTGGCCGACTATCTGGAGAGCGTCTTCGGGCCGTACCCGTTCGGGGCGTACGGCGGCGTGGTGATCTCCGACGCCCGGATCCGGTACGCCCTGGAGACGCAGAGCCGCCCGGTCTACTCGGCGGGCTTCTTCCGCGGCGGCGAGAACACCGGGGTGGTCGCGCACGAGCTGGCCCACCAGTGGTTCGGCAACAGCGTGTCGCTGGCGAGGTGGCAGGACATCTGGCTCAACGAGGGGCTCGCCACGTACGCCGAGTGGCTCTGGGCCGAGCACGACGGCGGGCGCACCGCCCAGCAGGCGTTCGACGACCGGTACGCCGGCTCGTCCGGCCAGGTCTGGCGGACGCCGCCCGGCGAGCCGGGGGTGGCGAACCTGTTCGGCGAGTCGGTCTACCAGCGCGGCGGGATGACCGTGCACGCGCTGCGGGTGGCTGTCGGCGACAAGGCGTTCTTCGAGATCCTGAGGACGTGGGCGGCGCAGAAGCGGGACGGCAACGCCACCACGGCCGAGTTCGTCGCGCTGGCCGAGCGGGTCTCGGGCAAGAAGCTCGACGACCTCTTCGACGACTGGCTGCGCGGCACCGAGCGCCCCGCCCGGCCCGAGCCGCTGTGACGGCGGTCAGCCCTTGACGCGCAGCTCCGGGTGGGCGGCGAGGTACGCGTCCGCCCGGCCGGCGCGCAGCTCGGTGAGGAACTTCCGGCCGGCCGGCTCGAGCTGCTCGCCCCGGTAGGCGCTGCCCTGGCCCACCCCCTCGCCGGGCAGGCCGACCAGCACGAACCGGTCCGGCGACAGCCCGCCGAGGGCGTACGCGACGTCCACGATCCGCGGCCCGCCCGCGTAGACCAGCGTGTCGCCGAGCGCGTCCACCACCTGCTGGACGCGCTCCGGCTGCCGGGCCAGGTCCTCGTCGAGGATCTTGGTCACCAGCGCCTTGACCAGCTGCTGCTGGTGGCGCTGCCGGGCGTAGTCGCCGCCGGTGATGTAGCGCTGCCGGGCGTAGTCCAGCGCCTGCCAGCCGGTGAGGTGCCGCTCACCCTTCTCGTAGACCATCTGCGGCCCGACGTAGCCGCCGCCGCCCGGGGCGGGCTCCCGGTGCCGGCCGTCCGGGCGGCGGTGCAGCGAGACCACCCGCTGGTCGACGTAGAGGTCCACCCCGCCCAGGGCGTCCACCAGCTTGTCGAAGCCGTTGAAGGTGAGCACCGCGCCAGCGTCGAAGCGCAGCCCGGTGTAGCCGCTGACCGTGCTGCGCAGCAGCTCGAACCCCTGGGCGGTGCTCGGCTGCTCGGGTTTGCCCGGCACCCGGCTGCCGTAGCTCATCGCGTGGGTGAGCTTGGTCTTCCCGCCGCCGTAGTCGGCCTTCGGGAAGGCCGGGATGTCGACCAGCAGGTCGCGGGGGAGGGAGAAGAGGTACGCCCGGTCGAGCCCCTTCGGCACGTGGACCACCAGCACGGCGTCGCCGTGCGGCTCCCAGCCGGGCACGCTGACCCGGGTGTCCACCCCGACCAGCAGGAGGTTGAGCGGGCCGGTGATGCCGGCGCCCGGCGGTGCCGTGGGGCTCGGGGTGGGATCTGCGCGCGGCGTGGCGCTCGCGGCCGGCGTGGCGGTGGCGGCGGTCGGTCCGGTCCGCCGTGACCCGTCGTCGCCGACGAGGCGGGTGACCACCAGCACGCCGGCGGCCACCAGCACCACCGCCGCGAGGGCGGCGAGCCCCAGCACCCACCTCGGGCGCTGTGCCCCTGTCCCCTGAGCCATGCGACACCCCCGTGTGAATCAACGTTCGGACTTCGGGCCCGGGTTCGGGTGGGCGTCCCCGGATCGACGGACCGGAGCATGATCGCGCGGAAACCCGTGCTGGCGCGATGGCTACTCAGCGGTAATGATGCGTGCATGCGGTACGACGTGGTCGTCATCGGGTCCGGCTTCGGCGGCAGCGTCACCGCGCTCCGGCTGGCCGAGAAGGGCTATGCGGTCGGTGTGCTGGAGGCCGGGCGTCGCTTCGCCGACGACGAGTTCCCGCAGACCTCCTGGCGGCTGCGCCGCTTCCTCTGGGCGCCCCGCCTCGGCTGCTACGGCCTCCAGCGGATCACGCTGCTGCGGGCGGCCGACCGGAAGGCCGGCGGCGGGGTGCTGGTGCTCTCCGGGGCCGGGGTGGGCGGCGGCTCGCTGGTCTACGCGAACACCCTCTACGAGCCGCTGGACGCCTTCTACGCCGACCCGCAGTGGCGGGGCATCACCGACTGGCGCGACGAGTTGGCCCGCCACTACGACCAGGCGAAGCGGATGCTCGGTGTCACCGCGTACCCCGTCGTCACTCCCGCGGACCGGGCGATGCGGGCGGTGGCCGAGCGGATGGGGGTCGGGCACACGTTCCGCGCCACCCCGGTCGGCGTGCACATCGGTCGGCCCGGTCAGCGGGTCGCCGACCCCTACTTCGGCGGCGCCGGCCCGGAGCGCACCGGCTGCACGCACTGCGGCGCGTGCATGACGGGCTGCCGGTACGGCGCGAAGAACACCCTGGTCAAGAACTACCTGTGGCTGGCCGAGCGGCTCGGCGCCCGGGTGCACCCGCTGACCACGGTGACCGCCGTGCGCCCGGCGGAGGGCGGCGGGTACGCGGTGCACACCGTGCGCACCGGGGCCTGGCCGCGCGCACGGCGGCAGGTGGTCCACGCCGACCAGGTCGTCTTCGCGGCCGGCGCCCTCGGCACGCAGCGGCTGCTGCACGCGATGCGGGCCGAGGGGGCGCTGCCCGCGCTCTCGCCCCGCCTCGGCGAGCTGACCCGGACCAACTCGGAGGCGATCCTCGGCGCCTCCGTGCCCCGCTGGCGGGCCCGCGCCGACGGGCTCGACTTCACCGAGGGGGTGGCGATCAGCAGTTCGTTCCACCCCGACCCGCAGACCCACATCGAGCCGGTCCGCTACGGGCGGGGCTCGAACGCGATGGGGCTGCTCCAGTCGCTGCTGGTCGACGGCGGCCCGCACCGGGTGCGCCGCTGGCTGGGCACGCTGCTGCGCCAGCCCGGCCCGGCGGCCCGGCTGCTGTCGGTGCGCGACTGGTCGGAGCGGACGGTGATCGCCCTGGTCATGCAGTCGGCGGACAACTCGCTGACCACCCGGTTGCGGCGCGGCCCGCTGGGGCGGCGCCTGGTCTCCGGGCCGGGGCACGGCGTGCCCAACCCGACGTGGATCCCCGCGGGCAACCGGGCGGCCCGGCTGCTCGCCGAGGAGATCGGCGGTACGCCCGGCGGGACGCTGACCGAGCCGTTCGACATCCCGATGACCGCGCACATCCTCGGCGGGGCGGTGATCGGTGCCACCCCGGCCGACGGCGTGGTCGACCCGTGGCACCGGGTCTTCGGCCACCCGGGGCTGCACGTGGTCGACGGCGCGGCGGTCTCGGCGAACCTCGGGGTGAACCCGTCGCTGACCATCACCGCCCAGGCGGAACGCGCCATGTCCTTCTGGCCCAACAAGGGCGAGGAGGACCCCCGCCCGCCCCTGAACTCCCCGTACGTCCGCGTGGACCCGGTCCCCCCGCGCCACCCGGCGGTGCCCCCGCACGCCCCCGGCGCCCTCCGCCCCTGATCTCCCGCGATCCTGCACTTTCGGCCCCCGCTGTGCGGTTTTCGGGCCGCATGTCCGGGCGGAGAATGCAAGATCGCGCGCGGCGGGGGTGACGTGTGGCGGGCCGTCGTGGGCGCGGGCGTGACGGTGGGTAGGCTTTCTGCACATGAGCACGCCTCGCCCCGTCCTCGTGGTGGACTTCGGAGCCCAGTACGCCCAGCTCATCGCGCGCCGGGTGCGCGAGGCCAACGTCTACTCCGAGATCGTCCCGCACTCAATGCCGGTCGCCGAGATGCTGGCGAAGGACCCGGCCGCGATCATCCTCTCCGGCGGCCCGTCCAGCGTCTACGCGCCGGACGCCCCGCAGATCGACGCCGGCATGTTCGACTCCGGGGTGCCGGTCTTCGGCATCTGCTACGGCTTCCAGGCGATGGCCCAGGCCCTCGGCGGCACGGTGGCCCGCACCGGCAACCGCGAGTACGGCGGCACCCCGCTGCGCGCCCGCCCGGAGGCCGGCGTGCTGCTCCGCGAGCTGCCGGACGACCTGCCGGTGTGGATGAGCCACGGTGACTGCGTCACGGAGGCCCCGGCGGGCTTCGCGGTGACCGCCGAGTCGGCGGGCGCGCCGGTCGCCGCGTTCGAGGACCTGGCCGGCCGCCGGGCCGGCGTGCAGTTCCACCCAGAGGTCGGGCACACCGCGCACGGCCAGGAGATGCTGCGCCGCTTCCTCTACGACATCGCCGGCATCGCGCCGACCTGGACGCCCGAGAACATCATCGACGAGCAGGTCGCCCGGATCCGCGAGCAGGTGGGCGACAAGGAGGTCATCTGCGCACTGAGCGGCGGGGTCGACTCGGCCGTCGCCGCCGCGCTGGTGCACCGGGCCGTCGGCGACCAGCTCACCTGCGTCTTCGTCGACCACGGCCTGCTGCGCGCGGGCGAGGCCGAGCAGGTGGAGAAGGACTACGTCGCCGCCACCGGCATCAAGCTGAAGGTGGTCGACGCTGCCGACCGGTTCCTGGGCGCGCTGGCCGGGGTGACCGACCCGGAGCAGAAGCGCAAGATCATCGGCCGGGAGTTCATCCGGGTGTTCGAGGCCGCCGCGCGGGAGATCGCCGCCCACGGCGACGTCGAGTTCCTCGTCCAGGGCACCCTCTACCCGGACGTGGTCGAGTCCGGCGGCGGCACCGGCACCGCCAACATCAAGAGCCACCACAACGTCGGCGGCCTGCCGGAGGACCTGAAGTTCAGCCTGGTCGAGCCGCTGCGCACGCTGTTCAAGGACGAGGTCCGGGCGCTCGGTCTCCAGCTCGGCCTGCCGGAGGCGATGGTCTGGCGGCACCCGTTCCCGGGTCCCGGCCTGGCGATCCGGATCATCGGCGCGGTCGACCGGGAGCGTCTCGACCTGCTCCGCCAGGCCGACCTGATCGCCCGCGAGGAGTTGACCGCCGCCGGGCTGGACCGGGGCGTCTGGCAGTTCCCGGTGGTGCTCCTGGCCGACGTGCGCAGCGTCGGGGTGCAGGGCGACGGCCGCAGCTACGGGCATCCCGTGGTGCTGCGGCCGGTCTCCAGCGAGGACGCGATGACCGCCGACTGGTCCCGGCTGCCGTACGAGGTGATCGCCCGGATCTCCACCCGGATCACCAACGAGGTCGCCGAGGTCAACCGGGTGGTGCTCGACGTCACCAGCAAGCCGCCGGGCACCATCGAGTGGGAGTGACCCGGCCTCACGCCGCCGGCGGGTAGGTCGGCGGCGTGGGCTGCGCCACGGTCGGCTGCGCGGCGGTCGGCTGCGCCACCGTGGGCGGCGCGGCCTGCGCCGGGTGCGGCCAGGCGGGGGCGTCGGCCGGCTCCTCGGGCATCAGGAACCACATGATCGGGTACGCGAGCAGCGCGAGCCCGCCGGTGAGCAGGCCGGTGACCGCGAAGACCACCCGGACGAGCGTGGGGTCGACGGCGAAGTAGCGGCCGAGGCCGCTGGCCACCCCGGCGACGATGCGGTCCGTGACGGGGCGGCGGAGCTGCTTGTACGGGGGCTGGGAAGAGGCGGTGGAAGTCATGCCTCCACCATCCGCGCCGCCGACCCGGCCGACCTCGGTGACCGCCCGGAGCCTTACCCTGACCTGCCCCTGAGGCGCGAGCATTGAGTCAAGAATCTGACTCTTTTCGATGCAGGCAACCCGGGCGGGGGAGAATTTGGCCCCGTGACCACCATGCTGGAGCCGCTCCGCAGGATCGCGGCATACGCAGTTTGTGCTGATTCAGTCGGCCGAGTGTTGCTGGTCCGCGCATCGGAGCGCTCCGGCACTCCCGGCACGTGGTCGCTGCCCGGCGGGGCGGTCGATCACGGTGAGGACCCGAACCACACCGTCGTCCGCGAGACCGCCGCCGAGACCGGCCTCTCCGTCACCGTCGACGGCCTGCACGACGTGCTGGCCGACATGCGGGCGCTGCCGGACCGGGGCATCACCATCCACACCGACCGCCTGATCTACCACGTCTCCGTCCGGGGCGGGACCCTCACCGACCGGGTCGACCGGCCGACCGACCTGGCCCGCTGGTTCACCCCGGAGGAGGCCCGCGAGCTGCCGCTGCGGTCGTTCACGGCGCGCGCCCTCGGGGTGCCCGCCTCGTCCGCCGACATCGTCCCGGACGAGCCGCCGGAATTCCCCTCGTTCTACGCCGTGCCCGGTCCGGACGGGCTGCACCGGGCCCAGCGCTTCGCCGCGTACGCCGTGGTGACCGACCCGGACGGGCGGGTGCTGCTCACCCGGGTCTCCGACGGCTACCCGGGCGCGGGCTGCTGGCACCTGCCCGGCGGCGGCACGGACTACGGCGAGCAGCCCGGCGCGGCCCTGATCCGGGAACTGGTCGAGGAGACCGGGCAGACCGGCCGCCTCGTCGAGCTGCTCGGCGTGGCCAGCCACCGGGACGCCGCGTCCCTGGGCCCGGAGGGTTACCCGATCGACTGGCACGGCGTCCGCGCGTTCTACCGGGTCGTGGTCGACAAGCCGGCCCCGCCCACCGTCGCCGACGTGGGTGGCTCCACCTGCGAGGCCCGCTGGTTCGCCCGGGAGGAGCTGGGCGCCCTCCCCACCGACCGCCTGACCGAGGTCACCGCCGAGGCCGTCCAGGCCGCCCGCCTGGCCTGACCCGCGTCGCGCGCCCCCTTCTCCCACCCGTCCGCCGATCATGAGGTTGACCGGGCGGCACGTCGACTCCGCTGCCGCTAACCTCATGATCGACGGAGCGGGTCGGCGCGGGCGGGGGAGTGCGGGCGGGTGGAGGAACGGCGGCGGGTCGGGGCGTACGGGGTGTGTCGGGGCGCCGGCGGTCGGGTGCTGCTGGCCCGGGGCTCGGCCTCGTGCCCGTATCCCGGCGTCTGGCAGCTGCCGGGCGGCGGGCTTGAGCACGCGGAGGATCCCGCGCACGCCGTGGTCCGTGAGTTCGCCGAGGAGACCGGCCTCACCGTGGAGGTGGCCGGGCTGCGGGCCGTGCTCGCCGACGTGGCCAGGTTCCGTGACTCCGGCGTCGCGGTGCACACCGACCGCCTCGTCTTCGACGTCACGGTGCGTGACGGCGAACCGCGGCCGGAGCCGGCCGGCGGCAGCGACGAGCTGGCCTGGTTCGCCCCCGACGAGGCGGCGGCGGTGCCGCTGATGCCGTTCACCGCCGAGGTGCTCGGCCTCCCCGTCACGCCCCTGCCGGCGGGCCTGCCCCGGGCGCTGCCCCGCGAGGGCGCGCCGTCGGCCGACCGGCGGCAGCGCTTCGGGGCGTACGGGCTGGTGACCGACCCGGCCGGGCGGGTGCTGCTCGCCATGATCGCCGACGGCTATCCGGGGGCCGGCCGGTGGCACCTGCCCGGCGGCGGCACCGACCACGGGGAGCAGCCGGTCGCCGCCCTGCTGCGCGAGCTGGTCGAGGAGTCCGGTCAGCTCGGCCGGGTGGTCGAGCTGGTCGGCGTCGACAACCTGCACAACCCGGCCGCGCTGGGCCCGGAGGGGCGCCCGCTGGACTGGCACGGCGTCCGGGTGGTCTACCGGGTGGCGGTCGACGCGCCGACCGAGCCGCGGGTGACGGAGCTGGCCGGGGGCTCGACCGCCCGGGCCGCCTGGTTCACCCCGGAGCAGCTCGCCGGGCTGCGGCTCACCGAGATCGCCGCCCTGGCGCTGGGCCGGTCCCGCTGACGACGATCGCCGGCTCGCGCCTGGTGCGCCCGGCCGGCTGTGACATCGATTACGGTCCATAATCGGACGTCGGGGCAGGCGGCGGATCTCGCCGAGCCGGTGGCGAGGGCGTCCGGTACATTCGATGTGGGGTTGGTGGAGGAAACGGGCGATGGAGCCCGGGTTGGGAATAAGAGGCGGTTCGCGCGGTTTAAGGGAGATATAAGTGCCGCCGCCAGCTATCGCCAATCCCCGTTCCCCTATGCGATGGTGTACTCCGCAAAATGGCTGCCGGGCCAGAAAGGTCCGGCACGAGACAGCCGGACACCCGCCCCCGTGGCGGTCAGCCGATCCGGTGATGGAGGAAACGTGCCGAGAGCCCCATGGCGCCGGCGTCGTACCACTGACAGTCCGCGCCCCGCAGGGCGTCGCTGGGCGGGCTCCTTGCGCCGCAGCAGCACGTTCGCCCGGCAGGTGCTGCTGGTCCGGGTGGGCCGCCGCGACGGCGACCTGCGCGGCGCCACCGACCTGTCGCTGCCCGAGCACCGGTACGCCGACCGGCCGCGCCGCCGCTACGGTCTGAACCGGTTCGAGCGCGGCGACGTCGCGTCGATCGCCCCGGTCAGCCCCGCCCTCCCGCCGGCGGCCCCGGTCGACGAGCCGGCGATGGCGATCCCGCTGCTCCCCGGCGAGCGGACGGTCGCCCGCCGGATGAAGTTCGCGGTGGTCAACGCCTGCACGCTCAGCAGCCTGATGCTCGGCATGCTGGCGATCTTCCTCGCCATGCAGGGCGAGGTGCGGGTCGCCGCGCTGTGCCTGATCGCCTGCGTGGTGTTCGACGGCCTCGACGGCGCGCTCGCCCGCAAGTTCGGCGTGGCCAGCCCGTTCGGCGCGCAGATGGACTCGCTGGCCGACATGTGCTCGTTCGGCCTGGCCGCCCCCGTGGTGGTCTACGCCTCGCTGGCCGGGTCGGTGTCCACCGCGGCGGCGGCGGTGGCGTGCGCCCTCGTCGCGGCGTGCGCGGCCATCCGGCTCGCCCGGTTCAACGTCTCGCCGAAGGACGGCCGGTTCTTCTGCGGCGTGCCCACCACGATGGCGGCCGCCGTCCTCGCCCTCACCGTCGCCATCGGGCTGCCGGTGCCGGGCACGGTCCAGGTCGCCGGCGTGGCGCTGCTCGCCTTCGCCATGGTCTCCAGCTTCCCGTACGCGAAGCTGGCCCGCCTGGTCAAGCTGCCGCCGTGGGTGTGGCTGGCCCCGGTGATCGGCGCGCTGGTCGACATCCGGCTCACCTTCGCCCTGATCGTGGTCGGTTACCTGGTCAGCGGCCCGGTGCTCTGGCTCCGCCAGCGTCGCACCGCCTGACCCCACGTACGCCGAAAGGGGCGCCGCGATCCCGCGGCGCCCCTTTCGTGTCTGCCCGTGCCCGCCGGGGTCAGCGCCAGCGGGCGATGACGGTGGAGCCGCCGACCACCTTGTCGCCGGGCCCGACGAGCGGCTCGGCGGCGTCGGCCGGCAGGTAGACGTCGGTGCGCGAGCCGAACCGGATCAGCCCGAACCGCTCGCCCCTGGCCAGCAGCGCGCCGATCGGCGCCCGCTGCACGATCCGCCGGGCGATAAGGCCGGTGCGCTGCGCCACGACCACCGTGCCGTGCGCGGTGTCCAGCACCGTGTACGCGGCGACGTTGTGCTCCGCCGCCGGCTTCATCGCGTTGGCGAAGCCGCCGTCGGCGACGAAGTAGTCGACCACCTTGCCGGCGACCGGGGCGCGGTTGACGTGCACGTCCAGCACCGAGAGGAAGACCGCGACCCGCAGCCACTCGCCCTCGCCGAAGCGCTCGTCGTGCAGCCGCTGCACCGACAGCACCTGGCCGTCGGCCGCGGCGACCACCGCCGACGGGTCCTCCGGCACGTCGCGCTCCGGGTCCCGGAAGAAGGCGGCCACCGGCGCGGCGGCCAGGGCGGGGAGCAGCCAGAGCTTCGACTTCGGCCGGGCGAGCCGGGTCAGCGCGGCCAGGCCGAGCGTGATGCCGGCGGCGGCCACCCCGTTGGAGTCGATGTGCATGCCGCGGGTCAGCGGCACGCTCGACGGGCGGTGCGCCGGGGCGAGCGACGCCGCCGAGGCGGCATCGGCCGGGGTGAAGCGGAGCCGGTACACCCGCAGCGGCGGGTTGTTGCGCAGCACCAGGTCGGTGCCGACGCCGTACAGCGCGCCCTGCCGGTCCAGCTCCGCCGCCGCGCCCGCCGTGCGCCCCGGCGTGGCGGTCGTCGCCACGCTCAGCACCGCGCCGTCGGTGAGGTACTTCGTCAGGCCCTCGACGGCGCCGCGGGTCTCGTCGGCCGTGCCGGTGAACGGCTCCCCGGCGATGACCACCGCGGCGGGCTCGGCCTCGGTGAGCGTGTCGACCACGCGGACCCGGTCGGCGACCCAGCGACCCTGGGCGGTGACGTGCTGCCGCAGCGCCCCGGGGCTGGTCGACCCGGCGGGCACCAGCGTGAGGGTGTCGCCGGGCAGCAGCGCGTCGATCGCCGCGGCCAGCACCGCGGACTCCGGCGTCGCGCCGACCAGCAGGGCGGCCTTCGGGTCGTTCATCCGGGCCAGCTCGGCGACGAGGGTACGGGCGGCTCGCTCGCCGATGCGGACCGGACCGGAGCGGCCGGCGGGGCGCACGGCGGGGGACTGCGTCATGTCGGACGGGCTCCTGACGGGGTAGAGACGGGAATCGCGGCGGGACCGCCACGGCGGCGCGGTCCGGCCGGCTCGGCGGCCAGGTCGGCGCGGGCCGGCCGGCGGAGGCGAGATCTCCACCGGCCAGCATAGGCGGCTGCGGAGGCGGGCCGCACCGCTGTGGTCAGCCGCGCGGTTGCTCCTCGCCGGACGAGGCGCCGCCGATCGGGCCCGGCCGGTCGTCCTCGTCGGCGGGCCGGTCCTCGACCGCGTCGGCGCGGACGTCGGTGACCGCCTCGGTGGGCGACTCCTCGGCGTCGTCGCCGGTCCGTTGGACGGCCGTCGGTGCGCCCGACATCGGCACGGACACCTCCCACTCGGACGGCCCGCCCCATTCGGACCGCTGGCCCCAGTCGGACCGCCCGGTGCCCCATGCCGCCGGCTCGTCGGCCGGGGCCGGCCGGTCGAGGTCCCACCGGGTCGGGTCGACGTCGGCGGCGTGCCGGTCCGGCTCGTCACCGGCGGGTCCGGCGACCGGCTGGGCGGTGGTGGGCTCGACGCCGTCCGGGGTGGGGGCTGCCTCCTTGCCGGTCGCGGCGGAGCGCCCGGAGCGCAGCGCGCCCACCAGGCCCAGGAGCCCGATCACGATCAGCGCGCCGGCCAGGAACCAGCCGACGGGTGGCAGGGCGAGCCCGAGCAACTTGGCGAGCAGCCACCACGCGGCGAGCCCGACGAAGATCAGCCCGAAGGCGAACGACACGATGTCGGTGCGGTGGGCCTTCACCGGGTCACCTCCAGGTTGCCGGCGTTCACGTGGACGTAGAGGCGCAGTGTGCCGCCGCCGGCGCCGTCGGCGCCCAGGTCGGTCGTCTCCCGGAGCGGGCCGTCCAGCCCGCCGGAGCGCTTGCCGAAGACGACCGCGTCACCGGCGTTGACGTCGGTCACCGTGGTGACGTCGACGTTCGGCGGCACCACCACGGTGCACTCGCCGAAGTTGACGGAGACCGTGATCTCGGTGTTCTTCTTGTCGAAGTCGACCGCCCGCAGGTCGAGGGTCGCGTCGCCGAAGCTGTTCTCGTAGCGGACGGCGAGGTCGCGGTGGTCGGTGGGGGCCCAGGTCACGTTGCCGTCGACGCCCCGGACCCGGTCGTAGGACTCGGCCACGGTGGCCACCCCGAGGGCGGCGGCAGCCACCACGCCGAGCGCGATCAGCCACCGGGCCCGCCCGAACCAGGTGCCGACCAGCAGGCCGAGCCCGATGGTGGCCAGGGTGGCGGCGAAGTACGCCGACGCCCCGACGTCGAAGACGTCCAGCAGGTCGACGACGGCGACCACGCCGAGGGCGAGGAAGATCAGCGAGAAGGTCACCGCGCCGAGCGGGGAGCGCTCACGCGGGCGCTTCGGGGGCTTCGCCGGCCGCGGCGGCGGTGGCGGCAGCGGCGGGATGCCCGCCTGGCCGGCGTACGGGCCGTGCGGGGCGAACGGGGGCCGGTAGCCCGGCGGCAGGGGCGCGGGGCGGGGCGGTGCGCCCCCCGAGGTCGCGGCGGGCCAGCCGGACATGGGTGCGGCCGGCCAGCCGGCGGTCGGCGTACCCCCGGGGAAGGGGGCCGGCGCGGGCGGGGCGGTCGGCGCGGGCGGGGCGGCCGGCGGCCAGGCGGGCAGCTCGGCGGTCGGCTCGGCCGGCTGGCCGGTGACCGGGACGCCACCCGCGTGCGCGGCCGGGGCCGGGGTCCCGCCGGGGGGCACTGCGACGCTCGACGGGGCCTGGTACGCGGCCGGAGCGGGATAGCTGACCGGCGGCACCGGGCCGGGCGGGGCGGCCGGTGCGGGCGGGACCGTACCGGCCGGCGTGGCCCCGGTGCCCCGGTTGTCCCGGTTGAGCATCAGTGCCCCGCCGATCAGGATCGTGGCGCCGAGCAGCACCGCCCGGAACGCGTCGGTGACGATGTAGCCGAAGCTGATCGCGACCAGGATGCTGAGCACGATCACGGTGATCGGGGACATGCTGGACCGGCCCCGACCGAGCATCGACTCGACGGGGGAGGCGCTGTCCCCCTCGCCGGGGATGATCAGCCAGGCGGTGACGTAGACCAGAATGCCGATGCCGCCGAAGAAGCCGAGCACGGCGAGGAGCACCCGCCAGAGCACCGGGTCGGTGTTGGTGGCCCGGCCGATCGCCGCGCAGACGCCGGCCAGGTAGCGGCCGTCGCGGGGGCGGACCAGCCCGTACCGGGAGGTGAAGCCGGCGCCGCCGGACGGCGGCTGTGGCCCGGCGCCCGGATCCACGCCCGGCCCGGCGCCGGGCGGCGGTGTCCACCCGGCCGCGCCTGGCGCGGCCACCGGCGGCGGCGCCCCGGAGGCGGTGGACGCGGTCCCGTCGGCGGGCGTCGCGGCGGGCGGCGGTCCACCGGGCTGTGCCGCCCCGGGACGGGGGGACTGGGCAGCTTCCTCGGTCATGCCCTCGATCCTGCTGCCCCGACCGCCCGGACGACCTCAGGACCCGACCCTGACCCCACCCTGAGATCCCGGCGGCCGGAATGTCGGGGGCGTCCCCGTGGTCGGGTGGCGGCGCAGCGTGTGACGATCGAACCGGCGCCGGCAGCGGACGGTCGCCCGCCCCGTGCCCGTCGTGACCAGGGAGCCTCCGATCGACGCCGTGAAACAGCCACCTCGCCTCTACCGCGCCCCCGAGCACCGGATGGCCGCCGGGGTGGCCGCCGGCATCGCCGACCACCTCGGTATCTCGGTGCGCCGGGTGCGGGTCGCCTTCATGGTGCTGCTCGGGCTGAGTGGTCTCGGCCTGCTGCTCTACGCGGCCTTCTGGGCGGTCGTGCCGCTGCGGCCCGGCGACACCGCCGTACCGCCCCGTCGGGACGTCGCCCAGCTGCTGCCGTTCGTGGCGATCGGCCTCGGCGTGCTGCTGGTGCAGATGATCGTCTTCGACTCGGTCGGCGCGGCCGGCACCGCCGGCTGGCTCGTCGCGATCATCGCGGTCGGCGCCGGGGTGATCTGGCACCAGTCGGCCCCGGAGCGGCGGCGGCAGTGGGGCGACTCCATGCCGGTGCCCTGGCTCGGCGCGGTGGTGGAGGAGAGCGACCGGCGGGCCTTCGTGCTGCGGTTCATCGGCGGTGGGGTGCTGGTCGCGGTCGGCATCATCGGCGTCGCCGCGGTCTACTCCCCGGCGCAGAACTTCGACGCGGTGCTCAACGGCGTGATCTTCGCCCTGGTCGGGCTCGCCGGGGTCGGGGTGGTGGCCGCGCCGGTGCTGTGGCGGACGTTCAACCAGCTCCGCTTGGAGCGCGAGGGGCGCATCCGCGAACAGGAGCGGGCCGAGTTGGCCGCGATGGTGCACGACCAGGTGCTGCACACCCTGGCCCTGATCCAGCGCAACGCGGCCGACGTGAAGACGGTCCAGCGGCTCGCCCGGGGGCAGGAACGCTCGCTGCGCAACTGGCTCTACAAGCCCACCGGATCGCCGACCGAGCGCTTCGCCGCCGCGCTGGAGCAGGCCGCCGCCGAGGTCGAGGACACCTTCGCGATCACCGTCGAGGCGGTGGTGGTCGGCGACCGGGAGACCGACGAGCGGGTCGGCGCGCTGGTCGCGGCCGGGCGTGAGGCGTTGGTGAACGCCGCCCGGCACGCCGGGGTGCAGACGGTCTCGCTGTACGCCGAGGTCGAGCCGGACCAGGTCAGTGTCTTCGTCCGGGACCGGGGGAAGGGCTTCGACCCGGATACGGTGGAGGATCACCGGCACGGCGTCCGGGGCTCGATCATCGGGCGGATGAAGCGGCACGGCGGCCGGGCGGAGATCCGGTCCGGGCCGGGGGAGGGGACCGAGGTCCGGTTGATCCTGCCGATCTCCCGGGACTCGTCCACGGCGGAAAGGGACAAGTGATGACCGAGCAGTCGAAGGAACCGGTCGAGGGAGCGGGTGCCGGCGCGGAGCGGCTGCGGGTCTTCCTCGTCGACGACCACGCCATGTTCCGCGCGGGGGTACGCGCCGAGCTGGGTGCGCACGTCGAGGTGGTGGGGGAGGCGAGCACGGTCGGCGAGGCGGTCACCCGGATCGCCGCCACGCTGCCCGACGTGGTGCTGCTCGACGTGCACATGCCGGACGGCGGTGGCCGCGCGGTGCTGGAGGCGATGCGGCGTACCCATCCGCAGGTCAAGTTCCTGGCGTTGAGCGTCTCGGACGCGGCGGAGGACGTGATCGGGCTGATCCGGGCCGGCGCGCGGGGCTACGTCACCAAGACGATCTCCCCGGAGGAACTGGCCGCCGCGATCCGCCGGGTGGCCGACGGCGACGCCGTGTTCAGCCCCCGGCTGGCGGGGTTCGTGCTGGACGCGTTCGCGGCCCGTCCGGACGCGCCGGTGGCCGATCCGGAGCTGGACCAGCTCACCAACCGCGAGCGCGAGGTGCTGCGGCTGCTCGCCCGGGGGTACGCCTACAAGGAGATCGCCAAGGAGCTCTACATTTCGATCAAGACGGTCGAGACGCACGTGTCGAACGTGCTGCGCAAGCTCCAGATGTCCAACAGGTATGAATTGTCCCGCTGGGCGGCCGACCGCCGGCTCGTGTGATCCACATCTTTCCCCACCATTTCGGGCGGAAGCGATGAATCTGGCCTGCAGGGGCTGACAAACGATCAATTCCCGTCCCATAATGCCTCGTCGCGTTCTCGCGCGCGGGTGAGCGAACCCGCGGGAACGGCGGTTTCGCTCACCCGCCGTTCGGCGGGTCCCCCTGGGGAGGAGGTGCGCGAATCTCCGGCGGTCAGGTCACCCGGTACGCAGCACGGTGAACGCCTCGGCCAGCCGGCCGGCCGGCAGCCCGGCCTCGTCGGCCGCCGTGGTGAGCTGGTCCCGAACCCAGTTCTCCACGTCCATCCGCGCGGTCTGCGAGCGGTGCGCGCGCATCGCGGCGACCTTGCGCGCGTACTGCCCGGTGACGTCGACGGTGTGGTCCGGTGCCGGGCCGCCGGCGTACCAGATCTCCCGGACCACCCACGGCTGGAGCCCCTCGGCCAGCAGTTCGGGGTGGGCACACGGATTGCGCGCGTCCGGGTAGACCGCGCAGGTCGTGGCCTCGCCCACGGCGAGGTGGTCGGGGTGCCCTGGCCCGGCGAGGTGTTCCCATCGGCGCAGCGGCGAGCTGGTCAGCACCCGGTCGGACCGGTGCCGGCGGATCGCCGCGGTGACGTCCCGGCGCAGGTCGAGCGTCGGGGCGAGGGCGCCGTCGACGTACCCGTCGAGGAATTCCACCTGCCGTACGCCGACCGCGGCGGCCGCCGCCCGCTGCTCCTCCTCCCGCAGCCGGGTCACCGACCCGCGCGGGGTGCCGTCGCAGCCGCCCGCCTCGCCCCGGGTGACGATCAGGTAGGCGACGTCGATACCCTCCTCCACCCAGTTGGCCATTGTGCCCGCACAGCCGAAGTCGATATCGTCCGGATGGGCAAAAACTGCCAGCGCCCGGACGACGTCCGAAAGTGCGGGAGCGGACGCGGGGAAGCTCACAAGCGTTGAGCGTACGCCCGGGGTGTTGATCCCGCAGAACCGTGTCTTTCCTGCTCAGAGCAGTACGACCGGCACCGATCATGATCTTTTTTCAAGTATCGGCAACGTGGCGACCAACTAACGGCTTGATAACGGCACCTTCACGGAACAGGCCGGTAAGTGTCACAGTGGCAGCACCTCACCCCTCGAGCGAGGCACTCCGTACGGCCTGACGACCACGGCCGCCGTCTGTGAACGGTGCTCCGTGGTGGTCTCGCCTGCGCGGTGCCGAGCCCGGCGGGCGGGGTGGCCCGGCGAATCGGCACACCCCTTGTCCCGATCTCACTGCGGTGAAACCGGCGTCCCGCGCTGCGGGCCGGCGGACGTGTCACCCCCTTGCGTGCGTGAAACCCACGACGGAACCAGGTTAGAAAGAGGAGGCCCCTCGGAATGAGAGTCTCGAAGCGGGCAAGCAGCGCGGTCGCGCTGGGCGCGGCGTTCGCGCTCGTCGCGTCCGGTTGCTCGAGCAGCGACAGCGACGGCGGCGACGCCGGCGCCAGCGCCGACGGCGCGATCACCATCGAGGGCACCCAGCCGGAGAACGGCCTGGTCCCGTCGAACACCACCGAGACCGGTGGCGGCAAGATCATCGACTGGATGTGGACCGGTCTGGTCGAGTACCCGAACGACGGCAGCGCTCCGCGCAACGCTCTCGCCGAGTCGATCGAGACGACCGACTCCAAGGTCTACACCATCAAGATCAAGAAGGACACGAAGTTCCACGACGGCACCCCCGTCAAGGCCAAGAACTTCGTGGACGCCTGGAACTGGGGCGCCTACTCGCCGAACGGCGCGCAGAACGGCAGCTTCTTCGCCGACATCCAGGGCTTCGGGGACGTCAACACCGAGGACCCGGACGGCGCCGAGGGCCCGCAGAAGGCCCCCGAGCCCAAGGCCAAGGAGATGTCCGGCCTGAAGGTCGTCGACGACTGGACCTTCGAGGTCACCCTCGCCGCGCCGACCGCCGTGTTCCCGACCAAGCTCGGCTACAGCACCTTCATGCCGCTGCCGGACGCGTTCTTCACCCAGGGCGCCGAGGCGTTCGGCAAGAAGCCGATCGGTAACGGCCCGGTCAAGTTCGTGTCGTGGGAAGACGACGTCCAGATCAAGCTGACGCGCTTCGACGACTACACGCTGCGTGACAAGATGAAGATCAAGGACGTCACCCTCAAGATCTACCAGGACGACACGGCGGCCTACAACGACCTGCTCGCCGGCAACATCGACTTCATGCAGCAGGTTCCGGTCTCCTCGCTCGCGGGCGACAAGTGGAAGCAGGACCTGGGCGACCGGGCCGTCTCCTCCACCACGCCGTCGACCGGCATCATCGCCTTCCCGATCTACGACAAGCGCTTCCAGAACGCCAAGCTGCGCAGGGCGATCTCGATGTCGATCAACCGCCAGGAGATCAGCGACAAGATCTTCTTCGGCAACCGGAAGCCGGCCGACAGCTGGGCCAACCCGCTGACCCCGGGCGCCAAGCCGGGTAACTGCACCGCCTGCCAGTTCAACGTCGACGAGGCCAAGAAGCTCCTGGCCGAGGCCGGCGGCTTCACCGGCGAGCTGGTCATGTACTACAACGCCGACGCCAGCCACAAGGAGTGGATGGAGGCCGTCGCGCAGCAGGTCAAGACCAACCTGGGCCTCAACGCCCGCGCCGAGGGCATGCCGACCTTCGCGGTGTTCCGTCAGAACATCAACGCCCACAAGATGAAGGGCATGTACCGCGCCGGCTGGCAGCAGGACTACCCGGACGTGGAGAACTGGGTCAACCCGCTCTACGTGAAGGGTGGCTCCTCGAACGACGGTCTGTACAGCAACCCGCAGGTCGACGCCCTGGCCAAGGAGGCCAGCTCCGCGCCGAGCCTGGAGGCCGCGCACGACAAGTTCGCTCAGGCGGTCGCCCTGATCGACCAGGACGTTCCCACGATCCCGGTCTACTTCCAGGGCCAGCAGTCCGGCCACTCGGAGAAGGTCAAGAAGCTCGAGCTGACCAACGTCGGCGAGCTGGACCTCACCTCGGTCGAGCTCTGATCCGAACGGTCCTGACCCCGGGTCGGGCTCACCTACCGGTGGGCCCGACCCGGGCCGTTCCGTGAGGGAGTGTTACAACAGTCCCTCGCCACGCCCGTCATCCCCGTGTCGGCCGTCCGACGCGCCCCCTGTCTGGAGGACCACCCCATGGGCCGTTATCTGTTGAGACGGCTGCTCCAACTCATCCCGGTCTTCATCGGAACGACGTTCCTGATCTACTGGCTGGTCTGGTCGGTGCCCGGCGACCCGTTCGCCGGCAAGTGCGGCGACCGCGCCTGTCCGGACAGCTACGTCAACCTGATGACCGAGAAGTTCAAGCTGGATCAGTCCATCTGGGTGCAGTACGGCAACTACATGCAGAACCTGTTCCAGGGCGACTTCGGGACGAACTTCGCCGGCCGGGAAATCAGCGACATCATCGCCACGTCGTACCCGAACACCCTGAAGCTGGCACTGGTGGCCCTCGTTATCGAGGCGGTCATCGGCCTCACCGCGGGTGTGCTGACCGGCCTGCGCCGTAACGGCTTCCTGGACAACCTGGTCCTGGTCTCCACCCTCTTTTTGATCGCGCTGCCGATCTTCGTCATCGGCTTCGTGCTCCAGTGGGTGCTCGGCGTGCAGTGGGGCATCATCAAGCCCACCGTCTCCAGCGAGATGCGCCTCACGGAGTTGATCGTGCCCGGCTTCGTGCTGGGTAGCGCCTCGATGGCGTACATCGCCCGGGTCGCCCGGACGAGCATCGCGGAGAACCGGCGCGCCGACTACGTCCGCACCGCGATCGCCAAGGGCCTGCCGATGCGCCGGGTGGTCGGGGTGCACCTGCTGCGCAACTCCCTCATCCCGGTGGTCACGCTGCTCGGCACCGACCTCGGCGCCCTGATGGGCGGCGCGATCGTGACCGAGGGCATCTTCCAGATTAACGGAATCGGCCGCCAGGTCTTCCGCGCGATCACCACCAAGGAGAGCGCTACGGTCGTCTCCATCGTGGTGGTCCTGGTGCTGGTCTACCTGTTCATGAACCTCGTGGTGGACCTGCTCTACGCCGCCCTGGACCCGAGGATCCGCTATGAGTGAGCGCAGCGAACGAAACCTGGTCATAGCAGCGTTCCCGGGCACCCACGCCCGGGTCGAGCGGAGCGAGGTGCCGGCATGAGCGACCCCAGTGCCGCGTCGATCGTCAGTACGCCCCCGGCCACCGCGCCGACCGAGCTGGGCGCGCCCACCAACGCGGGCCAGCCGGAGAACGCCCGCAAGGAGAAGCCGCGCGGCCTCCTCGGCGACGCCTGGCTCATCCTGCGTCGCAAGCCGCTGTTCTGGATCTCCGCGTCGTTCATCGTCATCTTCCTCGTGATGACCGCCTTTCCGTCACTGTTCACCTCCGGCGACCCGGCGAACGGCAACCTGCAGAACAGCCTCGTCGGCCCGTCGTCGGAAGCCCCGTTCGGCTACGACTTCCAGGGGCGCGACGTCTACGCCCGGGTGATCTACGGCGCTCGTGCTTCCATCGTTGTCTCCGTGCTCTCCGTGGTCGGCGTGCTGCTGATCGGTGGCGCGATAGGCATCATCTCCGGCTACCGGGGCGGCTGGGTGGACGCTTTGCTCTCCCGGATCGCCGACGTCTTCTTCGGCCTGCCCTTCGTGCTGGGTGCCATCGTCATCCTGACCACCTTCAACGGGTCGGGCACGAGCAACAGCAAGGCCGAGATCATGGCCCTGGTGAGCATGTCCCTGGTCGTGCTGGGCTGGCCGGTCGTGATGCGGCTGATGCGCTCCTCGGTGCTGGCGACCAAGGAGGCCGACTACATCGTCGCGGCCCGGGCGTTGGGCGCCGGCACCGGCCGGATCATCCTCAAGCACCTGCTGCCGAACAGCCTCGCGCCGCTGCTGGTCTACGGGACGATCCTGGTCGGCTCGTTCATCGGCGCCGAGGCGACGCTGTCCTTCCTGGGCGTCGGCCTGAAGAGCCCGGTGGTCTCCTGGGGCATCATGATCAACGAGGCCCAGTCCCTGATCCGCGTCGCGCCGTACCTGCTCTTCTTCCCGGCCGCCTTCCTCGTCACCGCCGTGCTGAGCTTCGTGGTGCTCGGCGAGACGGTCCGCGAGGCCCTCGATCCGAAACTCCGCTAGGGGCGATTCAGTTGTCCGACATTCTCGTGTCCGAGCAGTCCGCAGCGGGTACCTCCGGTCGCCCCTCCGGCCGTCTGCTCGAGGTCGACGACCTCCGCGTGGAGTTCCGCACCCGGGACGGCGTCGCGAAGGTCATCAACGGGGTCACGTACCACGTCGACGCGGGGGAGACCCTCGCCGTGCTCGGCGAGTCCGGCTCCGGTAAGAGCGTCACCGCGCAGACCATCATGGGCATCCTGGACACGCCGCCCGGTTTCGTCACCGGCGGTCAGGTCCGCTTCCACGGCAAGGACATGCTGAAGATGTCCTTCGAGGAGCGGCGCCGCATCCGCGGTGAGGGCATCGCCATGATCTTCCAGGACGCGCTCTCCGCGCTCAACCCGGTTTTCACCGTCGGCTTCCAGATCGCCGAGCAGTTCCGGGTGCGGCGCGGCATGAGCCGCGCCGACGCCAAGAAGCGCGCGATCGAGATGCTCGACCAGGTCAAGATCCCGAACGCCAAGGGCCGGTTCAACAACTACCCGCACCAGTTCTCCGGTGGTATGCGGCAGCGCGCCATGATCGCGATGTCGCTGGCACTGGACCCGGAGGTGCTGATCGCGGACGAGCCGACCACCGCGCTGGACGTGACGGTGCAGGCCCAGATCATGGACCTGCTCGCCGAGCTCCAGCGGGAGCGGCAGATGGGCATGATCCTGATCACCCACGACCTCGGCGTGGTCGCCGACGTCGCGGACCGGATCGCGGTCATGTACGCGGGTCGCATCGTCGAGGAAGCCAACGTCTACGACCTGTACGCCAAGCCGGCGCACCCGTACACCATCGGCCTGATCAACTCGATTCCCCGGTTGGACGAGAAGGGGCAGCAGCTCCGGACCATCAAGGGCCTCCCGCCGAACCTGATGAACATCCCGCCGGGCTGCCCGTTCAACCCGCGCTGCCCCATGGCGCAGCCGGTCTGCCGGGAGAAGGTCCCGCCGCTGCTGCAGGTGGGTGCCGGCCGGGCCAGCGCCTGCCACTTCGCCGAGGAGCTGGTGAACCGTGACTGAGAACATCCTCGAGGTCCGTGACCTGGTCAAGCACTACCCGGTGACCCGGGGTGTGGTCTTCAAGAAGACCATCGGCCAGGTCAAGGCGGTGGACGGGGTCTCCTTCGACCTCAAGGCCGGCGAGACCCTGGGTGTGGTCGGCGAGTCCGGCTGCGGCAAGTCGACCCTGGCCCGGGTGCTGATGAACCTGGAGCGGCCGACCTCCGGCAGCGTGCTCTACAAGGGCCAGGACATCTCCAAGTTCTCCGGTGGGGCGCTGCGGCGGCTGCGCCGGCAGATCCAGCTGGTGATGCAGGACCCGTACACCTCGCTGAACCCGCGGATGACGGTCGGCGACCTCATCGGCGAGCCGTTCGAGATCCACCCGGAGGTGGCGCCGAAGGGCAGCCGCCGGGGCAAGGTGAAGGAACTGCTCGACCTGGTGGGTCTGAACCCGGAGCACATCAACCGGTACCCGCACCAGTTCTCCGGCGGTCAGCGGCAGCGCATCGGCATCGCCCGGGCGCTCGCCCTGCGGCCCGAGATCATCGTCTGCGACGAGCCGGTGTCGGCGCTGGACGTGTCGATCCAGGCCCAGGTGATGAACCTGCTGGAGCAGCTCCAGGGCGAGTTCGGCCTGTCGTACGTGTTCATCGCGCACGACCTGTCGGTGGTCCGGCACCTGTCGGACCGGGTGGCGGTGATGTACCTCGGCAAGATCGCGGAGATCGGCACCGAGGACGAGATCTACGAGCGGCCGACCCACCCGTACACCCAGGCGCTGCTGTCGGCGGTGCCGGTGCCGGACCCGACCGTCCGCGAGAACAAGGCGATCATCCGCCTCACCGGTGACGTGCCGTCGCCAATCAGCCCGCCCTCGGGCTGCCGGTTCCGGACCCGCTGCTGGAAGGCGCAGGACGTCTGCGCCGAGCAGGTCCCGCTGCTGGAGATCCGGCCGGGCTCGGACCACCTGAGCGCCTGCCACTTCGCCGAGAAGCGGGAGATCGTGCAGACGCACGAGGTGTGACACCCACGGAACCGCCTGCCGACGTCACCGCGACGACGGCAGGCGGTTCCGTCGTTTCCGGGCGGGCGCGGCGGCCGGCGGCCAGGCCGCGGCCCCCACCGCGCCGCACGGTCCGCCCGCCCGCCGCGCCGGCCCGTACGCCTCACAGGGGGCCGCGGCCGGCGCGGAGCAGCAGCAGCGCGAGCTGCGTGCCGTCGGCGCCGAGGGCGACCCGGAAACGCTCCAGGATCTCCCGTTCCCGGGAGAGCACGAGCCGGGTGCCGCCGGAGGCCATCCGGGTCGCCCCGACCTCCTGGGAGAGGCGGGCCCGCTCCTGCCACAGCTCGATGAGCGCCCGGTCGATCTCGTCGATCCGTTCCCGGATCTCCACGATCCGGGCGGCCGCGCCCGGCTCCGCGGTGCCGGTGCGCGCCTCCGGCTTCGCGTCGTCGGCGCCGCCCGGCGCGTCGACCTGGCCGGATGCCCCCGGGTCGGGCCGGCCCGCCCCGGGCCGCGTCAGGCTGCCGTTGGACTCCACCACGTCTGTCATCATCGGGTACCCCTCGCCGTCAGGTGCCCGGTGCCCGGATCCCGGGACGGAGAAAGCCCCGGGCTCCAGGAGCCCGGGGCTTTTCGTAGGTCTGTTGATCAGGCGCGACCCACGGCTGCCGGACTCCCGGTGCCGTAGTAAAAGTAGAAGCGCTGGCCGAACACGCCGTCGAGTATGCCGACCCAGGGCCGGCGCGCGCAAGGATTCGGCCGGACACGTGGCCGGCGGCACGGTCCCGGCGTCGGCGGCGACGCCGGGACCGTGCCCGGTCAGCCGAGGCGGGTGATGCGGTCGGCCGGCCCGGGGGCGACCGGCTCGCCGGCGCCCAGGTACGCGATCAGCGCGTCGACGTCGAAGCCGGGGGCCGTGGTGCGGCCGGTGCCGGCGCGCAGCTCGGTGAAGCCGTCCCCGCCGTTGGCCAGGAAGTCGTTCGTGGTGACCCGGTAGCTGGCCGCCGGGTCGACCGGCACGCCGTCGAGCGCCAGGGCGCTCACCCGCGAGCCCGCCGGGGCGGTGGTGTCGTAGGAGTAGGTCAGCCCGGCGGAGACCTGGAGGATGCGCTGGGTGGTCTGCCCGTTGAAGCCGACGAACTGCTGCTCCAGCACGTTGCGTAGCTGGGCGCCGGTGAGGGTCTGGGTGACCACCAGGTTGTTGAACGGCTGGACGGTGAACGCCTCGCCGTACGTGATCTCACCCGGCGCCTCGCCGCCGGCGGAGGTGGCGTACGGCAGCGACGCCCGGATGCCACCCGGGTTCATCAGCGCGATCTGCGCCCCGGCCGACCGGGTGTACGCGAGCTGCGCGTCGGCGATCACGTCACCGAGCGGGCTCTCGCCGTTGGGGCGGGCGTCGCGGACGATGTCGGCCGACACCCGGCCCACCACCCGGTTGGCGATGGGCGCCACGGCCGCCCGGTACTTGTCGGCCAGCGTCTTGGCGGCCGGGTCCACCAGGTCGGGGTTGCGCACGTACGTGCCCGGCGCGCTCTGCTGCCAGGTGCCGTCCGGGTTGCGGACGCCGTTCTCGACGACCACGTTGCGGGCGGAGATGCCGGTGAACCGGCCGGTGCGCCGGTCCAGCGAATAGTCCACGTCGGTGATCAGCTGGCCGTTGTTGCCGGCGCTGGTGACGACGCTCCGCGCGCCGGAGGAGTTCGGCAGGGAGCAGGAGTAGAAGCGGTGCGTGTGGCCGGAGACGACCAGCCCGAACTCCGGCCGCAGGCCGCGGACGATGTCCACGATCGGGCCCGAGAAGTTCGCGCAGTCCGAGACGCCCGGGGTGGCCGGCGGCGGCGACTGCGCGCCGCCCTCGTGCACCAGCAGCACCATCGCCTTGACGCCGAAGAGCTTGAGCAGCCCGCCCCACTTGTTGGCGGTCGCCACCTCGTCGGTGAACCGCACCGAGGCGATGCCGGCCGGGTTGACGATGTCCGGGGTGCCCTCCAGGGTCACGCCGACGAAGCCGACCGGCACGCCGCCGACGAACTTCACGTCGACCGGGGGCAGGATCGGCAGCCCGGTCTTCCTGCTGACGGTGTTGGCGGCGAGGTACGTGAACTTCGCGCCGGCGAAGCCGTCCCCGTCCTGGCAGCCGTCGACCGGGTGGCAGCCGCCCTTGTTGATCCGGATCAGCTCGTCGACGCCCTCGTCGAACTCGTGGTTGCCGACTGAGCTGACCTCCAGCCCGATCTCGTCCATCAGCTCGATGGTCGGCTCGTCGTGGAAGGCGGCGCTGACCAGCGGGGTGGCGCCGATCAGGTCGCCGGCCCCGACGGTGGTGGTGACGCGCCCCTCGGCGGCGGCCTCGGCGCGCAGCCGCTTCAGCCAGGTGGCGAGGTACTCCACCCCGCCGGCCGGGGTGCCGTTGACCACCGCGCCGCTGCCGCCGGGCGGGTCGATGGCGCCGTGGAAGTCGTTGTAGCTGAGGAAGTTGCCCTTGACCTCCCCGCCCGTGGGGGTGGCGTAGGAGACCGAGACGGGGGCGAGGGCGGCCCACGGGTCGTCGGCGGGGGCCGGGGCGGGCCGGGAAGCGGTGGGCAGCGTGGCGACGACGGCCAACGCGAGGGCGGGCGCGGCGAGGTGACGCAGCGCCGCCCGACCGCGCGAACGCGGCTGAGTCATGGTCGTTCTCCCAGTCGTGTACGGGGGAAGGAGTCGGATTTTCACCGTCATCGTTCTGTACTCGGGCCGGCGGCACCAGACGGGACAGGGTGACATCTTCGTCTCAACCCGGCCCGCCCCGCCGGATCAGCCCGCCCGGGGGCCCGTCCGGTCGCTCGGGCGGGCGCTCGGGCGGGTCGGGGCCCTCGGCGCGGCCGGTCCGCCGATGACGGCTCGGTCGCGCCGGGGTCCACACGGCGGGGAAGTGTCCGGCCGGCGGCATAGACTCGCCGTGCGATGCATCCTCTCTTCGACATCCCCGTGTCCCCGCCCGCGCCGGCGCCTGCCCCGACCCCGCCGCACCGGCCGGGGTCCGCCGCTGCCCGCCTCGACCCGCAGGCCCTGGTCGAGGGCCTCAACGGGCCGCAGCGCGACGCCGTCACCCACGCCGGCTCGCCGCTGCTGATCGTGGCCGGCGCCGGTTCGGGCAAGACCCGGGTGCTCACCCACCGGATCGCCTACCTGCTGGCCGCCCGGGACGTGCACCCCGGCGAGATCATCGCGATCACCTTCACCAACAAGGCCGCCGGCGAGATGAAGGAGCGCGTCGCGCACCTCGTCGGCCCGCGTGCCCGGCTGATGTGGGTGTCGACGTTCCACTCCGCGTGCGTGCGCATCCTGCGCGCCGAGCACGAGCACGCCGGGCTGAAGTCGACCTTCTCGATCTACGACGCGGACGACTCCCGCCGGCTGATGCAGATGGTCGCCCGCGAGCTCGACCTCGACCCGAAGCGCTACCCGGCGCGCGGGCTCGCCGCACAGGTCTCCAACCTGAAGAACGAGCTGGTCGACCCGGAGGAGTTCGCGGGCCGCGCCAAGGGCCCCAACGAGCGGGCGCTGGCGGAGGCCTACACGCTCTACCAGCGGCGGCTGCGCGAGGCGCACGCGCTCGACTTCGACGACCTGATCATGACGACGGTGCACCTGCTCCAGTCCCACCCGCACGTCGCGGAGAGCTACCGCCGGCGGTTCCGGCACGTGCTGGTCGACGAATACCAGGACACCAACCACGCCCAGTACGTGCTGATCAAGGAGCTGGTCTCGGGCACGGAGGGGATCGAGCCGGCGGAGCTGTGCGTGGTCGGCGACGCCGACCAGTCCATCTACGCGTTCCGCGGTGCGACGATCCGCAACATCCTTGAGTTCGAGCGCGACTTCAGCGACGCCCGCACGATCCTGCTGGAGCAGAACTACCGCTCGACCCAGACGATTCTTAACGCCGCCAACGCGGTGATCGACCGCAACACCTCCCGCAAGCCGAAGCGGCTGTGGAGCGAGGCGGGCGCCGGCGAGCGGATCGTCGGCTACGTGGCGGACACCGAGCACGCCGAGGCCGACTGGGTGGCCCGGGAGATCGACCGGCTGGTCGACGCCGACGAGACCCGCCCCGGTGACGTGGCCGTCTTCTACCGCACCAACGCCCAGTCCCGGGTCTTCGAGGAGGTGTTCATCCGGGTCGGCCTGCCCTACAAGGTGGTCGGCGGGGTGCGCTTCTACGAGCGCAAGGAGGTCCGCGACGCGCTGGCCTACCTGCGCGCGGTGGTCAACGACGACGACACGGTCAGCCTGCGCCGGATCCTCAACACCCCCCGACGGGGCATCGGCGACCGCGCCGAGGCGTGCGTGGAGGCCCTGTCCAGCCGGGACCGGATCTCGTTCGGCGCGGCGCTGCGGCGGGCGAAGGACGCGCCGGGCATCTCCACCCGGGCGGCCAACGGCATCGCGGACTTCGTCGACCTGCTCGACGGCGCCCGCGAGCTGGCCGAGACCGGCACCCCGGAGGAGGTGCTGGAGGCGCTGCTGACCCGCTCGGGTTACCTCACCGAGCTGGAGGAGAGCCTCGACCCGCAGGATGCCGGTCGGGTCGACAACCTCCAGGAGCTGGTCAGCGTCGCCCGGGAGTACACGGAGCGGATCGAGGCGACCGGCGAGGAGGGGGAGCGGGCCACCGTGGCCGGCTTCCTGGAGCAGGTCGCGCTGGTCGCCGACGCCGACCAGGTGCCGACCGACGACCCGGACCACCAGGGCGTGGTCACCCTGATGACGCTGCACACCGCCAAGGGGCTGGAGTTCCCGGTCGTCTTCCTGACCGGCCTGGAGGACGGCGTCTTCCCGCACCTGCGCTCGCTCGGCGACACCCGGGAGCTGGAGGAGGAGCGCCGGTTGGCGTACGTGGGCATCACCCGCGCCCGCCAGCGCCTCTACCTCTCCCGGGCGGTGACCCGCTCGGCGTGGGGGCAGCCGTCCTACAACCCGCCGTCCCGGTTCCTTGAGGAGCTGCCGCCGGAGCTGGTCCGCTGGGAGCGCACCGAGGGGTCGTACACCTCGTGGGCCGGCGGGGGCGGCGGCGTCGGGGGCCGCGCGGACCGGGTGCCCGGCGGGCGCGGCGGCTTCAACGGCGGCACCCCCAAGGCCGCCCAGTTGGCGAAGCGGCTCGGCGTCGACGCCAGCCGGCTGACCACGGCGAGCGAACTGCCGCAGGGGCCGAAGGTGTCCGCCGGCGACCGGGTCAACCACCAGCGCTACGGCCTGGGGCGGGTGCTCGCGGTGGAGGGGCACGGCCCGGGCGCCCGGGCGCAGATCGACTTCGGCGACCAGACGATGTGGCTGGTGCTGCGGCACGCGCCGATCGACAAGCTCTGAGACGGCCACGGCCCGGCCCGGCGGCGCGCCGGACCGGGCCGTCCCGGTCGGTACGGGTCAGCAGGCCACGTCGATGCCCCGGGCGCGCAGGAACGGCGCCGGGTCGATCTGGTTCCACATCTGGCCCTGGTGGACCTCGAAGTGCAGGTGCGGCCCGGTGGAGTCGCCGGTGGAGCCCTCCAGGCCGATGGTCTCGCCGGCGCCCACCTTGTCGCCCACGCCCACCTTGGCGGTGCTGAGGTGGGCGTAGTGGGTCAGGTAGCCGTTGCCGTGGTCGACGACGACGGAGATGCCGTACCCGTCGCCGACGTCGCCGGCCTTGGTGACCGTGCCGCCGAAGGCGGCGCGGACCGGGGTGCCGGCGGGCAGCGCGAAGTCGATGCCGGCGTGCAGGGTGCCCCAGCGCGGGCCGTAGCAGGAGGTGATCGCGGCGCCCTTCATCGGGACGACCCAGCTCGGCTTCGGCTTGCTGGTCTTCTTCGGCGTCGGCTTGGCGGTGGTCGCCTTCGGGCTGGGCTTTGCCGACGGGCTGGCCGTCGTGGGGCTCGGCGGTGGGCTGGCCGAGGGGGTGGCCGGGACGGCCGACTCGCGGGCGGACCGGTCGGCGCGGTCGGCGGCCTCGGCGCGGGCCTGCGCGTCGAGGGAGACGGCGGCCGGGACGGAGGGCTCGTCGTTGCCGGTGGCCGCAAAGGCGGCGCCGCCGAGACCGAGGCCGACCAGGGCCGCCGCGGCGACGATCACTCGGGTGCGGCCGCCGGCTCGCCTCCGGTGCCGGGCGGGGGCATCGGGGGTGTTCTCGTTCTGAGTGTCTTCCTGCACGGCGGACCTTCACTGATCGAGGGGCACTTGACCTCGAAATACTGGTGTCGGTGGAGTCGGCAGCGGGTAGGGGGATCGGGTCGGGACGGAGCGACGGTGGCCGGTGCTGTCCGTTAACTCCCGAGTTGGGGCTTTGGTAGCGATAAGTGATCATGGTCGGCCGTGGCGCCGGTCACACTCGCGGCTGTGATCCAGCAGACTTTCGCCTGCCGCCGACGCACGAAAAACCGCCCGGATCGACAGATCCGGGCGGTCAGCGGTCGGTACGCAGCGTCAGGACGCGGCCAACCTCGCCGTTAGAATGCCTCGGTTTGTAGCTTGATGTCCACGTTGCGCTCCTGGAGCCACGGCACCGGGTCGAGCGGCTCGCCCTTGACATGCACCTCCAGGTGCAGGTGGGAGCCGTAGGAGTGGCCGGTGTTGCCGACCAGGCCGAGCTGGTCGCCCGCCTTGACCTGCTGCCCCTGCTGCACGCTCAGTGCGGAGGAGTGGCCGTAGATCGCCTCGCTGCCGTCGGCGTGCTGGACGATCACGGCGTAGCCGTAGCCGCCGAACCAGCCGGCCTTTGTGACCGTGCCGGCGTGGATGGCGACGTAGGGCGTGCCCTCGGGGGCGACCAGGTCGACGCCGGTGTGCAGCTTGCCCCAGCGCATGCCGTAGGGGGTGTTGAACTCGTAGTCCTGGAGGGGGAGCCGCCAGACCTCGGTCTCGGCGGTCTCCTTGGCCCCGGCGCGGTCGCTGTCGCGAGAGGCGCGGTCGGCGGAGTCGGCGCGGGCCGCGGCGTCCTGGTTGACGGTCGAGGCGGCCTTGAGCTCGTCGAGGACCGACGGGCTGACGCTCTTGGCGTCCGGCATGGCTCCCGCGCCGAGGGCGACGATGCCGGCCCCGACGAACGCGGTGGTGACGACGGCGGCGTAGCGGCTACGCGGGGGGGTGGGTACGCGGCGGCGGCCGCGATATCGATCGGGCTCAGACGACAGGCGCTGGCGCACGCACACCCTCCGTTGTCGGGGATCCGATGCGGCTTCCTCGACGCTCGTGAAGCTCCGATGAACGTCGGCTGGCCGCGTCGTCACCCGTCCGTGGACCTGATGACAACCGTGGACACGTTAGCCAACCACCAGGCCTGTCACAAGCCGAAGCGCCGAATTGCTACTGCGTTCTGTCCCTTTGCGTCCGTGATTGTCATGCCTCGTTCCCGTCGAACGGCGCCCCTGTAACTGCCCGTTCGTCGCGCAGCGTGACCGAACGGCGGAGTCGTCCGGCTTGACGGCGGTGATCATCTACGGCAGGCGTACCGTCTGCGGCGGCAGCCTCCCCCGAGTGTCGCCGGCCGGTGTGCCGTGCGCTTCGCCGCCCGGATTTCCCGGGCCGGGCGGGGCGGGTTACCGTTCGTTCAGGTGAAGCCGCGGAGCCGGTGAAAGGGATGCGCAGATGAGCTCTCGTGTTCGGGTCGTCGTCGCCAAGCCGGGCCTGGACGGCCACGACCGTGGCGCCAAGGTTGTCGCGCGTGCCCTCCGGGACGCCGGTATGGAGGTCATCTACACCGGCCTGCACCAGACCCCGGAGCAGATCGTGGAGACCGCGATCCAGGAGGACGCCGACGCGGTCGGTCTCTCCGTGCTGTCCGGGGCGCACATGACGCTCTTCCGGCGGGTGGTGGAGCTGCTCGGCGAGCGGGACGCCCGCGACATCGTCGTCTTCGGCGGCGGCATCATCCCCGACGCGGACATCCCCGAGTTGCAGAAGCTGGGCGTCGCCAAGATCTTCACGCCGGGCGCCACCACCGCCTCGATCGTGGAGTGGGTCCGGGAGAACGTCGCGCAGCCGGTCGCCTGACCGTCGGTCAGCATCCCGCCGGAGGGCGAGGATGTGCTGTGCACAGACCCGGGGTGGTTGACGGGGCACAGACGACTCGGGCCGATCGACGGCTGACGCCGGACAGGGGGAGGGGCCGGACGCACCCCTCACACGTCCGGCCCCTCTATGCACGATGCCCCGCCGCCACCCCTCGACCGACAGGGCATCGGCCGTCTCCCGTCGCCGCGCTGCATCAGCGCTCCGACACCTGACTCAACGACGCCCCCGCAGAGGGGTTACGCAGCCCGGACAACATCGTCCGGACGGCTGACGTCGGGGCCCGAAGTCGCGGAAAGGCGGGCGCGACGCCGCTGGCTGTGCATTACCGCACACCGCGCACCCGCTCGGTTGCGGCCGGTGTCCACCTCGCTAGGCTGCGCCCAATGGCCTGTTTCAACTGATGACAGGCGTCAAACTGTTTTCCATAACGCTGGTGGCGGCGCGACGGCGCGCCGCGGAGACGGGACGGGACGCGCAAACGTGGACCTGTACGAGTACCAGGGGCGGGACCTGTTCGAGCGGCACGGCTTGCCCGTGCTCGCCGGCGGCGTCGCCACGACCCCGGAGGAGGCCCGCGCGATCGCCGAACGCCTCGGCGGTCGGGTGGTCGTCAAGGCGCAGGTGAAGGTCGGCGGCCGGGGCAAGGCCGGCGGCGTGAAGCTGGCCGAGGGCGCGGATGAGACGGTGGCCCGGGCCACCGACATCCTCGGCATGGACATCAAGGGTCACACGGTCCACAAGGTCATGATCACCGTGACCGCGGACGTGGCCGAGGAGTACTACTTCTCCTACCTGCTCGACCGGGCGAACCGCACCTTCCTCTGCATCGCCAGCGTCGCGGGCGGCATGGACATCGAGCAGGTCGCCGCCGACACCCCGGAGAAGGTCGTCAAGGCCCCGATCGACGCCAACACCGGCGTCGACGAGGCGAAGGCGCGTGAGATCGTCGCCGCCGCCGGCTTCCCGGCCGAGGTCGCCGACCAGGTCGTCGAGGTCGCCGTGGGCCTGTGGAAGGCCTTCGTCGCCGAGGACGCCACGCTGGTCGAGGTGAACCCGCTGGCCAAGACCGGCGAGGGCAAGATGCTGCTGCTCGACGCCAAGGTCACCCTGGACGAGAACGCCGGCTTCCGGCACCCGGACCACGAGGCGCTCGTCGACCAGGCCGCGGTGGACCCGCTGGAGCAGGCCGCCAAGGAAAAGGACCTCAACTACGTCAAGCTCGACGGCGAGGTCGGCATCATCGGCAACGGCGCGGGCCTGGTCATGTCGACCCTCGACGTGGTCGCGTACGCCGGCGAGCGGCACGGCGGCGTCAAGCCGGCCAACTTCCTCGACATCGGCGGCGGCGCGAGCGCCGCGGTGATGGCGAACGGGCTGGAGATCGTCCTGTCCGACCCGTCGGTGAAGAGCGTCTTCGTCAACGTCTTCGGCGGCATCACCGCCTGCGACGAGGTCGCCAACGGCATCGTGCAGGCGCTGGCCCTGCTCGAACAGCGCGGCGAGAAGGTCACCAAGCCGCTGGTCGTCCGCCTCGACGGCAACAACGCCGAGGCCGGCCGGGCGATCCTCGACGGCGCGAACAACCCGCTGGTCCAGCGGGTGGACACGATGGATGGCGCGGCCGAGCGGGCCGCCGAGCTGGCGGCTGCGGGGGTCTGACAATGGCTATCTGGCTGACCAAGGACTCGAAGGTCATCGTCCAGGGGATGACCGGTTCCGAGGGTTCCAAGCACACCCGGCGGATGCTCGCCGCGGGCACCAACGTCGTCGGCGGCGTCAACCCGCGCAAGGCGGGCCAGACCGTCGACTTCGACGGCACCGAGCTGCCGGTCTTCGCCAGCGTCGCGGACGCGATGGCGCAGACCGGTGCCGACGTGACCGTGATCTTCGTGCCGCCGCAGTTCACCAAGGGCGCGGTCGTCGAGGCGATCGACGCCGGGATCGACCTGGCCGTGGTGATCACCGAGGGCGTGCCGGTGCACGACACCGCCGCGTTCTGGGCGTACAACGTGGCCAAGGGCGAGCGGACCCGGATCATCGGGCCGAACTGCCCGGGCATCGCCTCGCCGGGCGCCTCCAACGCCGGGATCATCCCGGCCGACATCACCGGCACCGGCCGCATCGGCCTGGTCAGCAAGAGCGGCACGCTGACCTACCAGATGATGTACGAGCTGCGCGACATCGGCTTCTCGACCTGCGTCGGCATCGGCGGCGACCCGATCATCGGCACCACACACATCGACGCGCTGGCCGCGTTCGAGGCCGACCCGGAGACCGACGCGATCGTCATGATCGGTGAGATCGGCGGCGACGCCGAGGAGCGGGCCGCCGAGTTCATCAAGGCGAACGTGACCAAGCCGGTGGTCGGCTACATCGCCGGCTTCACCGCGCCCCCCGGCAAGACCATGGGGCACGCCGGCGCGATCATCTCCGGCTCCGCCGGCACGGCCGAGGCCAAGAAGAGCGCGCTGGAGGCTGTCGGCGTCAAGGTCGGCAAGACGCCGACCGAGACCGCCAAGCTGATGCGGGAGATCATGTCCGCCGGCTGACCCAGGCTGGTATACGACCAGGGGGCCGACCGTTCGCGGTCGGCCCTCAGTCGTTGTAGAGCGGGTAGTTGCCGCCGGCCCAGAGGATGCCGCTGCCGATGATGTTGAGCACGCCGAACGCGATCGCCAGCCAGCCGAGCACCGGCGACTGGCCGAAGCGCTTGGCGTCCCGGATCGACAGGTAGCCGAAGACGATCCCCAGGATGCCGCAGCAGAGCAGGCCGAGGATGATGCCGAGCACACCCCAGAGCGTGGTGCGGTCCTGGCCTGCCGCGGGCGGTGGCGGCGGTGGCGGCGGGTACGGAGCGTTCACGGCTTCCCTCCGGACGTCGGTGCCGCGACTTCGGTCGCGTCCCTGGGCCGAGGCTAGACCGGATCGGGGGCGGGAGACGGTGGATCACGGAACTCGCCGCCGCTCGGGAGCGGTATCGGACTGCCACCGCGCGCGCGGCATGCCAGAGTAGACCCGATGTCCTCCGTCACCCCTGATCAGCCGAGCCGCCCCGGCGTCGAGACCGGCACCGACGCCCGGCCGGCCGCGCCCGCCGGGCGGGGCCGGCGGGTGCCCGCGCCGCGCAGCGGCGAGCCTCCTCGCAGCCGCGCCCCGCTGGCCGTCGCCGCGGCGGTCGCCGCCGGCTGGGCGGCGCTCACCTCGTGGCTGCCGGTGGTGGTCGTGCTCTGGCTGTTCCAGCTCAGCGAGGACGCCGCCTCCGTGCCGGGCGCGCTCCGCGCCGGGCTGGCCGGTTGGCTGCTCGGGCACGGCGTCCCGCTCGACACCGGTGCCGGCCCGCTCGGGCTTGCCCCGCTGGCGCTGACCGCGTTGGTGGTCTGGCGACTGACCCGGGCGGGCGTGCACACCAGCCGGGCGATCGGCGCGCGCGGTGGGGGGTCGCCCCGGCAGGCGGTCGTCGCGGCCGGCGCGGTCGGCATCGCGTACGCGCTGATCGGCGTGCTCGCGGCGGTGCTGGCCGGCGCGGGCGGCCCCGGGGTGTCACCGGTCCGCGCCGGGGTCACCCTCGCGGTGCTGGGCACGCTCGCCGCCCTGGTCGGCTCGGCCCGGACGACCCGCGTCGCCGGCCTGCTGGCCGCGCGGTTCCCGGAGCCGCTGCGGGACGGGATCCGCACCGGGCTGGTCGCCGGCCTGCTGCTGCTCGCCGCGGGCGGCGGGGCGGCGGGGCTCGCCGTGGCCACCGGGGGCGGTGACGCCGCCGACCTCATCGGGGCCTATCGCACCGGGGTCGCCGGGCAGGCAGGGATCACCCTGGTCAGCCTCGCCTACGCGCCCAACGCCACCATCTGGTCGGTCAGCTACCTGCTCGGGCCGGGTTTCGCCGTCGGCACGGACACGGCGGTCCGCACCAGCGAGGTGTCCGTCGGCGCGCTGCCGGCCGTCCCGCTGCTGGCGGGGCTGCCGCGCGGTCCGGTCGACGGCATCGGGGCGGCCCTGCTCGCGGTGCCGGTCCTCGCCGGGATGGCGGCGGGCTGGCTGCTGGCCCGCCGGCTGCTCCGGATCGCCGCCGACGACCGGGCGCCGCTGCGCTGGGGCCCGCTGCTCGGGCCGGCGGCGCTCGCCGGTCCGGTGGCCGGCGTGCTGCTGGGCGCCGCCGCGGCGGCATCCGCCGGGTCGCTGGGCGGCGGCCGGCTGGCCGAGGTGGGCCCCGTCGCCTGGCAGGTGGCCGGCGTGGCGACCGCGGTCATCGCGGTGGGCGCGCTGCTGGGCGCCGCCGCGACCCGTGTTCTCTCCCGCTCCGCGCCCCGCTGACACCCGCCGCACGCCCACGGGCCGGCTCGACCCTCCGGTACGCCGAAGGGGCGCCCCGGACGAGCCGCGACGCCCCTTTCGTGCCGTGCCGGTCAGGGCTGGTAGGCGTCCATGCTGAATCCGACGAACAGCAGGACGATCTGGAGCAGGCCCAGCACGGCGCCGATGGCGCCGCAGATCAGGCCGGCGAGGGCCTGACCCTGGTTGTCGGCCAGCCCCTGGGCGGCCTTCTGCTTGCCCATCCAGCCGGTGACCACGGCGGCAATGCCCAGCGGGATGCCGAGGTAGCAGCAGACCAGCGGGATCGACGCGATACCGAGGATCATCGACACCAGGCCGAGGGTGTTCTGCTGCTGCCCCGGCCCCTTGCCGGCGAACCCGGCGTTCGGGTACATGGGCGGCGGCGGATACGCCTGCTGGGCGTACGGATCCTGGTACGGCTGCTGGCCGTAGGGCTGGCCGGAGGTCGGCGGTTGGCCGTAGGGCTGGCCGGAGGTCGGCGGCTGGCCGTACGGCTGGCCGGAGGTCGGCGGCTGGCCGTACGGCTGGCCGGAGGTCGGCGGTTGGCCGTAGGGCTGGCCGGAGGTCGGCGGTTGGCCGTAGGGGTTCTGTGGTGCGGCGTACGGGTCGTTCGGCTGCCCGGAAATGGGCTGCTGACCGTACGGCGCCGCCGCCGGCGGGGCGTACGGGTCGTGGTGCGGCGCGGTCGGATCCTGGTGCGGCTGCTGACCGTAGGGATCCTGACCGGGGTAACCGGGCTGCATGCGAACTCCTCGCAGTTCTGTCAGTAGGTGCTGGCCGAGCTGCCGCCGCCAGCCAATCCGGCGAGGCCACCGAGCAGGCAGCACACCAGAACGATCACGTACCAGCTGATGCCGACGATGAGCGCCCACTTGGACCACTTTTTCGACTCGGCGGCCGCGGCCTGGGCCCCGGCGTAGTCGCCCTGCTGCAGCAGGGTGTTCACCTTCGAGGCGTTGATGATGGCCGGAATGGCCAGCGGCCAGAAGAGGAAGATGGCGACGATCGACATCGCCATGTTGTTGTTGACCGGCGGTTGCTGCTGCGGCTGGTATCCGGGCTGCATATCGGCGTACTCCTCATTCCACTCGACACCTCTGGGGTGCCGGATCACTGACGGGTGCGGGCCGGACGCGCGCGCCGGTCCCGAGCGACCGGCAGCGTACCCGGTTCTGCCCAATCACGTCGTCGGTGAATGTCGCGCTGCCCAGCGGATGGAACCGCCGGCCTGCCCGATAGGCTGGTCAGGTGACCGAGCCCGCGTCCGCCGCCCGCATCGTCGTCCTCGTCTCCGGCTCCGGGAGCAACCTCCAAGCCCTGCTCGACGCCTGCGCCGATCCGGCGTACGGGGCCCGGGTGGTCGCCGTCGGGGCCGACCGCGACGGCATCGCCGGGCTGGACCGGGCCGCGGCGGCCGGTGTGCCGACCTTCGTCGAGCGGGTCACCGACCACCCCACCCGTGAGGACTGGGACGCCACGTTGACCGCCCGCGTCGCCGAGCACCGGCCCGACCTGGTCATCTCCGCCGGTTTCCTCAAGCTGGTCGGCCCGCGCTTCCTGGCCGCCTTCGGCGACCGCTACCTGAACACGCACAACACGCTGCTGCCGGCGTTCCCCGGCATCCACGGTCCGCGCGACGCCCTCGCCTACGGCGTGAAGGTCACCGGGGCGACGTTGTTCTTCGTCGACGCCGGTATGGACACCGGCCCGATCGTCGCGCAGGTCGCCGTGCCGGTGCGCGACGACGACGACGTGGAGACGCTCACCGAGCGCATCAAGGACGCCGAGCGGCACCAGCTCGTCGAGCAGGTGGGCCGCCTGGTCCGCGAAGGTTGGACGATCACCGGAAGAAAGGTCACGGTCCCGTGAGTTCCACTCAGGACGAACGCCGCCCGATCAGGCGGGCGCTGGTCAGCGTCTACGACAAGACCGGACTGGTCGAGCTGGCCCGGGCGCTGCACGCGGCCGGGGTGGAGATCGTCTCGACCGGCAGCACGGCCTCGACCATCGCCGAAGCCGGAGTGCCGGTGACCCCGGTGGAGGCGGTGACCGGCTTCCCGGAGATCCTCGACGGCCGGGTCAAGACGCTGCACCCGAAGGTGCACGGCGGTCTCCTCGCCGACCTGCGCAAGGACTCGCACGCCGCCCAGCTCGACGAGCACGGCATCGCGGGGATCGACCTGCTGGTCTCCAACCTCTACCCGTTCCAGGCCACGGTCGCCTCCGGCGCGGGCGTCGAGGAGTGCGTCGAGCAGATCGACATCGGCGGGCCGGCGATGGTCCGGGCGGCCGCCAAGAACCACGCCTCGGTCGCCGTGGTGACCGATCCGGCCGCGTACCCGGCCCTGCTCGCCGCGCTCGACGCGGGCGGCTTCACGCTGGCCCAGCGCCGCGTGCTGGCCGCCCAGGCGTTCGCGGTCATCGCCGAGTACGACGTGGCGGTGGCCGAGTGGTGCGCCGCCGTGCTGGCGCCCGAGCAGGACGGCTGGCCGGGCTTCGCCGGGCTGTCGCTGCGCCGCTCGGCGGTGCTGCGCTACGGCGAGAACCCGCACCAGGCGGCGGCCCTCTACGTCGACCCGTCCAGCCCCGCCGGGCTCGCCCAAGCGGAGCAGCTGCACGGCAAGGAGATGTCGTACAACAACTACGTCGACGCGGACGCCGCGTGGCGGGCGGCCAACGACTTCGCCGACCAGCCGGCGGTGGCGATCATCAAGCACGCCAACCCGTGCGGCATCGCCGTCGGCGCCGACGTGGCCGACGCGCACCGCAAGGCGCACGCCTGCGACCCGGTGTCCGCGTACGGCGGGGTGATCGCGGTCAACCGGCCGGTCTCGGTCGAGCTGGCCCGGCAGGTCTCGGAGATCTTCACCGAGGTGCTGGTGGCGCCCGGTTTCGACGAGGGCGCCGTGGAGGTGCTCCAGGGCAAGAAGAACATCCGGCTGCTGCGTGCGCCGGCCTTCGACCCGCTGCCGGCCGAGTGGCGGCAGGTCACCGGGGGCGTGCTGGTGCAGATGGCGGACCGGATCGACGCCGACGGCGACGACCCGGCCAACTGGCGACTGGCCGCGGGCGAGGCGGCCGACGAGGCGACCCTGCGTGACCTGGCCTTCGCCTGGCGGGCGGTGCGCGCGGTGAAGAGCAACGCGATTCTGCTGGCGAAGGACGGGGCGACCGTCGGCGTGGGGATGGGCCAGGTCAACCGGGTCGACTCGGCGCAGCTCGCGGTCAGCCGGGCCGGGGCGGAACGCGCCCGCGGCGCGGTCTGCGCCTCCGACGCGTTCTTCCCGTTCGCCGACGGTCCGAAGATCCTCATCGACGCGGGCGTCCGCGCGATCGTCCAGCCGGGCGGCTCGATCCGCGACGAGGAGGTGATCGCCGCCGCCAAGCAGGCCGGCGTCACCATGTACTTCACCGCCACCCGCCACTTCTTCCACTGACCCCAAGCTCCCGCCCCTCGCCCCCTCTACCCCTCGCTTCCCGGCGATCTTGCACTTTGTGCCCCGGCATACGGGACGAAGCTTCGCGGGCACAAAGTGCAAGATCGCGGGTGCGGGTGCGGGTGCGGGTGCGGGTGTGAGGGTGGGTTAGGGGGTGGGGCGGAGTTCGGCGAAGTGGCACGCCGAGGGGTGCGGGTCCGCAGCGCGGAGCACCGTGTGCGGCTCCTCGCGGGCGCAGACCTCCTGGGCCTTCCAGCAGCGGGTGCGGAAGTGGCAGCCGCTCGGCGGGTCGGCCGGGCTCGGCACGTCCCCGGTGAGCCGGATCATGGTGCGCTGGTCGCGGGCGTCCGGGTCCGGCACCGGCACCGCCGACAGCAGCGCCTGGGTGTACGGGTGGGTGGCCCGCTCGTAGATCTCGTCCTCGGTACCGATCTCCACGATCTTTCCGAGGTACATCACCGCGACCCGGTCGGAGATGTGCCGGACCACCGACAGGTCGTGGGCGATGAAGATGTACGACAGGCCGAACTCGTCCTGAAGCTGCTCCAGCAGGTTGATCACCTGCGCCTGGATCGACACGTCCAGGGCGCTGACCGGCTCGTCGCAGACGATGATCTCGGGCCGCAGGGCGAGCGCCCGGGCGATGCCGATGCGCTGCCGCTGACCGCCGGAGAACTGGTGCGGGTACCGGTTGATGTGCTCCGGGTTGAGGCCGACCACGTCGAGCAGTTCCTGCACCCGCTGCCGCCGGCTGCCCTTCGGCGCCGCGTCGGGGTGGATCTCGAACGGCTCGCCGATGATGTCGCCGACCGTCATCCGTGGGTTCAGCGAGGTGTACGGGTCCTGCATGACCATCTGCATGTTGCGCCGCAGCCGGCGCAGCTCGCCGCCGGAGGCCCTGAACAGGTCCCGGCCCTCCAGGGTGGCCCGGCCTGCGGTCGGCGTCTCCAGCCGCATCAGCAGCCGGGCCAGGGTGGACTTGCCGCAGCCGGACTCGCCGACCACCCCGAGGGTCTCGCCGCGGCGCAGCTCGAAGCTGACCCCGTCGACGGCCTTGACCGCGCCGACCTGCTTCTGGAACAGCACGCCCTGGCGGATCGGGAAGTGCTTGACGAGGTTGTCGACGGCGAGGATCGTCTCGCCCCGGACCTTGGTCGGGCTAGCGGGCGCTGTCATCACGGACCTCCTGCGCGAAGTGGCACGCGCTGGTCCGGCCGTCGCCGAGGACCAGGTCGTGCGGCACCACGTCCACGCAGACCTGCTGCACGTACGGGCACCGGGGGTGGAAGGGGCAGCCGGACGGGATCCGCATCAGGTTGGGCGGCAGCCCCTTGATGGTGGAGAGCTGCTGACCCCGCACGTCCATCCGCGGAATCGACTCCAGCAGCCCCTTCGTGTACGGGTGGGCCGGCGCCCGGTACAGCGAGCGGACGTCGGCGTGCTCGACGATCCGGCCGGCGTACATGACGGCGATCCGGTCCGCGACGCCGGCGACCACGCCGAGGTCGTGGGTGATCAGGATCATCGCCATGTCGAGATCGCGGCGCAGGTCGGCCAGCAGGTCCATGATCTGGGCCTGCACGGTGACGTCCAGCGCGGTGGTCGGCTCGTCGGCGATCAGCACCTTCGGGTTCATGGCCAGCGCCATCGCGATCATGACGCGCTGGCGCATACCGCCGGAGAACTGGTGCGGGTAGTCCCCGAGCCGGTTGGCGGCGGCCGGGATCCTCACCAGGTCCATCAGCTCGACGGCCCGCCGGCGGGCGTCCGCCTTGGACATGCCCTCGCGCTGGCGCAGCGTCTCGCCGATCTGCCAGCCCACCGGGAAGACGGGGTTCAGCGCGGAGAGGGCGTCCTGGAAGATCATCGCGATCTCCTTGCCCCGCACCTGCCGGCGCTGCTCCTCCGACAGCTTCAGCAGGTCCCGACCCTGGTAGAGGATCTGACCGGAGCGGATCAGCGCCGGGGGAGTGTCGAGGATGCCCATGATCGCCTGCGCGGTGACCGACTTGCCGGAGCCGGACTCGCCGAGCACGGCGAGCGTCTCGCCGGGGTCGAGGTGGTACGAGACCCCGTTGATCACCTTGGCCACGCCCTCGCCGGTGCGGAACTCGACGTGCAGGTCCCGTACGTCCAACAGGTGCCCGCCCTCGGGCGTCGGGGAGGCCGGCGTCGGCCGGACGGCGGACTGGCTCACGGTTCCTGCCTTTCGCTCGCGACTGCGGGGCTCGCTGCGCTCACTCCTCGCGCTCGCACGGGTTCCTGCCTTTCGCTCGCGACTGCGGGGCTCGCTGCGCTCGTTCGCATCCGTCACCGCAGCTTCGGGTCGAACGCGTCGCGGATCGCGTCGCCGAGCATGATGAACGCCAGCACGGTCAGCGCGAGGAACGTCGAGGGGACGACCAGCGGGGTGGCCGACTCCCGCATGTGCACCCGTCCGGCGTCGATGTCGATGCCCCAGGAGATCGTCGGCGCCTTCAGGCCGATGCCGAGGAAGGAGAGCGTCGCCTCGGCGGCGATGAACGAGCCGAGCGCGATGGTCAGCACCACGATCGCCGGGGCGAGCGCGTTCGGCAGGATGTGCCGCAGCATGATCCGGCCGTCGCCGGCGCCGAGCATCCGGGCCGCCGCCACGTAGTCCTGCTCCTTCGCGGTGATCACCGAGGAGCGGACGACGCGGGCGGCGGTGGTCCAGCCAAGGATCGCCAGCACGAAGATCACCGCACCGATCCGCACCGCGGAGCTGTCGCTGTTCACCCGCTTCAGCAGCACGATCGCGGCGAGCAGCAGCGGGATGCCGAGCACGATGTCGATCACCCGGGAGAGCACCGCGTCGACCCAGCGGCCGAAGTAGCCGGCGACCATCCCGACGACCAGCGCGATCAGGCCGGTGAGCAGGGCGGAGAGGGCACCGACCAGCAACGACGCGCGGGCGCCGTACACCGCCCGGGAGTACGTGTCGCAGCCCTGGAAGTCGTACCCGAAGATCGCCCCGCCGGACGGGCCGGCGTGTTGGCGGGCCAGCACGCAGTCGCGGGGGTCGTTCGAGGTGAACAGGCCGGGGACGGCGGCCATGGCGGCGACCAGCACCACCAGGGCGAGGCTGACCCAGAAGATCGGGTTGCGGCGCAGGTCGCGCCAGGCGTCGCCGGCCAGGCTGCGCGGCTTCTGCGGTACGCCCGCCTGACCCGGCGCGCCCGGCTCGCCCGACGGCCCCCGCCGCGCGGCCTGGTTCTCCGAAGCAGCGACAGTCTCGAAGTCACTCATAGCGGATCCTCGGGTCGAGTACGGCGTACAGGACGTCCACCACCAGGTTGGAGAGGAGGTAGACCACGACGAGCACGCTGACGATGCCCACCACCAGCGGGCCGTCCTCGGTGCGGATGCCACGGAAGAGGTTGAAGCCGACACCGGGGATGTTGAACACGCCCTCGGTGATGATCGCGCCGCTCATCAGGTTGCCCAGTTCGACGCCGAGGAAGGTGACCACCGGGATGAGCGAGTTGCGCAGCACGTGGACGCTGACGATGCGCCGCTTGGCCAGTCCCTTGGAGCGGGCGGTCCGGACGTAGTCGGCGCGCAGGTTCTCCGCCACCGAGGTCCGGGTCAGCCGCAGCGCGGTGGCCAGCGAGAGGGAGCCGAGCACGATGCCGGGCAGCAGCAGCGCGTACAGGTCGGGGTCGGCGCCGGCGGTGGGCGGGAAGAGCTGCCACTTGACGCCGAACAGGTACTGGGCGAGGGGGGCGAGCACGATCGTGGGGATGCCGAGCACCAGCAGGGTCAGCAGCAGCGTCGAGTTGTCGAAGATACTGGCCCGCCGGATGCCGGCGAGGACGCCCGCGGTGACCCCGAAGACGATGGTGACGGCCATGGCGATCAGCGCCAGCTTGACCGTGACGGGCCAGGCGGCGGCGAGGATGTCGCCGATCGAGCGCCCGGTCAGCGACTGTCCGAGGTCGCCCTGCAGAAGGTTCTTGATGTAGTCGAAGTAACGGTAGAAGAAGCCGCCGACCCCGGTCTGGTCGAGGTGGAACTTCTCCGTCAGGTATGCCCGCTGCGCGGCCGTGACCGGGCGCTCCCCGGCCAGCGCCTGGATGGGGTCGCCCTGGCCGGCGAACATCAGCGCGTAGACGATCAGCGTGGTTCCGAAGAACGCGAGGACCATCTGGAGCAGACGCCTCAGGATGAAGCGGAACATACTTGGCAGTCTCTCTGAAAAAGGGTGAAGAGGATGGCGGGTCGGGCCACCGTCCGCCGGTGACCCGACCCGTCGTACCGCGCTGTTACTTGACGGCCTCGATCTTCAGCAGGTCGATCCGGTCGAAGAGGTCCATCTCCACGTTCTTGACCTTGGTCGAGTGGCCGAAGTTGTTCTGGCCGTACCGCAGCGGGATGACCGGCAGGTCCTTGGCCAGCAGGTCCTCCGCCGCCTGGTACTTCTTGACCGCCTCGTCCTCGTTCGCGGCGCTGGCGCCCTCGGCGAGCAGCTTGTCGAACGCCGGGTTGCTGTAGCCGTAGTAGTTCGACGAGCCGTTGCTGCTGTACAGCGGGCCCAGGTAGTTCTCCATGGACGGGTAGTCCATGACCCAGCCCATCCGGAACAGGCCGACCGGCTGCTTGGCCTTGAGCTTGGTCAGCAGGTCCGCGAACTTCGGCTCGGCGTTGCCCACGCAGTCCACGCCCAGGTTGGCCTTGAGCTGGTTGCAGGTCGCGTCGATCCAGTCCTTGTGGCCGCCGTCGCCGTTGTAGGACAGCTCGATCTTCGCCGGGCCGCCCGCGGCCTGGTACAGCGCCTTGGCCTTGGCCGGGTCGAACTCGCCGGCCTCGCCGATGGTGTTGTCGCGGTAGCCCGCGACGACCGGCGAGACGAACGAGCGGGCGGGCTGCTGCGAGTCCTTGAAGATCGACTTGGTGATCTCGTCCCGGTCGATCGCCATCGAGATGGCCTTGCGCACGTCCGGGTTGCTGAATTCCTTCTGGAACGTCGGGAACGCCAGCACCTGGAGCGACGAGGCCGGGCTCTGCTTGAACCGGTCACCGAGGTCGGTGCCGGCCGTCGACAGGTTCTCGGTCGGGATGGTCTTGATGACGTCCAGGTTGTCCGACAGCACGTCCGCGTACGCGGCGGTCGGCTGCTGGTAGATCCGGAACTCGACGCCGGCCACCTTCGGCTTCTCGCCGGGGAAGGCGTCGTACTTCTCGACCTCGACCTTGGCGTCGTGCTGCCAGGTCCCCTTCATCTTGAACGGGCCCTGGCCCACCGGTGCCTGCTCGTACCCCTCGGCCAGCACACCGGGCGCGGAGAACGCGGCCTTCGGCATCGGGTAGAAGGCGGTGTAGCCGAGCATGGTCTTGAACTCGCTGTACGGCTCGGACAGCGTGACGGTGAAGGTCAGGTCGTCGACCTTCTTCAGGCCGGTCAGCGTCTTGGCCTTCGGCGTCTCGCCCTGCAGGTCCTCGTAGCCGGCGATCTTCTCGAAGAAGTAGCTCGAGTTCTGCCCGTTCGGCGCGTAGGCGCCGTAGTTCCAGGCGTCGAGGTAGTTGTCGGCGGTGACCTTCTCGCCGTTGTGGAAGGTGTAGCCGTCCTTGAGCTTGACCGTCCAGGTCGTGTTGTCCTCGGACGTCACCGACTCGGCCGCCACCTCGTACGGCTTGTTGGCCTCGTCGTAGTCGACCAGCGGGCTGAACAGGGCACTGAGCACCTGCGAGCCACTCGTCTCGTTGGTGTTGGTCGGCACCAGGTGCTGCGGCTCGGCGATCTCGATCCGCACGGCCGCGTCGGGGTTGCTCTCGCCGGATCCGCCGTCGCCGCCCGAGCCGCAGGCCACCAGGCCCAGGGTCACCGCGAGCGGGAGGGCGGTCCAGGTAGCGAGCCTGCGCACGCGCATGTAGCCTCCTCATCTCCTCACGCTGCGCAGTCAGACCCGGCGCTGGGTTTACGTTGCGCAACGTTGGGCAACGGTAGGTCGCGGGTTGGCGTTCGACAACGAGCGCGTTGCGAAGCGATAACGGAGCCGCGCCGAGGGTCTTGTGGCGGGAGACCTCTCCTGGTATGGCCGTCGGGTCGACAAATGTTGCCTCACCTGCGGGCTGTGGTGGGGCAGGTGGCCACCGCCGTCGCCTCTTGACCCTCTTGCGCCGTCCCGTCCCAGCTGACCGGCACCGTCCCCGCCGCAGCCTCGGCGTCCCGGATCCGGCTGTGACCGAAACCACGCGCGATAACTCACAGTGATGAAGTGCACGTCACTCTTCGTGGTCGGACGGCTGGCTGGCGCAGGTCGTCGGATCACCGGGCCTCGACCGTGAGACGATCTGGGCGTGACGGCGACGCTTCTGGACGGCAAGGCGACCGCGGCCGAGATCAAGGACGAGCTGCGGACGCGGGTCAAGGCACTGGCGGAACGCGGCATCACTCCCGGGCTGGGCACCGTCCTGGTCGGCGCCGACCCCGGGTCCCAGGCGTACGTCAACGGCAAGCACCGCGACTGCGCCGAGGTGGGCATCGCCTCGATCCGCCGGGAGCTGCCGGCCGACGCCACCCAGGAGCAGGTCGACGCGGTGCTCGCCGAGCTCAACGCCGACCCGGCCTGCCACGGCTACATCGTCCAGCTGCCGCTGCCGGGTCACCTCGACACCCAGCGGGTGCTGGAGCTGATCGACCCCGACAAGGACGCCGACGGCCTGCACCCGGTCAACCTCGGCCGGCTCGTCCTCGGCTACGAGGGCCCGCTGCCCTGCACCCCGCGCGGCATCGTCGAGCTGCTCCGCCGGCACGACGTGGCGCTGCGCGGGGCGAAGGTCGCCGTGGTCGGCCGGGGCAACACGGTCGGCCGACCGCTCGGCCTGCTGCTGACCCGGCGCAGCGAGAACGCCACCGTGACGCTGTGCCACACCGGCACCCTCGACCTCGCCGCGCACACCCGTGCCGCCGACATCGTCATCGTGGCCGCCGGGGTGCCGGGCCTGCTCACCGCCGACATGGTCACGCCGGGCGCGGTGGTGGTCGACGTGGGCATCACCCGGGTGATCGGCCCGGACGGCAAGGGCCGCTACACCGGCGACGTCGCCCCGGAGACGGCCGAGGTGGCCGGCAAGCTGGTGCCGATGCCGGGCGGCGTCGGCCCGATGACCCGCGCGATGCTGCTGACCAACGTCGTCGAGCGCGCCGAACGCGACTGAGGCGTAAGGAAGGGCACCTTCCTAACGTCTGGGGTAGAGGAAGGGTCCCTTCCTTACACCTGCGACGGCGACTGCACCCGCCTGCGCGGCCCATCGGGGTCATAACCGTCCGCCCCTGACCGGATCGGTGCCAGGATGACTGATACGGTCCGGAAAACCGACTGGTAGCAGGGAGTGGGACGACCATGGGTAAGAAGGTCACTGTCGTCGGGGCCGGCTTCTACGGCTCCACCACCGCGCAGCGCCTGGCCGAGTACGACGTCTTCGACACCGTCGTGATCACCGACATCGTGGAGGGCAAGCCCGCGGGTCTCGCCCTGGACCTCAACCAGTCGCGCGCGGTCGAGGGCTTCGAGACCAAGGTCGTGGGCGTGACCACGGGCCCGAACGGCGAGGGCTACGAGGCGATCGAGGGCTCGGACGTGGTGGTGATCACCGCCGGCCTGCCGCGCAAGCCGGGCATGAGCCGGATGGACCTGCTGGAGACGAACGCGAAGATCGTCCGCCAGGTCTCGGAGAACGTCGCCAAGTACGCCCCGAACGCCGTGGTCATTGTCGTGTCCAACCCGCTGGACGAGATGACCGCGCTGGCCCAGCTCGCCACCCAGTTCCCGAAGAACCGGGTGCTCGGTCAGGCCGGCATGCTGGACACCGCCCGGTTCACCAACTTCGTCGCCGAGGCGCTGAGCGTACCGGTGAAGTCGGTGAAGACCCTGACCCTCGGCTCGCACGGCGACACGATGGTGCCGGTGCCGTCGAAGAGCACGGTGAACGGCAAGCCGCTGCGCGACGCGATGCCGGCCGAGCAGATCGAGGAGCTGGTCGTCAAGACCCGCAACGGCGGCGCCGAGGTGGTCGCGCTGCTCAAGACCGGCTCGGCGTACTACGCCCCGTCCGCCGCCGCCGCCCGGATGGCCAAGGCCGTCGCGGAGGACTCCGGCGAGGTCATGCCGGTCTGCGCCTGGGTCGACGGCGAGTACGGCATCTCCGGCGTCTACCTGGGCGTCGAGGCGGAGATCGGGGCCGAGGGCGTCAAGCGGGTCGTCGAGACCGACCTGGACGCCGACGAGCTGGCCAGCCTGAAGGAGGCCGCCGAGGCCGTCCGCGCCAAGCAGGCCGACGTCGCCAACATGTGATCCGTCACCTGACGAGGGGGCACGCCGGTCCGCCGGCGTGCCCCCTCGTCGTCGCGCCCCTACAGCGCCACGAACGCCTCGCCGAGGTGCGGGGTGGCGAGCACCGCGGGGCCGCGCGCGGCCAGGTCGCGCAGCAGCTCCACCCGCGACGCGCGGGCCGCCGTGGCGTCCTCCTCGTGGGCGTACGCAAGTTCCGGGTCGACCAGTTGCACGGCGTGCACCAGCAGGTCACCGGTGACCAGCAGCCGCTCGTCGCCGACCTCCAGCAGCACCGACTGGTGTCCGGGCGTGTGCCCCGGCGTCGGCAGCAGTCGTACCGTCGGATCGAGCCGCACCTCGCCGTCGACCACCCGGAGCTGGCCGGCGGCGCGCAACGGCGCGACCATGCCGGCCGGCAGCCCGGGGTTGATGCTCTCGGCCGCGGCCAGCTCGGCCCGCTGGAGCAGGTAGTCGGCGTTCGGGAAGTACGGCGTGCCCGGCGAACCGGTGACCGCCCAGCCGACATGGTCGGAGTGCAGGTGGGTGAGCACCACCGTACGCACGTCGGCCGGGTCGATGCCGGCGGCGGCGAGTTCGGCCGGCAGCCGCCCGGGCACCGGCGCCCAACTCGACGCGGGGGCGCCGGCCGGGCCGATCCCGGCGTCGACCAGGGTCACCGGGCCGTCCCCGGCCCGGATCGCGAAGCTGCGGAACGGCAGCCACCATCGCCCGTCGGCGGTCACCGTGGCCGGGTCCCGCCGGTCGGCTGCGCGCCAGTGTTCGGGCGTGGCGGCCGGGAACGCCTCCGCGCGGGGCTGGAAGAACGGCCCCTCGCCGTCGGTGAGCGCGGTGACCGTGATAGACCCGAGGATGCGGCGCGGTGGCATCGGGCGATGGTGTCAGCGCGGTCCCGTGCCGTGCCACCCCGTTTTTCCGGCCCGACCGAGGCCGGCTGGGGGCTGCCGACCAGTTTCCAGTACGCTCGTACTGCTTGAGCACGTGTCCCCCGAGAGGAGCGCCGGCCGATGGCGAAGATCAAGGTAAACAACCCGGTCGTGGAGCTCGACGGCGACGAGATGACCCGGATCATCTGGAAGCAGATCCGGGAGCAGCTGATCCTGCCCTACCTCGACGTCGACCTGCACTACTACGACCTGTCGATTCAGTACCGCGACGAGACCGACGACCAGGTCACCGTGGACGCCGCCAACGCCATCAAGCAGCATGGCGTCGGCGTCAAGTGCGCGACCATCACCCCCGACGAGGCCCGGGTCGAGGAGTTCGGCCTGAAGAAGATGTGGCGGTCGCCGAACGGCACCATCCGCAACATCCTCGGCGGCGTCGTCTTCCGCGAGCCGATCATCATGTCCAACGTGCCGCGGCTGGTCCCCGGCTGGACCAAGCCGATCATCATCGGCCGGCACGCCCACGGCGACCAGTACAAGGCCACCGACTTCGTCGTCCCCGGCCCGGGCACGGTGACCATCACCTACACCCCGACCGACGGCTCCGCGCCCGTGGAGATGGAGGTCGCCAACTTCCCCGGCGGCGGCGTCGCCATGGGCATGTACAACTTCGACGAGTCGATCCGGGACTTCGCCCGCGCCTCGATGCGCTACGGCCTGGACCGCGGCTACCCGGTCTACCTGTCGACGAAGAACACCATCCTCAAGGCGTACGACGGCCGGTTCAAGGACATCTTCGCCGCGGTGTTCGAGAACGAGTTCAAGGCCGAGTTCGAGGCCGCCGGCATCAGCTACGAGCACCGGCTGATCGACGACATGGTCGCCGCCGCGCTGAAGTGGGAGGGCGGCTTCGTCTGGGCCTGCAAGAACTACGACGGTGACGTGCAGTCCGACACGGTCGCGCAGGGCTTCGGCTCGCTGGGCCTGATGACGTCGGTGCTGATGACCCCGGACGGCCGTACGGTCGAGGCCGAGGCCGCGCACGGCACCGTCACCCGGCACTACCGGCAGTACCAGAAGGGCGAGAAGACCTCGACCAACCCGATCGCCTCCATCTACGCCTGGACCCGGGGCCTGGCCCACCGGGGCAAGCTGGACGGCACCCCGGCGGTCACCGAGTTCGCCAACACCCTGGAGCAGGTCATCATCGACACCGTCGAGGGCGGCCAGATGACCAAGGACCTCGCGCTGCTCATCTCGCGGGACGCCCCGTGGCTGACCACCGACGAGTTCATGAACGCCCTGGACGAGAACCTGGCGCGCAAGCTCTCCGCCTGATCCTCCAGGCGCCCCTCGGCGGCACCGTTGTGGTGCTGCCGCCGCGTCACACAGGAGCCCGCCGGCACCCGCCGGCGGGCTCCTGCCCTTCCTCCCGTGCCCTCTCCGCCTGTCGCTTCCCCGCCTTCCCGACTCCTCGCCCAGGCAGGGGCCGGGGCGCGGGCCAGTCACGCCGGAGCCTGGTCGAACAACCGGCCCACGGCGAGCCACAACGATCAGTTGTGCGCGCCTAGGGTGAACCGGTGGACACCGAGGCGTTGCGATCGTTAGTCCGGGCGGCCGAGCTCGGGCAGTTGCAGCGTGCGGCCGAGGAGCTGGGCGTGACGCAGCAGGCAGTCTCCAAGCGGATCGCCGCCCTGGAGCGCGAGCTGGAAGTCCGTCTGTTGACACGTACCGCCCGAGGGGTCGAGCTGACGCTCGACGGTCAGGCGTTTCTCCCCCACGCGCGGAGCATCGTCGCGGGTGTCGAGCGCGCCATCACCGCGGTCAGGCCGGGCTTCCGGGCCCTGCGGATCGACGTCCTCGGCCTGCGAAGCGCGCAGGCCGTCGTTCTGCACGACTACTGGCGGTCGCATCCCGAGATCAAACTCGACGTGGTGACCCTCCGGGTCGACGACCCGCGCCTGGCGGTCGCCGCCGTCGAAGCGGGCGATGTCGATGCCTCGTTCCGTTCCGTCACTGCCCTGGACGCGCTGCCGCCCGACGTGCAGATGATTCACGCGTTCGACTCTCCGCTGGAACTTCTCGTCGGCCCGGGACATCCGCTCGCCTCAGCGCGAAGACTGACGCCACCGCAGTTGCGTAAGCACCGGATATGGGTGCCGGGTATCGCGCCCCGAAGCGAATGGGCGGATTTCTACGACCAGCTCACCACCGAATTCGACCTACGCATCGACGCGGCAGGCCCGCACTTCGGCGACGACGTGCTCCTGGACACCCTCGCGGCCTCCGCGGACGTGGCCACTCTCGTGGGGGCACGCGACCGGTACATCTGGCCGACGAACTACGACCTGCGCCGCATCCCTGTCGTGGAGCCGACCCTCGCGTACCCGCTCTCCCTCATCCTCCCCAGAACGAATCCACATCCAGGACTCCGGGGAATCATCACCCACCTCCGAGCCCTGCCCGCGCTCCCCGGGACGGTCTGGCGCCCATCCTGGGCGGCGACGCCACGGAGCGGCGACAGCGGCAGCGCAAGCGCTCGCGGGTCCCGGCCCCGACAGAGGTGACCTGATCGGCTGCTGGCAGCCGCCGCCACCAGCGCCCGGTGAGTCCTGTCCGGTCACCAGAAAGGATCCTGGCATGTCCAGCGACCGTCTCATGCGAATCCACGGCGCCGAGTTCCAGGCCATGGCCGAGAGGGTCCTGCGGGTCACCGAACTCACCTCCCGCCTGAACGTCCTGCCCTTCGACGACGAAGCGGGCAGGGCGGCACTGTTCGAACAGATCCTCGGCAGGCCGCTGTCGAGGAGAGTCACGATCTATCCGCCCTTCTACACGGACCACGGCCTTCACCTGGACCTCGCGGAGCGCGTGTTCATCAACCAGAACTGCACGTTCCTGGACTACGCCGGCATCCGGCTCGGCGAGCGCGTGATGGTCGGACCAAGGGCCACGTTCATCACCGTCGGGCATCCAGTCGATCCTGAGGAGCGACGGGGATGGCTGAGCGGCGGGCCCATCGATGTGGCGGAGAACGTGTGGATCGGCGCCGGTGCCACGATCCTTCCCGGCGTCAGCATCGGCCGTGACGCCGTGGTCGCCGCCGGCGCGGTCGTGACCGACGACGTTCCGGCGGCGAGCCTGGTGACCGGCCGTAAGGCAACCGTACGACGACGGTGGTGACGACCTGTCCGGGGCCACACCGAGCCCCGCTCGCCGCCGAGTTCCCCTGCCGACGACGTCGTGGCCGGCGACATCCAGGGCCCTGAGCATTCGGGGGCGGCGGCGTGTCTGGGGTGACACGCCGCTGGCGTCACCTACTTCGGCGCGCCTCGTTGACCTGGGTGGACGAGATGCCAGTCGCGTCCAGGAAGGTTGACCGCGGTCGCCTCGCGGCAAGCGTGCCGATCAGCCAGCCTTCCCGGCTGTCGCGCACAGCCAGCCGTCCCTTCCCTGCGGGGGGCCCTGTCCCGGGCCCCCCGCGCCCTGTCTGCACCACCCTTTGCGTGACGCGCTGGTGCCGTCGGACGTTAGGAAGGGGCCCTTCCTCTACCGTGGGCGTTAGGAAGGTGCCCCTCCTTTCGAACGGTGCGGAGGAGTTCGGCGGCGCGTTCCGGGGCGATGTCGTTGATGAAGACGCCCATGCCGGACTCCGAGCCGGCCAGGTACTTCAGCTTGTCCCCGGCCCGCCGGATGCTGAACAGCTGCAGGTGCAGGTGGCCCAACTCGCGGTCGATGCGTACCGGGGCCTGGTGCCAGGCGGCGATGTAGGGCATCGGCAGGTCGAACAGCCCGTCGAAGCGGCGCAGCACGTCGAGGTAGAGCGGGCCGAAGGCGTCCCGCTCGGCGTCGTGGAGCGCCGGGATGTCCGGCACCGGCCGGTGCGGGGCGACGTGCACCTCGAACGGCCAGCGCGCCGCCGCCGGGACGTACGCGGTCCAGTGTTCGTTGGCGGCGACCACCCGGTCGCCCGCGGCCCGTTCGGCGGCGAGCACGTCGGCGTAGAGGTTGCGCCCGCCGGTGCGGTCGGCGTGCCGGCGGGCGGCGGCCAGCATCGCCCGGGTGCGCGGCGTCACGAAGGGGTACGCGTAGACCTGGCCGTGCGGGTGGTGCAGCGTCACCCCGATCTCCACGCCCCGGTTCTCGAACGGGAAGACCTGCTCCACGCCGGGCAGCTCGCTCAGCACGGCGGTCCGGTCGGCGAGCGCGTCCAGCACGGTACGTACCCGGCGCGGCGGCAGGCCGGCGAAGGAGGCGTCGTGGTCGTCGGTGAAGCAGACCACCTCGCAACGGCCCCGGCCGGGCCGGACCGGGGTGAACGGCGTGATCTCGGCCGGCTCGTCGGCCACCCGGCCGCTCAGGGAGGGGAACCGGTTCTCGAAGACGGCGACGTCGTAGTCGGGGGCGGGGATCTCGCTGAGCCGATCGGCGGTGGTGGGGCAGAGCGGGCACTGGTCGGCCGGCGGCAGGAAGGTGCGGGTCTGCCGGTGCACGGCGACCGCCACCCACTCGTCGGTCAGCGGGTCGTGGCGCAGCTGCGACGCGGGCGGCGGCGGGGGCAGCTCGCGCCGGTCCGGCTGGTCGCGGACGGCGTCGTCCCGCTCGTCGAAGTAGATCAGCTCGCGGCCGTCGGCCAGCTCGATCGCGGTGCGCTTCATCGCGCCGCCCCCGTCGCCGTCGGCGTGGCCGCCCGCGCCCCGTCCGCCGCCGGCACGACCACCAGTTCGCCCACCCGCTCGTCGAGCGACCGCCGCGCCTCGGGAGGCAACCGGTCGTCGGTGACCAGCACGTGGGCGGCGGAGAGCTCGACGATGGCGGAGATGCCGACCGTGCCCCACTTGGTGTGGTCGGCGAGCACCACCAGCCGGTCGGCGGCGGCCACCAGCGCCCGGTCGGTCTCCGCCTCCATCAGGTTGGGCGTGGTGAACCCGGCCCGCTCGCTGATCCCGTGCACCCCGAGGAAGAGCAGGTCCAGGTGCAGCGACCGGATCGCGCCGACGGCCAGCGGCCCGACCAGGGCGTCGGACGGCGTACGCACCCCGCCGGTGAGCACCACGGTCTGGTCCGGGCGGCCCCCGACGTGCAGGATCTCGGCCACCGGCAGCGAGTTGGTGACCACGGTCAGGCCCGGCACGTCGACCAGCCGGCGGGCCAGCTCGGCGGTGGTGGTGCCGGCGGACAGGGCGATGGCCGCGCCCGGGCGGACCAGTTCCGCGGCCCGCCCCGCGATGGCCGCCTTCTCCGCCAGCTGCCGCACCGACTTGGCCCGGAACCCCGGCTCGTCGGTCGAGCCGGGGCCGGCGACCGTGGCGCCGCCGTGCACCTTGGCCAGCAGGCCACGCTCGTGCAGCGCCTCCAGGTCGCGCCGGATGGTCATGTCGGAGACGCCGAACTCGACGGCCAGGTCGGTGACCCGAACCCCGCCCGTGGCGCGCACCCGGTCCAGGATGGCCGCCTGGCGCTGCTGAGCCAGCATCCGTCGCACCTCCGTGCTCCCCGCGCGCCCGCACGCGGTCAAACGTGTTCGAACAAAGACGAACACTAGCGGGGCGGGGTGACCCACGGAAGGAACAGGGGCGGATCAACAGAAGGAAACGGGGGCGGATCAGATGGACTGGAGCCGGGGTTCCACCCAGCCCGTCTCGGTCAGGTGGTGCAGGACGGCCTGGACCGCCTCGTCGACCGTCAGGTCGCTGGTGTCGACGACCAGGTCCGCGTCGGTCGGCTCCTCGTACGGGTCGTCGATGCCGGTCATCCCGGTGAGCAGGCCCGCCCGGGCCCGGGCGTACAGGCCCTTGCGGTCGCGCTGCTCGCAGACCTCCAGCGGGGTCGCGACGTGCACCAGCAGGAAACCGGCCCCGGCGGCCAGGGCCATCTCCCGAGCGGTCGCGCGCGCCTGGGCGTACGGGGCGATCGGGCAGCAGATGCCGACGCCGCGGTGCCGGGCGATCTCGGCGGCCACCCAGCCGATCCGCCGCACGTTGAGGTCGCGGTCGGCCTTCCCGAAGCCCAGGCCGGCGGAGAGCTCCCGGCGCACCACGTCGCCGTCGAGCAGCGTGATCGTCCGGTCGCCCTGCTCGCGCAGCGCGTCGGCGAGGCCGCGCGCGATCGTCGACTTGCCGGAGCCGGAGAGCCCCGTCAGGAAGACCACCAGGCCCCGGTGCCGCCGGGGCGGACGGGCCCGGGCCAGCTCCCTCGCCACCGCCGGCGGGGTGTGCCACTCGGGCAGCGGGAAGCCCCGGTCCAGCAGGTCGTCGATCTCCGCCTGCGTCAGGGCCAGGCGCCGGTTGCGCGGCGGGATGTCCTCCCGCCAGCGCCACTGCCCGTCGCGGTTGTCGTAGGCCAGCTCGCGCGGCACCAGCACCCGCAGGCCCGCGCCCGAGAGCATCTCACCGGTGGAGAGCAGGTGCGTCACCCCGTACGCCGCCGACACCCGGGCCCGCAGCAGCGCGTCGCTGATCTCGTCGCGGCGCCGGCTGAGCGGCACGGCGACCAGCGTGGCCGGCGGCATCCGGTCCCGGGCGGCGAAGATGCCGCGCACCAGCGCCTCCGGGGGCAGCCCACCGACGCCGTCCTCACCGACGGGGATCATCACCAGCAGGTGGGCGCCGAGGGTGCGGGCGGCGTGGGCGATCTGGGCGAGCTGCGGCCGGTGCAGCGGGCGGTCGGCGACCACCCCGAGCACCCGGCCGGGCGGCAGCAGCGCGCGTACCTCCTCGGGGGTGCGGCGCAGCCGCTGGAACGGGCCGTGACCGCCGTCGCCGAGCCGGCGGACCGCACCCCCGACGCCCGCCACCCCGTCGCGGACCTGCCAGGCGTCGGCGACCTCCAGCGCCGCGACCGGGGCGCCCTCGCCGTCGGTCAGCACCAGGGTGCGGCGCGCCTCGTCGCGCGGGTCCAGGCCCTCGGCGAGCGCCGCCGGCACCTGGAGCGTCACCGGCACCGGCCACGGGGCGCCGTCGGCGAGCCGCCCCCGGCGGCTCACCGAAACCAGATCGGCGCGGGTCATGAAGCCGGTCAGCGGGGCGTACGCCCCGGTCAGCAGCAGCTCCAGGTCGGCGAGCTCGCCGGGGCGCGGCGTGTACGCCGGCGCGTCCCGGAGCACCTCGTCGGGCACCACCCAGCCGTTGCTCATCCATCCCCCAACCCGCTGACCGGCACACAGTTTCTCAGCCTGTCGGCGATCGGTCGAGAGCGCCACTCCACGCCGCGCCGCGCCCGGCGGCCCGGCCGGCGGCCCTCGGCGGTGGGCGGGCCACCGCCGGCGTTCCGGTCAGCGCCGTCCGATCCGGCGCCGGACGGCCCGGCGCAACCGGGTCCAGAGCGCCCGCTCGTCCTCCACCACGGGGGCGGCGCCGTCGCCGGCCGGGCGCAGCACCAGCGGCAGGCGGGTGTCCTCGGTCCACCCGGCGCAGGTGACCCGGGCCTTCAGCGACCAGGTGCCCGCGTCGAGGGCGGCGCCGTCGACCGTGGCGACGGCACGGTGCACGAGGTGCCGCTCGCCGGCGGGGCCGGGCACCCAGCGGGTGTCGGAGGTGACCGGCAGGAAGACCTCCTCGCTCGTCTCCCGGCGCCGGGCGACGACGTCCAGCCTGCTCCGGCCCAGCATGTCCGTCATGTCCCGCAGCCCCGGGTCGAGGCCGTCGACGGGCAGCACCAGCAGGTCCCGGTCGCCGTCCGCGGCGAAGGTGACGGGCCGGCCGGCGGATTCCAGCCGGGCGGAGACGGTGACCGTCAGCGTCGTGCCGGCCACCTCGTGGCGGTCGACGGCGCCGGCGGCGCCGACGCCCGTCTCCCACTCGGCCAGCCGGCGGAGGTCCGCGACCCGGCCCTGTTCGGCGAGGTGCGCCAGCACCCGTTGCAGCGGGGGTAGGCCGGCGGCGACCCCGGGCGCGAACCGCTCCCGGATAACCCCCTGGATCTCCCGGACGACCTGCGCGAGCCACTCCTCGGGGGCGTCGAGCATCCGCTGCCCGCGCACCCGGTTGAGCATCTCGTTGCGCAGCCATCGCCGGTGCAGCCGGTCGCGCAGCGGCCCCGGCTCGGTGTGCGCGTCGACGATGTCGAGCGCCTCCCGCAGGCTGGCGTAGTACTCCGCCGGGTCCAGCCGGCTGGCCGTGATGTTCCCGGCGTCGCCGCGGCGGGCGTGGTGGTAGCAGGTGTAGTCCGACAGCACGCACGTCCGCCTCGACAGGAGGTACGACCGGACCACCATCCGATGGTCCTCCAGGCGCCGCGGCGGGCCCTCCGGGAACCGCAGCCGATACTCGTCGAGGAAGGCGCGGCGGAACATCTTGTGGCAGGTGAGGCTGTCGATCAGCGGCGAGTTGGCCAGCGTGGCGTCGAACCGGTTCCGCCGGAACAGCTCGCGCGGCACGCCGCGCCCGTGCCCGGCCATCCGGCCGACCACCACGTCGGCGTCGTGCCTCCGCGCGCAGTCGTGCAGCCGTTCGAGCGCCTCGTCGCCGAGCCAGTCGTCGTCGTCGGCGAACAGCACGTACTCGCCCCGGGCGTGCGCCACACCGAGGTTGCGCGGCCGGGACGGCCAGCCCGAGTTCTCGATCCGCAGCACCCGGAAGTGCGGGTGCGCGGCGGCGAGTTCCGCCAGCCGGGCGGGGGTGCCGTCGGTCGAGCCGTCGTCGACGAAGACCGCCTCGAACTCCGCCGGAGGCAGGGACTGGCGCAGCAGCGAGGCCACCAGCTTCTCGATGTGCGGCCCGCTGTCGTGCGTGGGCACCACCACGCTCACCTTGGGCGACCCCGTACCGCCGATCATGCCTTCTCCCGTGTGTCGGTCGACCCCGGCGGACTCCGGTCCACCCGGGCAGCGTGCACCGCTCTAGAGTGGACGCCTTACCCGCCGTCCGGGTTGCGCGGAGATTCCGCGGAGGTTCCCCGGCGCGGGGCGCGGGCCCTAGGGGGCGCGGGCCGCAAGGATCAGGGGAGCGCCGGGGGCGTGCCGCTCCCAGCAGGGGCGTCGGCCTCCTACGCTGGACGTCGTGACACTGATCGCGACCGAGTCGCTGACCAAGACGTACGGGGGTGGGGTCACCGCGCTGGCCGACCTGACCGTCGCGGTCGAGCCGGGGATCATCGGACTGGTCGGCGCGAACGGCGCCGGCAAGTCCACGCTGATCAAGATCCTGCTCGGCCTCCTCGCCCCGACCAGCGGGCGGGTCCGGGTGCTCGGGCTCGACCCGACCACCGACTCCGCCGGGGTCCGCGCCCGGGTCGGCTACATGCCCGAGCACGACGCCCTGCCGCCGGACCTCTCGGCCGCCGAGCTGGTCACCCACCTCGGCCGGATCAGCGGGCTGCCGCGTACGGTGGCCCGCGAGCGGGCCTCCGAGGCGCTGCGGCACGTCGGGCTCTACGAGGAGCGCTACCGCCCGGTCGGCGGCTACTCCACGGGCATGAAGCAGCGGGTGAAGCTCGCCCAGGCCCTGGTGCACGACCCCGACCTGCTGCTGCTCGACGAGCCGACCAACGGCCTCGACCCGGCCGGCCGGGACGCCATGCTGGCCCTGGTGCACCGGATCGGCACCGAGTTCGGCATCTCCGTGCTGGTCTGCTCGCACCTGCTCGGCGAGGTGGAGCGGATCTGCGACACGCTGGTCGCCATCGACGGCGGGCGGCTGCTGCGGGCCGACCACATCTCCGCCATGACCTCGGCCACCGACGTGCTCGCCGTCGAGGTCAGCGAGGGCACCGAGGAGTTGGCCGCCCGGCTCGCCGCGCTGCGCCTGCCGGTACGCCGGGACGGGCGGCTGCTGCTCGTCGAGCTCGCCGACGACGCCACCTACGACCTCATCCTCGGCGCGGTCGCCGAGCTGGACCTGCCGCTGCACCGGCTGGACCAGCGCCGGCACCGGGTCGCCGAGCTCTTCGCCACGAGGGAGCCCAGCCATGCCTGAGCCCACCGGTGTCATCCACGACATCGGATACCAGCGCTACACCGGCCCCCGCCTGGGTCGCCGGCAGGTCTTCGGCGCGCTCTACCTGCACGGTCTGCGTACGGCGTTCGGGTTCGGGCGCAGCGCCAAGGCCAAGATCTTCCCCTGGCTGGTGGTCGGCATCGTCACCGTGGTGGCCGCGGGCCTCACCGCGGTGCGCAGCCAGATCGGCGAGGCGGTGATGACGTACGCCCAGTTCGCCGACAACATGAGCTGGCTGGTCATCTTCTTCGTCGCGGTGGTCGCCCCCGAGCTGGTCTCCCGGGACCTGCACAGCGGGGTGCTGCCGCTCTACTTCTCCCGGCCGCTGCCCCGGTCGGACTACCCGCTGGCCAAGCTGCTGGCGCTGGTGACCGCGCTCTGGCTGCTGCTCGGCGGCCCGCAGCTGGTGATGTTCCTGGGCGCCGCCTTCACCACCGACGACGGCATGCGCGGGGTCTGGAACGAGCTGCTCGACCTGCTGCCGGGCCTGCTCTACGCCGGGCTCTGGGCGATGGTCTTCGCCTCGGTCGGCCTGCTGGTCGCGTCGCTGACCGGCAAGCGGGCGTTCGCGGCCGGGGGGATCGTGGCGGTGTTCCTGATGACCACCCCGATCGTCGGCACCCTGTCGATCATGCCGTCCCGGACGGTCAACGAACTGGCCTTCCTCGCCTCGCCGTCCACGCTGGTGCGGGGCGTCGGCGACTGGGCCCTCGGCGACCTGCTCCCCAAGGGACAGGAGGGGCTCATGATCGGCGACTTCGGCCCGGTCTACGCCGCCGCCGCCGTGCTGCTCGTGGCCGGCTGCGTCGCCCTGCTGCTGCTGCGATACCGGAAGGTGGCCGCCCGATGACCACGACGAGCGCCGAGCCCGCGGCGGGGGCCGCGACCGCCGCCGCCAGCACCCTGGACCTCGCCGGTGTCTCCCGCTGGTACGGCAACGTGGTGGCGGTCAACGACGTCAGTATGACCCTCGGCCCCGGCGTCACCGGGCTGCTCGGCCCGAACGGCGCGGGCAAGACCACCCTGCTGCACATGATGGCCGGCTTCCTGGCCCCGTCGCGCGGCGCGGTGACCCTGGACGGCCGGCCCACCTGGCGCAACCCGGAGGTCTACCGCCGGTTGGGCCTGGTGAGCGAGCGGGAGGCGGTGCACAACTTCCTCACCGCGCACGAGTTCGTGCTGGCCAGCGCGAAGCTGCACCGGCTGCCGGACCCGGCGGCGGCGGCCCGCCGGGCGATCGCCCTGGTGGAGATGGAGGGGGCGCAGGACCGCCGGATCGGCACGTACTCCAAGGGCATGCGGCAGCGCGCCCGGGTGGCCGCCGCGCTCGTGCACGAGCCGCAGGTGCTGCTGCTCGACGAGCCGTTCAACGGGATGGACCCGCGTCAGCGGCTGCACATGATGGAGCTGCTGCACCGCCTCGGCGACGCCGGCCGCACCATCCTGTTCAGCTCGCACATCCTGGAGGAGGTCGAGCAGGTCTCCGGCACCGTCCAGGTGATGGTCGCCGGCCGGCTCGCCGCCTCCGGCGACTTCCGCACCATCCGCCGGCTGATGACCAACCGGCCGCACGTCTTCGCCGTCCACTCCACCGACGACCGGGCGCTCGCCGTGGCGCTGATGGCGGAGGCGTCGGTGACCGGGGTGGAGCTGGGCCGCGCGGGGCTGACCGTGCGGGCCGGCGACTACGGCGCGTTCACCCGCGCGCTGCCGAAGATCGCCCTGGCCAAGGGCATCCGGGTGCGGCAACTGGTGCCCGAGGACGAGTCCCTGGAGAGCGTCTTCTCCTACCTGGTGGAGGCCTGAGCATGTCTACCGTTTCCTGGATCACCGCGCGGGGGCTGTTCGGGCGTCGCCGGTTCCTCCTACTGGTGCCGCTGCCGGCGGTGCTGGTGCTGCTCGCCGTGCTCTCCCGGGGGCTCGGGGTGGACCCGGGCGAGTGGGGCCCGCCGGTGCTGGTCGGCCTCGGCCTGGCCGTGGTGCTGCCGGTGGTCGCGCTGATCGTCGGCACCGGCGTGCTGGGGGCCGAGATCGACGACGGCACGGTCGTGCACATCCTGACCAAGCCGCTGCCGCGCTGGCAGATCGTGCTGCCGAAGCTGGCCGTGGCCACGGGCGTCAGCGCCGTCACCGTCGCGGTGCCGCTCTACGTCGCGGGCGTGCTCGCCCACTCGGTACGCCTCGGCCTGGCGCTCGCCGCCGCCGCGGCGGTCGGGGCGCTGGCGTACTCGGCGCTGTTCCTGGCGCTGAGCCTGCTCACCCGGCGGCCCGTGCTGCTCGGCCTGGTCTACGTGCTCATCTGGGAGGGGCTGCTCGGCAACTTCGTCAGCGGCACCAAGGTCCTCTCCATCCAGCAGTACGTGATCGCCCTCGCCGACCGGCTGGCCCCCACCGGGCTGCTGGAGACCAGTGTCTCGGTGCCGGTGGCGGCGGTGATGACCGTGCTGATCAGCGTGGGCTTCACGGTGCTGGCGATCGACCGGCTCCGCTCGTTCAGCGTGGCCGGCGAGACGAGCTGACCCCCGCGTGGCGGCCGTCCGGGCGGCCCGACCCCCGATGGTAGGGCTGGCCGGATGGAACGGGCCGCGCCGCCGGGCGAGGCTGTGGAAGTGAGTGCGGAAGCGGGTCTGGTCATGTCGCGCGATTCCTACCCTGGTGCCGGCCGGCACCGGCTGGTCAGCCTGGCGGTCGCCGGGCTCGCGGCGGCGGCGACCACCACGGCCGCCCAGGCCAGCGGGCACTTCCACTGGTGGGCGGGGTTCGTGCTGATCCCCGGGGCGCTGATCGCCGCCGCCGGCGGGCCGCTGCTGGCCCGGGGCGGCGGGCGCGCCTTCGCCGGCTACGTGGTCGCCTGCCTCGGCGCGCTGGTGTTCGCGGTCGGGGCGCTGCTGATGTTCGGCGTGTTCGGCAGAGGCTGGCCGCTGATGGTCATCCTGCCGTGCCTGGCGGTCGCCGGCACCTACCACTGGCGGCCGGTCCACCCGCTGGCCCGGGGGCTGCACCGGGCGGCCGCCCTGCTGGCGCTGGCCGGCGCCCTGCTGCTCGGCGGGACGCTGCAACTGACCCGCGTCGGCCTGGTCGACGTGGGTACCGCCCCGATGTGGGGCGCGTTCCTGATGCTGGCCGGGGTGATCGTGCTGGGCAACGCCGTCGAGCTGACCCGGCACCGGATGCCGTACCGGCTCCAGGCGATCACCCTGCTGGTCGGCCCCGCCGTCGTCGCCTTCCTCCTCGGCCTGCGCCTGCTGCGCGGCTGGTGACCCCGCCGCGCCCGATGGGCGCGGCGGGGCCGTGCTCAGAAGGCGCAGGCGATCACCAGCTCGGTGGTGCGGTCGGGGAGCAGGTCCAGTTTCGTGATCCGGCCGGCGGCGCGGAGGTCGTCGGCGATCACGGTGAGCTGGTCCAGCAGGGCCGCCGGGCCGAGCGCCTCGGCCAGCGGCACCTCCGCCCGCATCGACAGCTTCCGCTCCGACTTGGCCCGGCGCACCTGGCTGAGCGCGTCCCCGGCCAGCCGCAGCAGCTCCGGCTCGCCGGTGCCCTCGATCGCCCGGCCCACCTCGTACGTGGTCGGCCAGGGCGCGCGGTGCACCGAGCCGTAGCGCCACCAGGACCAGACCTCCTCGGTCGCGTACGGCAGCACCGGGGCGAACAGCCGCAACTGCACCGAGAGCGCGGTGGCCAGCGCCGCCCGGGCCGAGTCCGCCCCCGGCCCGGAGCCGTAGGCGCGCTCCTTCACCAGCTCGATGTAGTCGTCGCAGAACCGCCAGAAGAACGACTCGGCCGCCTGCAACGCCGCCGTGTGGTCGTACGCCTCCAGCGCGGCGGTCACGGCGGCGACCACGCCGGACAGTTCGGCGAGCATGGCGCGGTCCAGCGGCTCGGTCGCCGGGGCGCGCAAGGCGTCGGCGGCGCCCAGCCCGAGGGCGAACCTCGACGCGTTGAGCAGCTTGGTGGCCAGCCGCCGGCCGACCTTGATCTGGGCCGGGTCGAAGGCGAGGTCCATGCCCGGCTTGCCGTTCGCCGCCCAGTACCGCACCGCGTCGGAGCCGTGCTGGTCCAGCAACACCATCGGGGTGACCACGTTCCCCTTGGACTTGGACATCTTCTTGCGGTCCGGGTCCAGGATCCAGCCGGAGAGCACCGCGTCCCGCCAGGGCAGCACCCCGTGCTCCAGGTGCGAGCGGACCACGGTGGAGAAGAGCCAGGTACGGATGATCTCCTGCCCCTGCGGGCGCAGGTCCATCGGGAAGACCCGCGCGAACAGGTCCGGGTCGGTCTCCCAGCCGCCCACGATCTGCGGGGTCAGCGACGAGGTGGCCCAGGTGTCGAGCACGTCCGGGTCGCCGACGAAGCCACCCGGCCGGCCGCGCCGGGACTCCTCGAACCCGGGCGGGGCGTCGCTGGACGGGTCGACCGGCAGCGCGGACTCGTCCGGCGTGAGAGGGTGGGTGTAGTCCGGCTCGCCAGCGTCGTCGAGCCGGTACCACACCGGCACCGGCACGCCGAAGAAGCGCTGCCGGCTGACCAGCCAGTCGCCGGTCAGGCCGCCCACCCAGTGCTCGTAGCGGTGCCGCATGTGCTCCGGCACCCAGCGCAGCTCCCCGCCCCGGGCCAGCAGTTCCTCGCGCAGGGCGGTGTCCCGGCCGCCGTTGCGCAGGTACCACTGCCGGGTCGAGACGATCTCCAGCGGCCGGTCGCCGCGCTCGTAGAACTTCACCGGGTGGGTGATCGGGCGCGGCTCGCCGACCAGGTCACCGGCGTCGGCGAGCATCTGCACCAGCGTCCGCCGGGCACCGTTGACGGTCTGCCCGGCCAGCGCCGCGTAGGGCTGCGCCGGCACCCCGGCGGGCGCCTCCGGCAGCAGCCGGCCGTCCCGGCCGATCACCACCCGGGTCTCCAGCTGCAGATCCCGCCACCAGGTCACGTCGGTCAGGTCGCCGAACGTGCAGACCATCGCGATGCCCGTGCCCTTGGCCGGGTCCGCCAGCGGGTGCGCCCGCACCGGCACCTCGACCCCGAACACGGGCGTACGCGCGGTGCCGCCGACCAGGTCCGCGTACCGCTCGTCGTCGGGATGGCAGACCAGCGCCACGCAGGCCGGCAGCAGCTCCGGCCGGGTGGTGTCGATCAGCACCTCGCGCCCGCCCGGCCCGGCGAACCGCAGCCGGTGGTACGCCCCGGGCCGCTCCCGGTCCTCCAGCTCCGCCTGGGCGACGGCGGTGGCGAACCCGACGTCCCACAGCGTCGGGGCCTCCGCCTGGTACGCCTCGCCCCGGGCCAGGTTGCGCAGGAACGCCCGCTGCGAGGTCGCCCGGGCCACCCGCCCGATCGTCGTGTACGTCAGCGTCCAGTCCACGGACAGCCCGAGCCGCCGCCACAGTGCCTCGAAGACCTGCTCGTCGGCGACCGTCAGCCGCTCGCACAGCTCGATGAAGTTGCGCCGGGAGACCGGCGTCGGGTCCCGGCGGGCGGCGTCGTCGACGGGGGCGGCCGGCGGCACCCACGACGGGTCGTACGGCAGCGTCGGGTCGCAGCGCACGCCGTGGACGTTCTGCACCCGGCGCTCGGTCGGCAGGCCGTTGTCGTCCCAGCCCATCGGGTAGAACACCGCCCGCCCGCGCATCCGCTGGAACCGGGCCACGATGTCGGTGTGCGTGTACGAGAAGACGTGGCCCATGTGCAGCTCGCCGGATACGGTCGGCGGCGGGGTGTCGATCGCGTATACGTCCGCCCGCTCCTTGCTGCGGTCGAACGCGTACGTGCCTTCCTCCTGCCAGCGGCGCGCCCAGGTCTCCTCGAGCCCGTCCAGGGTCGGACGCTCGGGGACGCCGGCGCGGGCCGTCCTCGCCGTATCAGTCATCCGTCGATGGTAGGCACCGGTCAACGGCCGGACCACGGGTTAACCGGCGTGCCACGATGGATGTCGTGCCGACACTCCCGCTGAGCCCCGACGAGCTGCTCACCACCACCCGCTCGGTCCGCAGGCGGCTGGACCTCACCCGACCCGTGCCGATGGAACTGGTCCGCGAGTGCCTGGAGATCGCCCTCCAGGCACCGTCCGGGTCGAACCGGCAGGGCTGGCAGTGGATCGTGGTGACCGACCCGGCGAAGCGGGACCTGATCGGCCGGATCTACCAGCGCGCGGCGCACGGCTACCTCGCCTCGGAGCGCTCGGCCGCCCGGCTCTTCGCCGACGACCCGGAGCGGGCCGAGGTGCAGCGCCGGGTGGGGGAGAGCGTGGCCTGGCTCGCCGACCGGATGGGGCAGGTGCCGGTGCTGCTCGTCCCGTGCATCCAGGTGGACTCCGGCGAGCTGCCGGCCGGCAACCAGGCCGGGCTCTGGGGGTCGGTGCTGCCGGCCGCGTGGAGCTACATGCTCGCCGCCCGGGCGCGCGGCCTCGGCACCGCCTGGACCACGCTGCACCTGGCGTACGAGGCGGAGGTCGCCGAGCTGCTCGGGCTGCCCGCGACCGTACGCCAGGCCGCGCTGATCCCCACCGCGTTCCACACCGGGGAGGGCTTCCGGCCGGCGCGGCGGCAGCCCCTGGACGAGGTCCTGCACGTCGACCGCTGGTGAGCCGCCGGCGCGACGGTTGATCGGCCCGGTGCCGGCGACCCCGGTCGACGGGCCGCCGGCCGGGTCAGCGGGGGACCGGGCCGCTCAGCGGGCCCTTGGTGGCCAGCCGGATCCGTAGGCCCCCGTAGGTGCGGGCGTTCGCCCGGTCGAGGATCGTGGAGACCGGGGCGTAGGAGTTGCGCTCGTCCGGGTTGGTGCACGCGCCCTGCCCCGGGTCGCCGTGCGACAGGATGCCCAGCGCCTTGCCGTCGGCCTCGGTGAAGAGCGGGCCGCCGCTGTCGCCCGGGCGGGCGCAGATGCGCACGTCGATGCCGCCGCTGGTCTTGCCGATGATCTCCCCGCAGCGGGTGCCGGGCACGTAGCCGGCCCCGGCCCCCGAGTCGACGTACTGCTCGCCGGCCTTCGGCGTGTACGCCGCCCCGGTGGCGCAGACCACCCAGCCGGGCTGGATGGCGCTCCACGGCACGTGTCCGGTGATCGCCACGTCGCGGCTGCCCCGAATGGCGCACCCGGTGCTGTCCAGCACGCACCAGTAGTTGACCAGGCTGGGCACCTGCGTGGCCCCCGCCGGGTACGCCCACCGCCCGATCGCGCCGGCCTGGTACGGCATGATCGCGTAGTCGTACGGGTAGGCGTTCTCGGCCAGCCCCGACCTCGACGACTCGACGGTCATCGGCACCTTCGGGCCGAGGAACTGGTGCCAGGTGCGGTCCACCAGTTGGTGCCGCCCCCCGACGACGCAGTGCCCCGCCGTCAGCACGTACGGGTCGCGCAGCCCGACGATCACGTTGAAGCCCGTCGTGCAGCCACCCACGGTGCCGTCGTCGCGCGGCACGTCCAGCCGGATGCCGCCGCGCATCGGCGCCTGCGCGCAGTCGCGCGGGTCGCAGGCCTTCTGCACCACGGTGTCGGCGACCCGGGCCTGCGCGCGGGCCGGCACTCCGGCGGCGCGCAGCGCCTCGGCCAGCCGGGGATCGTCGGCGGCGATCCGGTCGCCGGTCAGCACGACGACCTCGTTGGCCCGCTCGTCCACCACCACGTCGGCACCGGCCGTGGCGTCGAGCGCGGTGGCCAGGCGGGTCGCCGCCTCGGTGAGCTGCCGCAGCGGGTGGCGCACCGGCACCACCCGGACGTGTGCCGCGTCCGGCATGCCGGTCAGCGCCGCCCGGACCGGTTCGACGCCGGTGGCGGCGACGGTCAGCACGCCGCCGGCGGCCTGGTCCAGCCACATCCCGCCGTACGCGGCGGGGAACTCCGTGGCGAGCCGGGCGGCCAGCGGCGCGGACAGTTCCTGGAGGGCGAGCCGCCGGGCCGCCTCGTCGGCGTCGACCCGGTAGCGGTCGCGCAGGTAGGAGACCGAGGCGGGGCTGTCGGCGGCGACCTCGGCGGCCGGGCGGGCCCGGAGGGCCGCCGCCGCGCCCGGCGTGGCGCCGCCTCCGGGGCGGCTGCCGAGCCCGCTGTCGGCGGCCGGCGCGCCCGTCGGGGCGGCGTCGTCGCCCGGCGACGCCGGGGATTCCTGCGCGGTGGGCGTGGCCGGCGTCCGGCCGGCGTCGCCGAACGGCATTCCGGCGACCGCCGCCGCCCCCAGCGCGCAGGCGACGACCACCCCGGCCACCATCACCCGTCGTCCGAACCGCACTCGCAACCTCCCCCGTCGCCGCCGTCGGGACGACCACCCGGTGGACGCTCCGCTCGGCGCGGTGAGTCTAGTGGCACCGGTGATCTTCGTGGGACCCGCCGACCGTGGGCGGCGGGGCGGCGACCAAAGCTCACACCAGCGAATCGCGCCACTGCCGGTGCAGGGCGGCGTAACGGCCGCCGGCAGCGGCGAGCCGGCCGGGCGGGCCGTCCTCGACGATCCGGCCGCCGTCGAGCACCAGCACCCGGTCGGCCGTCTCCACTGTGGAGAGGCGGTGCGCGATCACCAGGGCGGTGCGGTCGTGCAGGACGGTGCCGAGGGCGCGCTGCACCAGCCGCTCGGTCGGCACGTCCAGCGAGGAGGTCGCCTCGTCCAGGACCAGCACCACCGGGTCGGCCAGGAACGCCCGGGCGAACGCGACGAGCTGCCGCTGCCCGGCGGAGAGCCGGCCGCCGCGCCGGTGCACCTGCGTGGCGTACCCCTCGGGAAGGGCCGCGATGAAGTCGTGCGCGCCGATCGCCCGCGCGGCGGCCTCCACGGCGGCGTCGTCGGCGCCGGGACGGCCGAACCGGATGTTCTCCGCGACCGTCCCGCCGAAGAGGTGCGTCTCCTGGGTCACCAGCACCACCGCGCGGCGCAGCTCCGCGTCGGCGAGCTCGCGCAGGTCGACGCCGTCAAGGCTGACCGTGCCGGCGAGCGGGTCGTGGAACCGGGCGAGCAGCTTGGCGACGGTCGACTTGCCGGCGCCGGTCGGCCCGATCAGCGCCACGGTCTGCCCGGCCGGGACGGCGAGGTCGAGCCCGGCGAGGATGGGCGCGTCCGGCCGGTAGCCGAAGGTGACCGCGCGGAAGGCGACCGCCCCGCGCCCCGGCCCGGCGGGCAGCGGCACGGGCCGGTCCGGCTCGGCCACCGAGGGCCGCTCGTCGAGCACCCCGGCCAGTTTCTCCAGGGCCGCCGTGGCCGACTGCAACGAGTTGTAGAACTGGCTCAGCTCCTGCATCGGCTCGAAGAACCGCCGCAGATAGAGCAGGAACGCGGCCAGCACCCCGATCTCGGTCGCCCCGCCCAGCACCCGCCAACCGCCGTAGCAGAGCACCACCGCCACGGTCACGTTGCCGATCACCTTGATCCCCGGCGAGTACGCCGCCATCAGCCGGAACGCGTGCCGGCTCGCCACCCGGTAGTCGTCGTTGACCGCCGCGAAGATCCGCTGGTTGCGCGGCTCCCGGCGGAACGCCTGCACCGCCCGGATGCCCCGCATCGACTCCACGAAGTGGACGATGACCAGCGCCACGGTCTCCCGGGTGCGCCGCCACGCGTCCGCCGACGCCCGCGCGAACCAGCGGGACAGCCAGAACAGGAATGGGAACGCGAGCAGGGTCACCGCGGCCAGCGGCGGGTCCAGCCAGAGCAGGATGCCGGCCACCGACAGGATCGACAGCACCGCCAGCACCAGGCCGTCGATGCCGCCGCCGGCCAGTTCCCCGATCGAGTCCAGGTCGCTGGTGAGCCGGGAGACCATCCGGCCGGAGGTGTACCGCTCGTGGAACGCCACCGACAGGCGCAGGAAGTGGCCGTACACCCGCTGGCGGAGGTCGAGCAGGATGGCCTGGCCGATCCGCGCGGAGAGGGTGAGGAACCCCCGGCGGGCGGCGTACTCGACGACGGTGGCGGCGGCGAACGCGGCGGCGACGGCCAGCAGCGGGCCGGGCTCGCCGGCCCGCAGCGGCGCGATGGCCCGGTCGATGCCGAGCATGACGAGGTACGGCCCGGCCATCGCGGCGGCGTTCTGGCCGAGCAGCAGCGCGACGGCCAGCCCGAGCCGGCGCCGGTGCGGGCGCAGCAGGTCGCGCAGCAGCACCCGGCTGCGGGCCCGGAGCCGGGCCACCGCCTCCGGCGCGGTGTCCTCGGCGTGGCTGCGGTCGGCGTCGGGGTCGGTGGCGACGCCGCGCCACCGGGCGAGATCCGCCCCGCCCGGCTGGGCGGCCCCGCCGGTCACGACCGCACCAGGCCGCGACCGTCGGGCGGCGCCGGGGCCGGCTCGGCGGAGAACACCGCGCGGTACGCCGGCACGTCGGCGAGCAGCTCGGAGTGCCGCCCGACGGCGGTGATCCGGCCCCCTCCAGCAGCGCCACCCGGTCGGCGAGGGCGATGGTGGAGGGCCGGTGCACCACCAGCAGGGCCGTGGTGTTGCGCAGCACCCGCTTCAACGCGGCCTCCACCAGCGCCTCGGTGTGCACGTCGAGCGCGGAGAGCGGGTCGTCCAGCACGAGCAGCGCCGGCCGCCCGAGCACCGCCCGGGCCAGGGCCAGCCGCTGGCGTTGCCCGCCGGAGAGCGACAGCCCCTGCTCGCCCACCCGGGTGGCCAGCCCCCACGGCAGTTTGTACGCGAAGTCCGCCTGGGCCAGCGCGAGGGCGGCCCGGACCTCGTCCTCCCCGGCCTCCGGCCGGCCCAGGGTGAGGTTCTCCCACACCGACATGGAGAACAGCGTCGGCTCCTCGAAGGCCACCCCGACCAGCCGGCGCAGCGAGGACAGCCGCAGGTCGCGCAGGTCGTGCCCGTCCAGGGTGATCCGGCCGCCGGTCACGTCGTGCAGCCGGGGCACCAGGGAGAGCAGTGTGCTCTTGCCGCAGCCGGTCGCCCCGACCAGCGCCACGGTCTCGCCCGGCTCGACGGTCAGGTCGACCTCCCGCAGCACCGGCGCCCCGCTGCCCGGGTAGCGGAACGAGACCCGCTCGAAGCGCAGCCGGCCGCGCACCTCGGCGTGGCGTAGGGCGACCGCGCCCGGGGTGTCCACGATGGCGGGCGGGCTGTCCAGCACCTCCAGCACCCGGTCGGCGGCGGTCGCCGCCTCCTGGCCGTTGGCGACGATCCAGCCCAGCGACTGCACCGGCCAGATCAGCATCAGCTGGAGGCTGACGAACGCGACCAGCTCGCCGATGGTCAGCACGCCCCCGGCGGTGGCCGCCGCGCCGGCCACCAGCACCACGCCCAGGGTCAGGTTCGGCACCAGGTCGAGCAGGGCGGAGGTGCGGGCCAGCAGCCGGCCCTTGCCGACCCCGGTGTCGTGCAGCGCCCGGGCGTCGGCCGCGAAGCGGGCGGCCAGTTCCCGCCCCCGCCCGTACGCCTTCATCGTGCGCAGCCCCTGCGCGGTCTCCTCGACCAGCGTGGCCACGTCGCCCTGCTGGTCCTGCATCCGGCGGGAGGCGGCGTGGTAGCGCCGGGTGATCAGGAACAGCGGCATCGCGCTCGCCGCCACCAGCAGCCCCAACGCGGGGTGCAGCCGGATCAGCAGCGCCACCACGGCCAGGTAGGTCACCAGGTTGAGGACCAGGAAGAACAGGCCGAAGGAGAGGAACCGGCGCAGCACCGAGAGGTCGCTGGTGATCCGGGACAGGAGCTGGCCGGACTGCCACCGGTCGTGGAAGCTGGCCGGCAGCCGCTGCAGGTGGGCGTAGACGTCGGCGCGGATCGCCGCCTCGATCCGCATCGAGGACGACGACTGCACCCAGCGCCGGATGAAGATCAGCAGCGCCAGCCCGGCCAGCCGGAACAGCCCGGCCGGGTCCTGCCGGGCGACCGGGCCGTCCACCACCCGCTGCGTCACCAGCGGTACGGCGATGCCCGCCCCGGTGGCGGCGAGCCCGGCCAGCAGCAGCCAGCCGAACTCGGCCGCGTGGGGGCGCAGGTAGTGGCGCAGCCGCCAGAGGTTGCGCAGCGGATGCGGGCCGGCCTCGACCCCCCGGGGAGCCGGGTTGCCGTCGCCGTCCGCAGGCACTACCCGACGGTAGCGGCAAACGGGTGCGGCGCCGCTGTCAGCTTCCCGTCACGGCCGCTCGTGCCCGAGAAGCCACTTCTTCACGTCCAGCCCCCAGCGGTAGCCGCCGAGCGTCCCGTCGGTGCGCAGCACCCGGTGGCAGGGCACGAACAGGGCGACCGCGTTGCGGGCGCAGGCCGCCGCGGCGGCGCGTACGGCCGCGGGGCGGCCGGCCAGCCCGGCGAACCCGGTGTAGGTCACCGGATCACCCGGCTTCACCTCGCGCAGCACCTGCCAGGCGTGCGCCATGAACACGCCGCCGGTGTGCTGCTGGACCGGCACGGTGTCGATCGCGGTCAGCTCGCCGTCCAGGTAGGCCGTGACGGCGGCGGTGACCGGGCCGAGGTCGACCCGGCGCCGCAGCGGCGCCCGCAGCGTCGGGTGCACCAGGGGGAGCAGGTGCTCGGGTTCGCCGGTGAAGCCCGCCGCCCGGACCGCCCCGTCGGGGCCGGCCACGATGCTGAGCGGTCCGGCGGGGGTGTCGACGACGGTGCTGTCGTTCATGCTCATGCTGCTCTCCAGAGTCGGATCACCGCGTACGAGCGCCAGGGGCGCCAGCGGTCGGCGTACGCGTCGAGGGTCTTCGGGTCGCCGGGCAGGCCGAGGGTGGCGGCGCCCCGGCGTACCGCGAGGTCGGTGGGGAGGAGGACGTCCGGGTCGCCGAGGGCGCGCATCGCGACGTAGCCGGCCGTCCAGGGGCCGATCCCGGGCAGGGCCAGCAGCCGCCGGACGGTCTCCTCCCGGTCCCCGCCGGGCGCCAGGTCCAGCGACCCGTCGGCGACGGCCCCGGCCAGGGCTCGGATCGTCGCCCGCCGCCCCGCCGGCATTCCGAACACCTCGTCCGGCGCCCCGAGCACCTCCTCGGCGGTGGGGAAGCCGGCCAGCCACGGCCCGGGCCCCTCCCCGGTGCCGGAAGGGGCGGGGGCGGGCGGGCGGAGGTGGTCCAGCAGGCGGGTGAGGGTGGTGCGGGCCGAGCGGACGGAGACCTGCTGGCCGACGATCGCGCGCAGGGCCATCTCGAAGCCGTCGACCGAGCGGGGGAGGCGGATGCCCGGCTCGGCGGCGACCGCCCCGGCCAGGGCCGGGTCCGCGGCGAGGGTGCCGTCGACGGCGACCGGGTCGGCGTCGAGGTCGAGCAGGCGGCGGCAGCGGGCCACCGCCGGGGCCAGGTCGCGCATGTCGGTCAGCCGCAGGGTCGCGGTCACGTGCCCGTCCGCCGGGGTCAGGGTCGCCTCGCCCGGGCCGTGCGGCAGCCGCAGGCCCCGGCGGTACGTCCCGTCGCGCACCTCCTCCACGCCGGGCAGCGCGCGCAGCGCGAGGAAGTCCAGCAGCGCCCCCGCGTGCAGCGGCGGGCGGTACGCGAGCCGCAGCGTGATGGTGCCCGCCCCGCCCGGCGCGGCGCACCGGCCGCGGGCGGTACGCAGCTCGGACGGGGCCGTCCCGTACACCTCGCGGACCGTGTCGTTGAACTGCCGGACGCTGCCGAACCCGGCGGCGAACGCGATCTCCGCCATGCCCAGGCCGGTGGTCTCGATCAGGGTGCGGGCGGTCTGCGCGCGCTGCGCCCGGGCCAGGGCGAGGGGGCCGGCGCCCATCTCCGCCCGGAGCATCCGGTGCAGGTGCCGCTCGGTGTAGCCGAGCCGGGCGGCCAGCCCCGGGATGCCGTCCCGGTCGACCACCCCGTCGGCGATGAGCCGCATCGCCCGGCCGACCACGTCCGCCCGGACGTCCCAGTGCGGGGAGCCGGGGGCGGCGTCCGGCCGGCACCGCCGGCAGGCGCGCAGCCCGGCGCCCTGGGCCGCTGCGGCCGAGGGGAAGAACCGGACGTTCTGCCGCTTCGGCGTCATCGCGGGGCAGGACGGCCGGCAGTAGATCCCGGTCGAGGTCACGCCGGTGTAGAACCAGCCGTCGAACCGCTGGTCGCGGCTGTCGACGGCCCGGTAGCACCGCTCGAAGTCCAATTCCACGTCACCGATGATGCCCCTGCTCGGCGCCCTCGGCTCGCGGAAATCGGACGCGGCCGTGCGGGTGGGAACGGGACGTCCGGCGCGGAAAGTGTCGGTTGTGGTCGGTACCGTCCGGGCCACCAACTCAAGAAGGGGTGCGGCAATGGCGAGCGTGGCGGGTCGGGAAGCGGCGTCGACACGGGACGGGCACCCCCCGCTGGACGACGCGGTGGTGCAGGGCTTCTACGACCGGATGCGCGCGGTCGCCCCGGCCGCCGTCGGCGCGATCGAGCGGGACCGGGCCGGTGACCCGGGTCGGGCGTTCGGCGACACCGCCTGCGGTCGGCTGGTGCGTTCGCTGGACGCCGACGGGCTCCGCGCGCTGGGCATGTGGGTGCACCACTGGTGCATGCGCTTCTACGACGACGACACCCGGGTGGCGCTGCGCCTGGTCCGGGAGATCGCCGGCCGCCCCGGGCTGGGCTGGACGGCCGACGAGGTGCGCTGGATGCTCCGCGAGTCGTACGCGGCCGGTCCCGCCGCCGACGGCCGCTTCACGCTGCCGCTCGCCGCCGCCGGGGAGCTGGCCCCGGGCGCCCTGCGGATCGAGCCGGTCGTCCCGCGCCAGCCCGGCCCCCGCGACTGACCGCCCGCGCCAGCCCGGCCCGCGCCGCTGACCGTCGGGGCGGCAGGATGGGCGGCGCCGACACCGACGGAAGGACGACCGTGCCCGCCAGCGAACCGACCATCCTCGCCACCAGCATGGGCATCTACGCTCCCCGCCGCGAGGGCGAGGCCCGGCGGGTCAACCCCGTCTTCGACCTCGCCGCCGACCTGGCCGGGGCCGGGCCCGAGCCGAGGATCTGCTTCCTCAACCAGGCCGAGGGCGACCAGCCGACCACGCTGGCCCGGGTCTACGAGGCGTTCGCCGGCAGCCGGTTCCGGATGACGCACCTGGCGCTCTTCCCGATGCCGAACGTCGACGACATCCGCGCCCACCTGCTCGCGCAGGACGTGGTGTGGGTGGGCGGCGGCAGCGTCGCGAACCTCTGCGCGGTGTGGCGGGTGCACGGCCTCGGTGAGGTCCTGCGGGAGTGCTGGGAGGCCGGCGTCGTGCTGGGCGGCGTCTCCGCCGGCTCGATCTGCTGGCACGCCGGCGGCGCCACCGACAGCTTCGGCACCACCCTGCGCGGCTTCACCGACGGGCTGGGCTGGCTGCCCTACGGCAACGGCGTGCACTACGACAGCGAGGAGCAGCGCCGGCCGCTGATGCACCGGCTGGTCGGCGACGGCACGCTGCCGACCGCGCACTGCACCGACGACGGCACCGGCCTGCTCTACCGGGGCGAGCGGCTGGTCGAGGCGGTCGCGGACCGCCCGGGCGTCTGCGCGTACGAGGTCAGCCGCGGCCCGGACGGCAGCGTGCGGGAGACCCCGATCGGGCCGCGCCTGCTCGGCTGACCCCTACCGCTCCCGGCCGCGGCGACGCAGGACCGCGTCGAAGACCTGGGCCAGCTCGGCGGCGTCCTCCCCGGCGTGGTGGGTGTGCGGCACGTCGGTCAGGCCCAGCTCGTGCTTGATCGTGCCCTTGCGGGTCCGCACCCACTCGCAGCCGGTCAGCCCCATCCAGTAGCTGCGCAGGTCGACACCGGAACCGGTGGCGCCGAACGGGCTGTGCCCGACGAACCGGGTGAAGTACCAGTGCACGAACATGCCGTCCCAGACGGCGGGGGCGGCGAGGAACACCGGGCGGCCGATCTTGCGTAGCCCGTTGACCCATCTCGCGGCGGCGCCCATCGCCTCCACGGCCGGGGGTGCCTCCCGGAGCAACCGGTCCCGGTCCAGGCCGGAGACGGCGAGCGCGGCCGGCACGAACTCGTCGGAGATCGGCTTCAGCTCCGTGTAGAAGGTCAGCTCCGGGCGGCCGGCGACCGCCATGCCGAGCGAGATCATGCTGTACGGCCCGGGGATCGGCCCGTCCGCCTCCACGTCGACCGCGACGTACAGTTCCGGCAGTTGGCTCATCCCGCCTCCTTGGGGTCGCTCGCGCCGAACCGTGGCACCGTAGCAACGGTCGGGCGATCTCCGGCGGCTGTTTTTCCGCCGGCGTGGAACCTGCCTGTCCAAGGGCGGCGGCGACCGGCGTAAGCTGGCTCGTCGTGAGTCTCACCATCGGCATCGTCGGCCTGCCCAACGTCGGCAAGAGCACCCTGTTCAACGCGCTGACCAAGAACGACGTGCTCGCGGCGAACTACCCGTTCGCCACCATCGAGCCCAACGTCGGCGTTGTCGGGCTGCCGGACGAGCGGCTGCACAAGCTCGCCGAGATCTTCAGCTCGCAGAAGGTGCTGCCCGCCCCCGTGTCGTTCGTCGACATCGCCGGCCTGGTGCGCGGCGCCTCCAAGGGGCAGGGCCGGGGCAACGCGTTCCTGGCGAACATCCGCGACGCCTCGGCGATCTGCCAGGTGGTGCGGGCCTTCTCCGACCCGAACGTGGTGCACGTCGACGGCAAGGTCTCCCCGGCCGACGACATCGAGACGATCAACACCGAGCTGATCCTCGCCGACCTCCAGACCCTCGAGAAGGCGGTGCCGCGGCTGGAGAAGGAGGCCAAGCTCCGCAAGGACCGGGCCGCCGCGGTGACCGCCGCCAAGAAGGCCGTCGAGCTGCTCGACACCGGCGTCACCCTCTACGCGGGTGCCAAGGACGCGGGCATCGAGCTGGAGCACCTGCGCGAGCTGCACCTGCTCACCACGAAGCCCTTCCTGTACGTCTTCAACGTCGACGAGGCCGAGCTGGGCAACGCCGAGTTCCTCGACGAACTGCGCGCACTGGTCGCCCCGGCCGAGGCCGTCTTCATGGACGCCAAGATCGAGTCCGAGCTGGTGGACCTGCCCGAGGAGGAGGCCCGCGAGCTGCTGGAGTCGATCGGTCAGCAGGAGCCGGGCCTGGACCAGCTCGTCCGGGTCGGCTTCCGCACGCTCGGGCTCCAGACGTACCTCACCGCCGGCCCCAAGGAGGCGCGGGCCTGGACCGTCCCGGTCGGCGCGACCGCGCCGGAGGCCGCGGGGGTCATCCACTCCGACTTCCAGCGCGGCTTCATCAAGGCCGAGGTGGTCTCCTACGCCGACCTGGTCGCCGCCGGCTCGATGGCGGCGGCCAAGGCGGCGGGCAAGGTCCGCATCGAGGGCAAGGAGTACGTGATGCAGGACGGCGACGTCGTGGAGTTCCGCTTCAACGTCTGAAACCGGCCGGTTCCCGCAGGTCAGGAGGGTGTGCCCTTGTTCTGGGCACACCGGGGGTTCGGGGTCGGGCACTGCATGATCCCACCCAACGTCGACTTACTTTGTGGGGTCTTGCGAGCCTGCTGGTTCAGGGCGGTTCGTGTCTCTCCACGGCAGTGTGCGTCCGAGCTGTATTGCGAAGACGGTTCCTGTCAGGGGTACGAACGCGGCCATCCAACCGCCTTCTAGGGCAACAACCGCGATCGTCAGGCCGTTGAAAAGCAACGTTACGAGGAGGTAGAGCGCGAGGCGCATCTCCGGCAGGGTCATGCGTCGAGTATTACCGGCGGCACCACCCCTCTCAGCTAACGTTTCCGGCCCACCGTCGCGTGGGCAGCGTGCCCGATCCGTGCCCGATACAGAGGTCACGACGGGGCAGCAGCGGCTTGGCCCTCAGCACGCTCGACACCGTATGCACCGAGCAGGCAGGCTCACCGCTACGCAGCGTGCAGACCAATCCGATTCCCAAGCTGACAGTGCGGCTTCGATCTCCGTCAACCGGCCTCACATGTAGGCCCCAGACCAGGACGTCAGGCCCCATCGAAGCCCCGGTACGTGTCGGACCTGTCGACGGCGTTGGCGAACTCGGCAAAGTCCACATTCGCGATGGTGAGGTTGGCCGAGACATCCGCGTACCATCGGGGCGGCACCCGGAAGGTGCGGCCGGGCTCGTCGGCCAGGTCGAGTGCGAGAAGCGGGCATTCGACATCGGCCATCGTGGTCGCGTCGGCAAGGAAGAGGTAGGTCAGCTTATCTTCGTGGCTTGCCGCGTTGTCCGCGTCGACCAACCTCTGGAGGCTCACGCCCGCGTACTTTGGGTCGCTGACGAAGGTTGCGCTATCGTCGCCCTCCCAGGTGCGCAATGCCGCCTTCACGGCCTCCCAGGCAGGTTCGTCGGTGAAATCCGTACGGAGCACCAGCGACGTGAGGTCGTCGGGTTGAGGTAGAGAGATCACGATGAGAATTCTCCCCAGCCCCCCGCTGGGTGACTAACCGGGTGACGATCGGGACGGACGCCAGCGGACGAGCAAGGACATTGATGGACGGTTTCAGCAGGCCAAGCACCCATGGAACGGCAGGTCAGCGGCCCGTGTTGGTTGCCTGGGGGTCAAGGAGTCTGCCGGGGCACACACGGGGCACAAGACACTGTGAAACGTCGGCAACCAGCCATCAACGACGTGAGCCCAGGAGCAGGCGTGACCAGTGCACGGACCAGGTTGCCGCAGCTCATGGGAGAGACAGCCGAAGTTCCGCTTCAACTTCACCACTGCTGAACGCTGCAATTGGGTCAAGCGGAATCAGCCTTGAGCCCGTCCTTATCTGAGGCCAACCCTCAGCGCCCGGACCAACACCGCTTCTGTGCTGACAGTCATGACGGGGCGATGACGGCGAGGATGCCGGACACGATCAGCGCAGGGACGGCGGACAGGGTCCCTACTAGCACTGGAGAGCGCTTCCGGCTACGAACGACAAGGAGCCAGAGCGCCACCAGACTGATCAACAAGGCAAGGAACAGCGCCGGTGTGGCCGTGTAGAGCCCGAACAGCAGCATCCTCGACCGGCCGGAATCGCAACCCTCGTGACAACCTGCCGAGACGTCCCCGGACAGCAAGCTGAGGTACACGCCGAACGACAGAACGATCGCGCAGTACCAGGCGACCGTCACCATGAACGGAGTTCTCAAGTCGGGGCGGGGCGGACCGACAACGTCCGGACTTGGCGGCGACAGCGTCATGAAGGGAAGTATGCACCGCCCCGGCGTCGTGCCCGGTCTGTGCCCGATGCAGCCGTCAACATCGGCCAACGGCAGTCGGTCACACGACTGGACCACCGCCTCGCCTCGGCACCGACCCCTGGCCAGCACCACTCGGAGCAGTGGATTAATCCGATTCCCAAGCTGACAGCGCGGGTTCCGATTCCGTCAACGGCTCCGCCAGAAGGTCGCCCAGGCCGGGGCGTCAATCCCCGTCGAAGCCACGGTACGTGCCGGACGTGAGGCCGTCTTCAGGGCGTCCCAGGCGGCGTCGTCGGTGAAGTCTGTACGGAGCACCAGCGATGTGAGGTCGCCGGGTTGAGGTAGAGAGAGCACGACGTGGATCGTCCCAGCCCTCTGCTGGCGCCTCCGGCCCGGCTGACCGCTCCGGGCACACAGGGGGCACGAGCTGACGGCGGAACGCGGGTCGGTTCCGGGAGCGGTGAGGTCGCCCCTGCCCGCGCGACCCGGCGGCCGTCACCTCCGCTTCGAGGAGGTCACCGCCCATATCGCCACGGCGGCGCAGATGACCAGGCAACTCAATGCGGCACAGAGCAACCCGCCGATGGTGATGACGCTCGATCCCATGTGCGTGATCCCAAGTGCCCGGTCGGCGACCGCTGCTCACGGCAGCCGATCATGCTCCACCGGCTCCGGCATCGCTCCCGCGATGTCGTCTGCCCCGTCACCTGTTCCCTCCCTCGGGGGATACGGATCCCCTGGTCACGGGAGTTGACCCCGGCCCGCCGCGGCTACGGTCACGTTTATGGACGATCAGGTTCACCCCCGGCGATGGCCGGCGTACGCCCTGGCGGTGCTGTTCCTCGGGTACGCCGGAGGGAAGGCCGTCTTCGCCGCACAGTCCCGGCTCGGGTTTCCGGGCGGCCCGGTCGTGTCGGCCGCCGAGCACGAGAGCTACGCCCGCGACGTCATGGGCGTGGCCACCGCACAGTGGTCGGCGACCGCTACCGGGTTGTTGGCCGCGTGCCTCGCCGTCGCCACGGTGACGACGCTCGGGCGCCGGGTGCCCAGGACGATGATGCTGCTGGCGCTCGCCGGCATGCTGCTGGCCGTCGGGGCCGGCGCGATGATCATGGTCGTGGACGGCTTCGTCGGCATCGGTGTGGGCTGGCAGTGGTACCACGCGATCCTCGGGCTCGTCGTGATCGGGCTGCTCCTGGAGACGATCCGGTCCTACGCGACGGCGACGAAGCGTGTCGCGGCCTGATCGCGCGCGCTGGGGCGCGTACGGGGCGGCGGCCTGCGCCGCGGCCTACGGCTCGATGAAGCTCGCTCAGGCGCTGGGGGCCAACGCGCTCGCCGACAAGGACCCGCTGCCCCCGGAGCTGCGGGAACGGCTGCTCGCGCGAGACCCGCTGTTCGTGGCGAGCCACTGGGTGCTGGCCACCGCCGCCGTGGTCGGCGTCGTGGTCGCGCTGGCGACGCTGCGACCCTGGCGGGCGGCCCTCCCGCGCCGCCTGCTGCTCGCGATCGCCTGGGCGCTGGGGATCTTCATGATCGCCCGGTCGATCGGGGTGCTGGGGTTCGGCTTCGTCGGCGACACGCTGCTGCTGGCCGGAGTCCGCCCGCCCCCGGCCGGGCACGCCGCGTTGGCTCGCGAACTGGCACGGTGGGACCTGCTGCTGTGGTCGCCGTTCTTCCTGCTCTGGGGGGTGTGCTGGACGGCGGCGGGATGGCGGCTGCACCGGAGGTCCACTGTGACCGGTGGTCCGGCGTCGGCCGTGGATGCGGCGAGCCCTACCATCTCGCCATGATCACTCCGCCGTTGGCACTCGACGTGCTCGCCCGCTACCCCGGGCTGGAGAAGTTCGGCCGCACGGCCACCCGGCTGCACCCCCGTCGCGGGGCGGTCACGGCCACCGAGAGCCACGTCGGAGGGCCGCTGCTGTGGCCGGCCGACGAGCCCTGGCCCACCTGCGCCACCCCGTGCATGGTGCAGGAGGAGGTGCCGATCCCGGCGGAGCTGTTGGCCCGGATGCGCGAGGCGGAGAGCCGCCGTACGGTGCCGCACGTGCTGGCCGACGGCGAGGTCGAACTGCACGAGGAGCTCGCCCGGCTGGTCGGCCCGGGATTCAGCGGTTGGGGCTCGGTGAACGGCGGCCCGACGGTGGGCTACCGGTACGGGCCGCGACCCCACCCCCGGCCGAACCCGATGGTGGCGCTGGCGCAACTGCGCGCGGCGGACGTCCCCGACCTGCCCCGGCCCGGCGGGGCGGACCTGTTGCAGGTGCTGTGGTGCCCGTTCGAGCACGACACGCCGCCGTGGGGGCCGATCGTGGAGCTGCGGTGGCGGCGGGAGGCGGACGTCACCGCCACGCTGACGGAACCGCCGTGCGGTGAGACCGGGGCGGAAGGGTACGTGCCCCAGCCGTGCCGGCTGCACCCGGAGCAGATCGTCGAGTATCCGTACGTCGAGGAGTTGCCGGCGGAACTGCGGGCGCTCGCCGAGGCGGACGAGGAGTACCTCGACACCTTCATGGCGCCCGGTTGGAAGGTCGGCGGGTACGCCCGGTGGAGCCTCACGGACCTGCTCCCGACGCCGTGCCCCCGCTGCGCCGGTCCCACCACGCTGGCCCTCGTCATCGACTCCTCCGAGCACGGGGCCGACCGGTGGCGCCCGACCCGGGCGGACGGCGCACCGGACGACGACGACCCGTACGAGCCGACCGGCGTGGTCGTCGGCCGCTACGGCGCGCTGCGCATCTTCGTGTGCCTGACCTGCCCGGACGTGCCGTTCCTGCTCGACCAGCAGTGAGCCCGGTGGTGCCGACGAACCCGTGGCTGTCCGGGCCGACCCCCACCGGGCGGCTGCCGCGCGAACGCCTGGCGGAGCGCATCCTCAACCTGCTGTCGTCGCAGAACATGTGCGTGCTCGCCACCGCCGGGCCGGACGGGCCACTCGCCACACCCGTGCGGTACTACCCGCTCGGCTTCGCGGTGCTGTTCACCGCCGCCCCGGCCTCGCCGAAGATGCGCAACATCGCGGCCGACCCCCGGGTGTCGGTCGGCATCTTCGCGCCGCTGGTGGGACTGGCCAGCAGCCGTGGCGCCCAGGTGTTCGGCTCGGCCCGGGTGCTCAGACCCGACGATCCGGACCGGGCGTACTACTGGTCGGCGTTCCGGTGGGAGAACGAGCACGTCGAGCGAGGCCGGTCGCTGACCGAGCCGCCCCGCGACACGCTCGTGGTGGTGGAGGCGGACCGCATCGTGTACACCGAACACTGGCTGCGGCGCGAGGGCTATGCGCCCCGACAGGTCTGGCGGCGCGAAGGGGGAGTGCCAACCACCGCACCTAGTTAACCGTCGTGGTGACCGGAGTTGGCCGGCAGGCCGAACGGCGGTTCCGACCGGGACGAGGAGGTGGGATGAATGAACCTGGACTGGTCGGGCTGTCGGTACGCGCGACCGGTCTACCGCCACGTCCCGATGCGCAACGACGTGCGGGCTACGCGCCGCCGCCGGACACCTACGTCCCGATGCTCGACCACAACGGTCCGCGCATCGGCGCGGCGTTCCGGGCCGTGGTCGACGCGCAGCCGGGCGGGGTCGTCGTGCACTGGCGGCCGGGACCGCACGGGGTCGTGGGTTCTCAGTGAAGCTGGACAGGAGCGCGGGCGCTGCCCGTCGCGTCGTCGCGCAACCCCGCTATCCAGGGATCGGCGTCGGCCAACGCGAGCGAGAGACAACGTTGCTGATGCGGCGGCAAAGGCGGCACCATCGCAGGATCGAACCAGCCCACCTCGATCGACTCGTCATCGCTTGCGGCCGCCTCACCACGCAGCAGCCGACACCGCACGCCAACCGTGAGCCAATACACCTGGTCTCCGTTGGGCGCCACGGACAGATCCAACGCCTCGACCGACAGCAACCGCTCCACCACGACCTCGACGCCCGCCTCCTCCCAGACCTCACGCACGGCGCCGGCGGCCGGTTGCTCGCCAGGCTCCAGGCATCCGGTCGTCAGCGCCCACTCGCCGCTATCCGACCGACGCACTAGAAGCACCCGGTCCTGATCGTCGAGCACCACCGCGATCACGCCCGACAACGGGAGCGGGACATGTCCGACCTTGGCACGCAGAGCGACAACGAAGTCCGGAATGGCCATGCGCGTCACGATACAAAGATCCGCAAGCGAAGGAGTAACAACCGACATCGGATCGGATTCGCTGAGACAAGCCAGGGCGCCCCCTTCTCAACCAGTCTGATCCGCTACAGGTCAGCATGCTCGCCCTGGATCAGAACCGCTGAGACCCCACAGGGGTGCTCGTGGCGCTCCTCCTGACCGTGGAAGGGGTGACCGCCGAGGAGGTCGCCGAAGACTACGAGCGCACCGACGGCTGCTCACTGCTGCGGTGCCGGGTTCGCGCCCTCGGTCTTCGTCTGCGCCCGCTGTCGGGGCAGCCGCCGGCTGCACTCGGCCCTGATGGTGACCGTCACCGACCTGCGCTCCGAGGCCCGGCACGAGGTGTGGCGGCCGGGCCAGGAGCCGCCGGTCGCGCCGTTGCCCGACTGCGAGTCGGTCTACCGGCTTGCCCGCCGCTACCGGCTCGCCGACCGGGCGGCCACGTTCCGGGTACGCCCGTGCGACCTCACCGACGCCGACGGCGGTTCTCCGCTGCCCCATCTGGTGCGGGAGGGCGTGGTTGTCCTGGACCGCCCGGTCGCCGACCCGACCGCCGTGTTCCTGGCCGTGGTGGGCGCCGGACGGCCCGGCGCCCGGCTGGTCGTCGCCGCGACGGCACCCGACGCGCCCCCGCTGGCCGCCATGGTCAAGCTCGCTGTCGGACTCGACCTCACCCTTGTCGTCGTCGCGTGCCGGCACCGGCCGGCACTCCACGATCCGCTGCCCGATCGGGGGCTCACGTGGAGCGTCGAATTGGTGCCGGTCGGGACGCCGACCGACCGGCTCGACCCGCCGGTGCGTGACTCGGTGGAGGCGGCGGTCGCACACTGCCTGAGACATCTGGACCTCGCGATCACCGCCGCGGTGCCGGTCGATCCCGCCACGCCGATCACGGTCCCGCAGTGGCCGACGCCGGTCGCGGTCGCCGATCCGGTGCCGTTGATCGCCCGGCTCGCCGCGCACTACGACGGGGAGGCCGTGGCCGTCGCCTTCAGCCGTGCCGGCTGTGCCGTCCGGCTGGCCGGGCGGGACGGATCACCCGTCGCCCGTGCGGCCACTCTGGCCGATGCCGTTCGCGCCCTCGGGCTGCGGCCCGCCTGACGGCGGTTGCGACGCTGACGCGGCAGGTCGACGGGCTTCGACCTGCTGGAGTGCGCCGGCCAGCTCAGCTGATGTGGTGCAATATCACGTTGTGCACGTGGTGGCTCTTCTGGGCGCCGCGGAACTCCACCTCGTAGGTGTGCGTGCCGACGTGGATCGCGATCGCGCCGGTGGAGAAGAACGAGCCGCCCCAGGACTTGTTGCTGACCACGCTGACGCTGGTGATCTTCGAGTACGGGATGCTGGTGATGGCGTGCCGCTTGCCGACGAAGGAGCGGTCCTGGATGATCACGCGTCGGTCGGTCAGGCCGATGAAGCCCGTGCCCGTGCCGACGGCGTCGTAGACGGCGATGATCTGTTCCCCGTGGAGCAGTCCGCTCTGGATCTGCTGGAACTGCTCCTTGCGGTCGTACGTCGCGTTGGCCATGGCCCTCACGGTAGGCCGGGCGCGCCAACCCAAGATCAATATCGTCGGGCCAGGACGAGGAACTCGCCGTCGCCCCGACCGACCGGCTCCCCGCTCCAGCCGCCGTGGATCCGCTCGACCGCGAACCCGGCGGCCCGCAGCGACCTCCGCAGCTCGTCCTCGGTGCGGAAGCGCAGGGTGGCCGAGCTGAGCAGCTCCTCGCCGTCACCGAAGAGGTAGTGGTGGGTGAAGGCGACCGTGCCGCCCTCGACGGCGGTCACCTCCGTCCACGCCCGCACCACCTCGCCGCCCGGCAGGGTGATGCGCCGCCGCGAGTCGACCGGGTTCCAGCGTTCCCACCGCCGGTCCGCCGGGTCGCGTGAGTCGAACGCCAACCGGCCGCCGGGCACCAGCGCCCGGGCCAGGTCGGCGAGCGTACGCGCCCACTCGGCGTCGTCCACGAAGAACTGGGCGACGTGGCTGGTCAGCACCGCCACGTCGGACGACCGGTCCGGGAGCACCGCGGAGGTGCCCTCGATCCAGGTCACCCGGTCCGCGCCCGGCTTGGCGCGGGCCGCGGCCAGCGAGGCGCCGGCCGGGTCGACGCCGGTGACGGTGTGGCCGGCGGCGGCCATGGCGAGGGCGAGCCGGCCGGTGCCGCAGCCCAGGTCGAGCACCCGGGCGGCGGGCGTCTCGTCGACCAGCGCCAGGAACCAGTCGTCGTCGCGGGACCAGGGGCACTCGGCGTCGTAGACCCGGACCAGCCGCGGATGGTGGAACTCGCCGTGCCTCATCGACACCGATCATGCCATCCGGTGGTGCGTGCGGGCGACTTCGTTGCGGAAGGGCCGGCATCCGCCGACGTGGTGCGGGTCAGCGTCCGTTCGCGTCGGTCGCGGCCCGGACGAACTCGCGGACCCGGGCCGTGGTGTTGCTCTCCCGCCAGACCAGGCCGCGCCGGATCGGCGGCGCGTCACGGATCGGCACGTACGCCACGTCGGGGCGGGGGTAGTAGCGCCGGGTGTGCTCGCCCACCGGCAGCACGCCCCGCCCCATCGCGACCAACGTCAGCATCTCCGAGAAGGTGTTGCCGGCCGGCCCCTTCGGCACCGGCCGCCCCGACGGGGTGTGCTCGGGCGTGCGGTCGCGCTTGAACTCCGCCGAGGTCACCGCCGGGTACTGCACCACCGGGTGGTCGCCGAGCACCTCCAGGGAGACGGACTCCTGCCGGGTCAGCGGGTGCCCCGCCGGCACCGCGAGCACCCGCTCCTCCTCCAGCAGCGCCGGCCCGCAGGCCATCCCGTCGAACGGGTACGCGGCCATCAGGATGTCGATCGAGCCGTCCACCAGGCTCGGCCGCGAGTTGAAGAGCTGGACCTCGTGCACCTCGACCTGGCAGTCCGGGTGGCGCTGCGCGAACAGGGCGACGGCCTTGAGCAGCACCGGGGCGGTCCACTCGCCGAGGAAGGCGACCCGCAGCCGCCCGGTGACGCCCCGCCCCGCCTCGACGGCCCGGCGTACCGCCTCGTCCATGCCGACGACCAGCGGCGCCAGGTCGTCGGCGAGCTGCCGGCCGATGGGGGTGAGCTGCACGACCCGGCTGGTGCGGGCGAACAGCGGGGCGCCGATGCGACGTTCCAGCTTCTTGACCACGTGGCTGATCCGCCCGGTCGTCACCCGCAGGCGTTCGGCCGTCCGGCCGAAGTGCAGCTCCTCGGCGAGGGTCAGGAAGGTCTCCAGCTCGTGGCGTTCCAGCACGTCGGTGTCCCGTCGTTGAATCCGGCTCAACGATCGTAGTGTGATCGCGTCTTGGTCGGCCGGGCCGGTCGGCGCATCGTGGGGGGCATGGAAACGACGACAGTGACCGACTACCTGGCGGGCCTCGACGCCCCGCTGCGGGAGATCACCGACCCGTCGGGGCGGCTCGTCCCGGGCGCCCGACAGATGGCCGCAGTGAAGCTGCGGACCCTCGCCGACGTCGACCCGGCCCTGTTCACCGACTGGCTGCGCCAGGCCCACGACCTGGAGGCGAAGTGAGCGCGGTGCGGGTCACGGGTTTCGACCACCTGGTGCTCAACGTCTCCGACGTCGAGCGGGCGCTGGGCTTCTACTGCGACGTGCTGGGCCTGGCCCCGGTGCGGGTCGACGAGTGGCGGGCCGGCAAGGTCCCGTTCCCGTCGGTACGCGTCAGCCCGGAGACCATCATCGACCTCGTCCGTCGGGACCGGGGCGAATCCAACGTCGACCACTTCTGCCTGGTGGTGGAGCCGATGGACTGGCAGCACGCCGTCGACGCGGGGGTGTTCACGGTCCTGGAGGGGCCGGTGGGCCGGTTCGGCGCGCGCGGCAGCGCCACCTCCCTCTACGTGCGGGACCCGGACGGCAACTCCGTCGAGCTGCGCTGGTACCCCCAGGACGCCGTGTAGCCGGCGCACAGGTCAGGGCTGGGTGACCGCGCGGTACGCGTCCTCGATGCGCGCGGCCAGCAGCACCTCGCGCTCGCTCAGCGGGGCGTTGCCGTGCCCGACCTTGATGTGCGTGTGGTCGGCGCGGCGGCTGATCTCGGGCCGCAGGTGCAGCGCGTCGGCGACCACCTTCACCCGCTCGGTGAGGGCCGCGTGCTGCGTGTCGTCGATCACGAGGGTCCGTCGGATCTGCTCACCCTCCCGGGTCCAACCGGTGAGCAGGGTGAGGGCGTCGCTGAGGTAGTCGTGCTTCGCCCGGCCGTTGAACAGCACGCGCATCACCGCACCTCCCAGGCGCCGTTGCCGGCTTGTGGCCAAATCGTCGCCGTCCCGTGTCTTGTCGGTGCCCTCTAGTCTGTCGTCGCACGGTGGGTGTGTCCACGCCCACACTTCCGTGTTCTCCTGCCCTGACGGTCGGCCACGCTACCCAAACCGCCGATTGATCTGGCACGCTGGACGCCCGTGCGGACCGAACGGGCTAACGGCGGCGGGCAGGCCGAACGACGGGACCTGAGGGTCGTCGTCGGGGCGGCGATCATCAGGAACGGCAAGGTGCTCGCCTGCGCCCGGGCCGCCCCGCCCGAGGTGGCGGGCATGTGGGAGTTCCCCGGCGGCAAGGTGGAGCCGGGCGAGAGCGAGACCGCCGCGCTCGTCCGCGAGTGCGCCGAGGAACTCGCCGTACGCGTGGAGATCGGCGACCGGGTCGGCCGCAACGTCCGGATGGCGCACGGCCGCTCCGTGCTCAAGGTGTACGCGGCCCGCCTGCTGCACGACGACCAGCCGCAGGCGCTGGAGCACTCGGCACTGCGCTGGCTCTCCGCCGACGAGTTGGACAGCGTCACCTGGCTGCCGGCCGACGCCCCCATCGTCGCCGCCCTCCGCCCGATCCTCGCGCCCGGCTGAGCCGAAGCGGACACCCGGGCGAAAACGGGACGGGGGCCGGCGGCAACAGCCGCGGCCCCCGTCATCGTCGACGCCCTCAGTGCTTGTCCTGCTCCGGGTGGGCGAAGTTCAGGTGCTCCGGCGGCAGCGGGAAGGTCACGTCCTCGCCGAACGGCGACGGTGCCGCCGCCCGGTCGAAGGTGAGCTCCGTCAGCGGAAGCCTGCCGTGGGTGTCCACGGCCGGCGCCGTCGGCTTCGGCACCTCGCGGTGCCAGTTGACGCCGCGCTGCGCCTGCACCTCGGCCCGCGGGTCGTGCGAGCCGCCCGCGTGCGAGTGCACGCCCCCGTGGGCCGCGCTGCCGTGCACCGCACCGCTGGCGTGCCCGCTGGTCACGATGGTCTGAGGCACCTGACCCCTCCGGAAGATCTTGCTACCAAGCCACACGAGGGGATCGTACCTGCGGTCGACGACCCGCTCCTTCATGGGGATGATCCCGTTGTCCGTGATCTTGATGTGCTCCGGGCAGACCTCGGTGCAGCACTTGGTGATGTTGCAGAATCCGAGGCCCTGTTCGGCCTGCGCGTACTCCTTGCGGTCGGTCCTCGCGTCGAGCGGGTGCATGTCCAGCTCCGCGGCCCGGATGAAGAACCGCGGCCCGGAGAACGCCTGCTTGTTCTCCTCGTGGTCCCGGATCACGTGGCAGACGTTCTGGCACAGGAAGCACTCGATGCACTTGCGGAACTCCTGCGAGCGCTCCACGTCGACCTGCTGCATCCGGTACTCGCCGGGGGCCAGGTCGGCCGGCGGCGCGAACGCCGGGGTCTCCCGCGCCTTCTCGTAGTTGAACGAGACGTCCGTGACCAGGTCCCGGATGACCGGGAAGGTGCGCAGTGGGGTGACCGTGACCGTCTCGTCCTCCGTGAAGGTGGACATCCGGGTCATGCAGCTCAGCCGCGGCTTGCCGTTGATCTCCATCGAGCAGGAGCCGCACTTGCCGGCCTTGCAGTTCCACCGGCAGGCCAGATCCGGGGCGTCGGTGGCCTGGAGCCGGTGGATGACGTCGAGGACCACCTCGCCCTCGTTCACCTCGACCATGTAGTCCTGCAGGTCACCGCCGTTCTCGTCGCCGCGCCAGATGCGGAACTGGCGCTTGGCGCCGGGCTTGCCGGCCCCGGGGGACTTCTGCTCCGCCATTACTTGCCCGCCTCCTCGGCCTCGGCGTCGGCGACGAGGGCGTCGAACTCGGCGAGCTCCTCGTCCGTGAGGTACTTGGCCAGCTCCGCGCGGTCGAAGAGGCCGATCAGCTCCGCGCGCATCTTCGGCAGCGGCTTGCGCTCCAGGCGCACGGTGTCGCCGTCCAGCGAGCAGACCAGGTTGACCCGGCGCCACATCGGGTCCATCGCCGGGTAGTCCTCCCGGGTGTGGCCGCCGCGCGACTCCTGCCGCTCCAGCGCCGCCTTCGCGGTGCACTCCGAGACCACCAGCATGTTGCGCAGGTCCAGCGCCAGGTGCCAGCCCGGGTTGTAGCGGCGGCCGCCGCTCGCGCTGACCTTGGCCACCCGCTCGCGCAGCTCCGCCAGCCGGCTCAGCGCGTCGGCCAGCTCGCCCTCGCGCCGGATGATCCCGACGAGGTCGCCCATCACCGCCTGGAGGTCCTGCTGGAGGGTGTACGGGCTCTCGCCGGTGTCCCGCTGCAACGGTGCCAGCGCGGTCTCCACCGCGGCCTCCACCGCCGCGACGTGGACCTTTGGGCGGGCCGGCAGGCTGTCGGCGTACGTGGCGGCGTGGCCGCCCGCGCGCTTGCCGAAGACCAGCAGGTCGGACAGCGAGTTGCCGCCGAGCCGGTTGGAACCGTGCATGCCGCCGGAGACCTCACCCGCGGCGAAGAGCCCCCGCACGGTGCCGTACGCGGCGCCCGAGTCCGGGTCCACCTCCACGCCGCCCATCACGTAGTGGCAGGTCGGGCCGACCTCCATCGGCTCCTTGGTGATGTCGACGTCGGCCAGCTCCTTGAACTGGTGGTACATCGACGGCAGCCGGCGCCTGATCTCCTCGGCCGGCAGCCGGGAGGCGATGTCCAGGTAGACGCCGCCGGCCGGCGTACCCCGACCGGCCTTGACCTCGCTGTTGATCGCGCGCGCGACCTCGTCGCGGGGCAGCAGCTCCGGCGGGCGCCGGTTGTTGTCCGGGTCCTTGTACCAGCGGTCCGCCTCGGCCTCGTTGTCCGCGTACTGTTTGCGGAAGACGTCGGGGACGTAGTCGAACATGAACCGCTTGCCGTCGGAGTTCTTCAGCACGCCGCCGTCGCCGCGCACCGACTCGGTGACCAGGATCCCCTTCACCGACACCGGCCAGACCATGCCGGTCGGGTGGAACTGGAGGAACTCCATGTTGATCAGCGTCGCGCCGGCGCGCAGGGCCAGCGCGTGCCCGTCCCCCGTGTACTCCCAGGAGTTCGAGGTGACCTTGTAGGAGCGGCCGACGCCGCCGGTCGCCAGCACCACGGCCGGCGCCTCGAAGAGGACGAACTCGCCGGACTCCCGGTAGTAGCCGAACGCGCCGGCGACCCGGTCGCCGTCGAGCAGCAACTCGGTGATGGTGGTCTCGGCGAAGACCTTGATCCGGGCGTCGTACGCGCCGTGCTCCCGCTTGTCCTCCTGCTGGAGGGAGACGATCTTCTGCTGGAGGGTGCGGATCAGCTCCAGGCCGGTCCGGTCGCCGACGTGCGCCAGGCGCGGGTACTCGTGGCCGCCGAAGTTGCGCTGCGAGATCTTCCCGTCCTTGGTGCGGTCGAAGAGCGCGCCGTACGTCTCCAGCTCCCAGATCCGCTGCGGCGACTCCTTCGCGTGCAGCTCGGCCATCCGGAAGTTGTTGAGGAACTTGCCGCCGCGCATGGTGTCGCGGAAGTGCACCTGCCAGTTGTCCCGGCTGTTCACGTTGCCCATCGCGGCGGCGGCGCCGCCCTCGGCCATCACCGTGTGCGCCTTGCCGAAGAGCGACTTCGAGATGATCGCGGTCTTCTTGCCGGCGAGGCGGGCCTCGATCGCCGCGCGCAGGCCGGCGCCGCCGGCCCCGATCACGACGACGTCGTAGTGGTGCCGCTCGATTCGCGTGGTGGAGCTCGTCTGGTGGTGAGGATTGGTCATGTCAGGGGCCCTCTAGTTGATGAACCGCAGGTCGTTGAACCAGCCGGCCGCGACCGCCATGACGTAGAAGTCCGTCAGGGCCAGGGTGCCGAGGGTGATCCAGGCGAGCTGCATGTGCCGGACGTTCAGGGCGGAGATGAAGGTCCAGGCCCGGTAGCGCACCGGGTGCTTGGAGAAGTGCTTGAGCCGCCCGCCGATGATGTGCCGGCAGGAGTGGCAGGAGATCGTGTACGCCCACAACATGACCACGTTGCCGAGCAGGATGATGTTGCCCAGACCGAACCCGAAGCCCTTCGGCGAGTGGAAGGCCAGGATCGCGTCCCAGGTGTTGATCAGCGAGATGACGGCGGCGGCGTAGAAGAAGTAGCGGTGCAGGTTCTGGCCGAGCAGCGGGAACCTGGTCTCGCCGCCGTAGGACTGGTGCCCGTCCGGCACCGCGCACGCGGGCGGCGACAGCCAGAACGAGCGGTAGTACGCCTTGCGGTAGTAGTAGCAGGTGAGGCGGAACAGCAGCAGGAACGGCAGGGTCAGCGCGGCGTCCGGGATGATCCACCAGCCGGGCAGGAAGCTGCCGAAGTGCGAGGAGCCCTCGACGCACCGTTCGGTGACACAGGGGGAGTAGAACGGGGTCAGGTAGTGGTACGCGTCGACCCAGTAGTAGTCGTGCATGAAGACCCGGACCGTCGCGTACGCGACCCACGCGCCGAGCCCGATCACGGTGAGCAGTGGGGCGAGCCACCAGCGATCGGTACGCAACGTCTTCGCCGCGATGGCGGCGCGCGCCCCCCGCGGCCTCGTTGCCGTTGATGTCATTCGAGTCGTCTCCCTGACGGGGCCCGCACGCGCGGGCGGATCAGTTTCCGGTCGGCACGCGGACCGGCGAACCCGCACCCGCTTGCCACGTCATGCGCACACCAACGACCGCGCCGGCGATACGGCGCAGCTAAGTGACACACGTTACGCCGATCTTTGCGGGCCGTCCGCGCAAGGCAGTGTCCCGTGTGTCCCGGCCGGTGGAAAGCCCCGAACGATGATCGATGTCCGGATGTTAAGAACCTCACCTGTCGCCTGTCCGGCGTACGCGCGCGACTCACCTGGAAGCGTCGCCGGCCCGGACTCCGTCGCGGAGCGGGCCGCCGGGCCGGTCGATCTGTGCAGCGGACCGCGGGGTCAGCTGGAGGCGCCGCCCGTGAAGTTCCAGGAGGCCAGCCGCAGCGGCGGGGCCTCCCACCAGACGCCGTCCGTCCGGTCCGGCTGGCGTACCGCCCGGCCGCCGACGCCGAGCACTGCGCCGGGACCGAGGGCACGGGGGTAGGACTCGGTGAAGCGCAGGTCGCGGACCGCCCGGGTCACCACGCCGTCCTCCACCAGCCAGACGCCGTTGCGGGTCAGGCCCGTGACGACCAGGCTCTTCGGATCGAGCACCCGGGTGTACCAGAGGTCGCTGACCAGCAGCCCCCGCCGCACCCGACCGACCAGCCCGGCGGTGTCTCCGTCGACCACCACACCCGGCGCGCCGCCGCCCGCACCCGCCGTGCCCGGCACGGCGGAGTCCGCCGCGCCGGCGCCCGACGTCGCTGCCGGCCCGCCGCCGGTGGCTCCGGCACCCGTCGGTCCGGCCGCGTGCAGGCGCAGGTTGCGGGGCATCGGGCCCCACGTCGCGGCGCCGGCCAGCGCGTGCCCGGTCGAGGCCGCGCCGGTCTCGACGGCGGTGCGCCGGTCGTGCGCCACCGCCCGGGTGGTGCCCGCCTCGACCAGGGTCACGGCGCGCCGGGGCGTGCCCTCGACGTCGAACGGCAGCCCGGAGCCGCCGAGCGGGTCGTCGACCAGGGTGACCGCCGGGTCGAACTGGGCCGCCCCCGGCTCGGCGAAGGACTGCCGCTCGGCGTACCGCTTGCCGTTGAAGCCGAACCAGGAGAGATTCTGGAGCAGGTCGGCGACGGCGGCCGGCTCCAGCACCACCTCGTAGCGGCCGGGCGGCAACTCGACCGGGTCGGCCGCAGCGCGCGCCTTGGCTGCGGCCCGGGCACCGAGCGCGGCGCCGTCGATCTCGGCCAGCCGGTCGGCGCAGAACCGGGCCACGCCGTCGGAGCCGCCGGTGCGGGCGATGCCGTCCATCGCCGCCTCGGCGGCGCGGCCCCACGCCGAGTGGCCGGCCGAATTGGCGAACGCGGAGGAGCGGTGCGCCGTGCGGCAGTAGCCGGCCGCCTCCAGCCCGCCGGCCGCCGCCACGAACGCGCGCACCAGATCGGCCCGCACGTCCGGCTCGGCGTACGCGGTGGCCTCGTCGAAGGTCGCGGCGGTCGGTGCCGGCGACGGCGGGGCGAGGCCCGGCCAGGCCGGGTCGGGCGGACAGAGCCGCGCCGCGGCGAGGGTGCGCTCGACCAGCGCGCGCAGCCCGTCGGCGGTGACCACGCTGCCGCTGCCGGCGGCCGTGCGCCCGCCGACGTGCAGCCGCAGCCGGACCTCGACGCCGGACTCGGCCACGTTCTGGTGGATGAACGAGTTGGCGAACCGGGTCAGCGCCAGGTCGGCCCGGGTGACCACCGCCTCGGCCTGCGCGTCGGGCCCGCCGAGCCGGCGGACCAACTCCACCACCTGACCGGCGATCTCCAGCTCACTCATGCTGCACCCTCGTCATTCGCGACTGCGGGACTCGCTCGCTGCGCTCGCTCATTCCTCGCGCTCACCGCATCCCTTTCGTTCGCGACTGCGGGACTCGCTCGCTGCGCTCGCTCATTCCTCGCGCTCACGCGCGAACTCCTACCCGGACGTTGCGGAAGCGGGCCGGCGCGGCCGGGTGGCCGGTGTGGCCGACCTGGCCGGGCTGGCCCTTGCCGCAGTTGGGCGTGCCCCAGGCGACGGTCTCCGAGGAGAGCATGTCCATCGAGCGCCAGAAGAGGGGACCGATGCCGGTGTAGGTGGGGTTGCGCAGCATCCGCCCGCGCCGGCCCTTCTTCACCTCCCAGCCGATCTCGCAGCCGAACTGGAAGTTGAGCCGCTTGTCGTCGATCGACCAGGAGCGGTTGACGTCCATCAGCACCCCGTCGTCGGTGGCGTCGACGATCTCCTCCAGGGTGTGCGGGCCGGGCTCCAGGCCCACGTTGGTCATCCGCACCATCGGCAGCCGGGCCCAGCCGTCGGCGCGTACGCTGCCGCCGTGGTCGAGGCCGGCGACGGCGGCCGAGTCCCGGCCGGCGAGCACGCCCACCCAGCGCCCCTCGCGCACCGCGTCGCGCCTGACGGCCGGGGAGCCCTCGTCGTCGAAGCCGAAGCTGCCGAGCGCGCCGGGGATGGTGGGGTCGATGGTGACGTTCATGAGCTCGGAGCCGTAGCGCAGCGACCCGAGCTGGGCCAGATCCAACCAGGAGGTGCCGGCAAAGGCGGCCTCCCAACCGAGGATCCGGTCCAGCTCGATGGCGTGCCCGACCGACTCGTGGATCTGCAGGGCGAGTTGCTCGCCGCCGAGGATGAGGTCGGTCTCGCCGGCGGGGCAGGGCGGCGCGGTGAGCAGCGCCCGGGCCTCCTCGGCGATCCGCGCCGCCTGCGCGGCCAGGTCGAGCGAGGTGACCAGCTCCCAGCCCGTGGTGCCGTATTGACCTCGGTAGCTCGGGTAGGAGCGGCGCTGGGTCTCCCCGTCACCGACGGCGGTGGCGGAGATGCCGCCGCCGCACTCGCGGATCCGCTGGTCGATCCGGTGCCCCTCGCTGGAGACGAACCACTTGGCCGTGTCCCAGACCTGGTAGAGGCCCTCGGCCACGTCGGCGCCGTGCTCCGCCATCGTCCGCGTGGCACCGACCAGCAGGTCGCCCTTGTCGGAGAGCGGCACGCCGAGCGGGTCCACCACGCAGGGGGACGCCCAGCTCGCGGTTACCGCCGCGGCCGGCACCAGGTCGATCGGCGGCCCCGGGACCCGCGCGCTCGCTGCGGCGATCCGCGCGGCGCGCCGGCCGGCCTCGCGGGCGGCGGCGTCGGACAGCTCCGGTACGGCGTGGAAGCCCCAGCTCGACCCGACCAGCGCGCGGACGCCCAACCCGATGCTCTCGTCCTGGGTCAGCTCCTCGATGTCGCCGTTGCGGGCCGACATGGACTCGTACCGGCGGTGCATCACCCGGGCGTCGGCGTACCGGGCTCCCGCGTCGAGCGCGGCCTGCACCGCGGCGGCCGCCGCGTCGAACTCGGTCATGCGCCCGACCCTAGGCGAGCACACCGACATCCGTCAGGGGACGAGTTGCTCCGGCCGGATGGTCGCCCGGACGGGGTCGGCCAGCTCCAGCGTCTCACCCCGCTTGGTCGCCGACTGCTCCACGTAGTGGCGGCCCTGGCGGCGGTACAGGCGCAGCCCGCCGGTCTCCTGCTCGACCAGCAGGTACCAGTCGATGCCGGCCGCCGCGTAGTAGTGCATCTTGAGCACCTTGTCGGTGGCAGCGTTGCTCGGCGAGATGATCTCGCACACCAGCCGGACGTCGGCTGCCTCGATGTAGGGATCGTCGAGATCGACGGGGCCGGTGATCACGAGATCGGGCACGGGGACCCGGCCAGGTCGGAGTCGGACGTTCACCGCCTCCAGCAGCTCCAACCCGACCGTTTCGGCAGCCGCTTCGAGGATGTTCCCCAACTTGCGCGATATCCGCTGGTGGCGAGGGGTGGGGGCTGGGGTCACGTGGAGGCTCCAGTCGAAGAGTTCGACGCGGTCCCGCGTCTCGCCGAGGGCGAGGTACTCCTCTTCGGTCCATGGGCCGTCGTGGCCGAACACCGCTGCGGTCATGGTCACCTCCACCTCATTGACGGGATCCTCCCGTGACTGCCGCAACCATGGTCGCACCTGACGGGCGTCGGGTGTCGCGTTCCAGTCGTGGCGGCGGATGTGCTGGTGGGGGTGTCGGAGCCCGTTGCAGAGTCGTTACGCTGTGGCCCGCTGACAGCCCCGGATATGTAGCTTATTTTCACCCTCAGTGATTTCCTGTAGGTTCTCTTCGTCACTGAGGGAGGCGGTCGTGGGCAGTCCGGAGTCGGCGTCGTCCGGGGAACCGGGCCGCCCCAGCGTGCCGGAGCAGCGCTCCGGCCAGGACCCGTACCTGCGGGTGAGCGACCTGCGGGTCCGCTTCGACACCGAGGACGGCGTGGTGCGCGCGGTCGACGGGGTGTCGTTCGCGGTGGAGCGGGGGCGCACGCTCGGCATCGTCGGTGAGTCGGGCTCGGGCAAGAGCGTCACCTCGCTGGCCATCCTCGGCCTGCACAACGCCAAGCGGACCACCATCACCGGGGAGATCTCCGTCGGCGGGCGCCAACTGGTCGGCCTGCCGGAGGAGGAGGTACGCCGGCTGCGCGGCCGGGACATGGCGATGATCTTCCAGGACCCGCTGTCCGCGCTGCACCCGTACTTCACGGTGGGCAGGCAGATCGCCGAGGCGTACCGGGTGCACCACCCGAAGGCCGGCAAGCGCGAGGCCCGCCAGCGCGCGGTGGACATGCTGGGCCGGGTCGGCATCCCGCAGCCGGCCCGCCGCTTCGACCAGTACCCGCACGAGTTCTCCGGCGGCATGCGGCAGCGGGCGATGATCGCCATGGCGCTGGTCAACGACCCGGACCTGCTGATCGCCGACGAGCCGACCACCGCCCTGGACGTGACCGTGCAGGCGCAGATCCTCGACCTGCTGGCCGACCTCCAGGCCGAGTTCCACTCCGCGATCATCATGATCACGCACGACCTGGGCGTGGTCAGCCAGGTCGCCGACGAGGTGCTGGTCATGTACGGCGGGCGGGCTGTCGAGCACGGCAGCGTCGAGCAGGTGCTCCGACGGCCGCAGCACCCGTACACCTGGGGCCTGCTCTCCAGCGTGCCCTCCCTGCACGGCGACGCGGACGCGGACCTGGTGCCGATCAAGGGAAACCCGCCCAGCCTGATCAACCTGCCGCCGGGCTGCGCCTTCCACCCGCGCTGCCGGTACGCCGGCCGCAACGGCGACCGCTCGCGCACCGAGGTCCCAGAGCTGCGCCCGGCGGGCGCGCCCGGCCACCTGGTGGCCTGTCACCTCTCCGCCGACGACCGGACCCGGTTGTACGCGGAGGACATCGCGCACGTGGGGGTGGCCCGGTGAGCGCGAGGAACGCAGCGGAGCGGAGTCCCGCAGTCGCGAACGAAGGTGGGACCCGATGAGTGTGGAGACGGTCGAGCCGCTGCTGCGGGTGCGCGGGCTGGCCAAGCACTTCCCGGTGCGCAGCGGGCTGCGGAGCACGGGCCTGGTGCGGGCCGTGGACGGGCTGGACTTCGACGTGCGCCCGGGCGAGACGCTCGGTCTGGTGGGGGAGTCCGGCTGCGGCAAGACGACGACCGGCCGGATGCTGGTCCGCCTGCTGGAGCCCAGCGCGGGGAGCATCGAGTTCGCCGGGCGAGACATCACCCACGCCGGCCGGCGTGAGCTGCGCCCGCTGCGGCAGGACCTTCAGATCATCTTCCAGGACCCGTACGCCTCGCTGAACCCCCGGCACACGGTCGGCCGGATCGTCGCGATGCCGTTGCAGGTCAACGGGATCGACCCGCCGGGCGGGATCAAGGCCCGGGTGCAGGAGCTGCTGGAGCTGGTCGGGCTGAACCCGGAGCACTACAACCGGTACCCGCACGAGTTCTCCGGCGGCCAGCGCCAGCGCATCGGCATCGCCCGCGCCCTGGCGCTGCGGCCGAAGCTGATCGTCGCCGACGAGCCGGTCTCCGCCCTGGACGTGTCGATCCAGGCGCAGGTGGTCAACCTGCTCCGCGACCTGCAGCGCGACCTGGGCCTGGCGTTCGTCTTCATCGCGCACGACCTGGCCGTGGTGCGGCACTTCTGCCAGCGGGTCGCCGTCATGTACCTCGGCAAGATCGTCGAGATCGGCGACCGGGACGACATCTACGAGCGCCCGCAGCACTCGTACACCCGGGCGCTGCTCTCGGCGATCCCGGACGTCACCAAGCTCGGCCCGGCCGGCCGGATCCGGCTGGCCGGCGACGTGCCCACCCCGCTCAACCCGCCGTCGGGCTGCCGGTTCCGCACCCGTTGCTGGAAGGCGCAGGACATCTGCGCCAGCGAGGAGCCGGCGCTGGTGCCCCGCGACGGCGGAAGCCAGGCCGCGGCCTGCCACTTCCCGGAGCGGGGGCCCGTCGAGGCCGCCCCGGCCGAGCCGCCGGCGACGTCGGCCGCCGAGCCGGCAGACGTCGCGGGCGGCGAGCCGGCAGGTACGGACGCGGAGCCGGCAGGTACGGACGCCGAGCCGGCGGGCACGGGCGCGGGCGTCGAGGAGGTGTCGAGATGAGCATGTCCCCGGTGGAGGGCGTGGCGCTGGCCGAGATCGACTCGGGTGGCGGTGCCGACGCGCCGAAGGAGAAGGGCTTCGTCGGCCGATCGCCCGGCCAACTCGCCATGCTCCGGTTGCGCCGCGACCGGACGGCGATGGTCAGCGGGGGGATGCTGGTCTTCTTCGTGCTGGTGGCGCTCGCCGCGCCGCTGATCGAGGCGTTCTACGGGATCAGCCCGCGTGACCAGTTCCAGGCCAAGCTGGACGGCTTCGGCATGCCGCTGGGCTACGCCGGTGGCGTGTCGGGGGACCACTTCTTCGGGCTGGAGCCCAACCTCGGTCGGGACATCTTCATCCGGCTGGTGTACGGCCTGCGTACCTCACTGCTGATCGCCTTCGCGGCGGCGGTGATCACGGCGGCCATCGGCATCGCGCTCGGCGCGCTCGCCGGCTACCTCGGCGGCTGGCTCGACGCGGTGATCAACTGGATCACCGACCTGACCCTGGCCATGCCGTTCCTGATCATCGCGCTGGCCCTGACCCCGACCCTGACGCTGCGCTTCTACGGCGAGCGGGACGCGGTCTCGCCCGCCTTCGGGGTCGGGGTGCTGATCGCCGTCTTCGCGATCTTCGGCTGGACCGGCACCGCCCGGCTGGTCCGCGGCCAGGTGATCGCGCTGCGCGAGCGGGAGTTCGTGGAGGCCGCCAAGGCCAGCGGCGCCGGGCTGGCGCACATGCTCTTCCGGCAACTGCTGCCGAACATCTGGGCGCCGATCCTGGTGTCGTTCTCGTTGGCGGTGCCGCAGTTCATCACCAGCGAGGCCGCGCTGTCGTTCATCGGCGTCGGGCTGACCGAGGAGACGCCGAGCTTCGGTCGGATGATCTACCAGAGCCTGGACTACCTCCAGACCGACCCGGCGTTCGTCTTCTTCCCCGGCATCACGATCTTCGCGCTCGTGTTCGCGTTCAACCTCTTCGGCGACGCGCTGCGCGACGCGCTCGACCCGAAGTCGTCCCGGTAGGGGTCATCGATGGCGCGCTTCCTGATCAAGCGGATCTTCTCGGCGGTGCTCACCCTGTTCGCGGTGAGCGTGCTGACCTTCCTGATGTTCTTCGCGCTGCCCCGCGACCCGGTCAGCGGTATGTGCCCGAAGAACTGCAACCCCGAGCGGCTGGAGCGGGTCCGCGAGGAGTTGGGCCTGCGTGACCCGCTGATCACCCAGTACGCCGGCTACATGAAGGGCATCTTCACCGGGCGGGACCTGGGCAGCGCCCAGGGCGGCCGGTGCGACGCGCCCTGCCTGGGCTGGTCGTACGTCAACAACGAGGCGGTGCTGGACACCATCGCCCGGGTGCTGCCGGTGACGCTGAGCATCGTGATCCCGGCGGCGATCCTCTGGCTGCTGCTCGGCGTCGGCCTCGGCATGGTCTCGGCGCTGCGCCGGGGTACCTGGCTCGACCGGGCCGCGATCGGCTTCTCGCTGACCGGCGCCTCGCTGCAGCTCTACTTCGTCGGTGCGGTGCTGCTGCTGGTCTTCGTCTACAACCTGCGCCTGCTGCCCGTGCCGAGCTACACGTCGATCTTCGACAATCCCCTGAAGTGGGCCAGCGGCCTGGTGCTCTCCTGGGTCGCGCTGGCCTTCCTCTTCTCCGCCATCTACGCCCGCCTGTCGAGGGCGCAGATGCTGGAGACGCTCTCCGAGGACTTCGTGCGCACCGCGCGGGCGAAGGGCCTGGCGAAACCGAAGGTGTACGGGCGGCACGCGCTGCGCGCCGCGATCACCCCGGTGGTCACCATCGCCGGCCTGGACGTCGGGGCGGCGCTGGGCGGCACGGTGATCACCGAGACCACCTTCGGCATCCAGGGGCTGGGGCGGACCGCCGTCGAGGCGGTGCGGGCCGGCGACCTGCCCACCATCATGGCGACCGTGCTCATCTCGGCGGTCTTCGTGGTGATCGCCAACGTGCTGGTCGACCTGCTCTACGCCGCCATCGACCCCCGCGTACGGCTCGGGTGACCCGCCCGTCCCGGCCGGCGCGCCCGCCCCGGGCGTCCGCCGGTCGGACGGCGGTGAAATTTATCGACAACTGTTACACAACTCGTAGGTTTTCTTCTTTACGATCCTCGGGACGTCGGCGTTCACGCCCGGCGGCACCTGGGTGGAGGAGGTAGGAGATGCGACCACGCGTGGCGGCCGCCGCAGGCGGCGCGATCGCACTGGTTGTGGCATTGGGTGCGTGCTCGGAGAACACGGGCGAGGGCACCACGGTGGACACGAACCGGCAGCAGACCGGGGTCATCGCGACCGACCCGAAGGACTCCAAGGGCCCGGCGGCCGAGGTGCCGGGCGCCCAGAAGGGCGGCACCTTCACCATCATCCGGGAGACCCCCATCTCCCACCTGGACCCGCAGCGGACGTACTCGTTCGCCGGCCTGATGGCGTCGCCGCTGTTCTCCCGTTACCTGACCACGTGGAAGGACGACGGCAAGGGCGGCCTGGTCCTCGTCGGCGACCTGGCCGAGACGCCGGGCACCAACGTCAACAACGACTGCAAGGTCTGGGAATTCAAGATCAAGGACGGGGTCAAGTTCGAGGACGGCCGGCCGATCACCTCCAAGGAGATCGCGTACGGCATCGCCCGCTCCTTCGACCCGGACCTCTCCGGCGGCCCGACCTACATCCAGGAGTGGCTGGCCGACAGCCCGCAGTTCGACACCAAGTGGGACTTCAAGGCCAACAAGACCTCGCTGCCCCCGGGCCTGACCACCCCGGACCCGAAGACCCTGCGCTTCGAGTTCGCCAAGCCCCGCTGTGACCTGCCGTTCGCGGTCTCGCTGCCGACCACCGCGCCGCTGCCGGCGGACAAGGACACCGGCGTCAACCTCGACAACGCGCCGTTCTCGTCCGGGCCCTACAAGGTCGCCAAGAACCAGGTCGGCGTGCAGCTCACCCTGGACCGGAACCCGCACTGGGACCCGAACACCGACCCGGTGCGGCACCAGTACCCGGACCAGTTCGTCTGGAGCTTCGGCCCGACCGCCGACGCCGCGAACAACCGGGTGATCGCCGACAACGGCGCCGACCAGAGCGCCGTCGCCTGGAACTACGTGCCCGCCTCGCTGGTCGCCAAGGTCGCCAACGACCCGGCGCTCAAGCAGCGGAGCATCCTCTCCCCGACGCCGAGCGCCAACCAGCTCGTCATCAACAACCAGCGGGTCAAGGACCTGAAGGTCCGCCAGGCGCTGAACTACGCCATCGACCGCGAGGGCCTGATCAAGTCGGTCGGCGGGCAGACCGTCGCCTCGCCGCTGACCACGCTGATGCCGCCGTCGACGATCGGCTACAAGGCGTACGACGCCTACCCGGCCGGCGCGAACGGCAACGTCGACAAGGCCAAGGAGCTGCTCGGCGGCCAGACGCCGGAGCTGGTGCTCGGCGTCGCGGACAACACGGATGAGCAGCAGATCGCCACCCAGCTCAAGGGCAACCTGGAGCGGGCCGGCTTCAAGATCACCGTCCGGAACATCCCGGACGACTCGAAGCTCGACGAGGTCAAGAAGAAGGACAACCCCTGGGACCTGTACATCGGTAACTGGGCGGCGGACTGGCCGAGCGGCGCCTCGATCCTGCCGGTGCTCTACGACGGCCGCACCATCAAGCCCGAGGGCAACAGCAACAGCGCGTTCTTCAACGACCCGGCGATCAACGCCGAGTTCGACCGGATCCTGGCCCTCCCGCCCGGCGAGCAGGGCCCCGAGTGGGCCAAGCTCGACGAGCGGATCATGAAGGAGCACGCCCCGGTCGTGCCGCTCTACGTCGACGTGGCCTACCTCGTGCACGGCTCCAAGGCCGGCGGGGTCTTCGTCTCCAGCGTCTTCGGCTACCCGTCCTTCGTGAACGCGCACGTCAAGCAGTAACCCACAGGCACCAACCGCACGGACGGGCCCCGGTCGACAGCGTCGTCGACCGGGGCCTCCGCGCATCCGCCCCGCGCCGCCCATCTGTAAGGAAGGGTCCCTTCCTAACAACTTTCGTTAGGAAGGGACCCTTCCTCTACCGCAGGCGTTAATAAGGTGCCCCTCCTTACAGGTGCCGGCGGACGAAGTCCAGCTCCAGCCTGAGCAGGCGTTCCGCGGTGCCGCCGGCGGCCATGTGGGTGGCCCCGGTCAGCGGGAGCACCGAGTGCGGCCGGCCGGTCGCCAGCAGCGCCGCCGACAGGCGCAGGGTGTGCGCGGCCACCACGTTGTCGTCGACCAGGCCGTGCACCAGCAGCAGCGGCCGGGCCGACTCCGGATCGGTCACCGGCTCGCCGGCCAGCTCCACCAGCGAGTGGTGCGCGTAGATGTCCGTGCCGTCGTCCGGCAGGCCCAGGTAGCGCTCGCTGTACGCGGTGTCGTACAGCGCCCAGTCGGTGACCGGCGCCCCGACGATGCCGCACCGGAACAACTCCGGGTGCCGCAGCACCGCCAGCCCCGCCAGCCAGCCGCCGAACGACCAGCCGCGCACGGCCACCCGGCCGAGATCGAGGTCGGGATGCTTGCCGGCCAACGCGGTGAGTGCGTCCACCTGGTCGAGCAGCACGACGTCGGCCACCCGCCGGTGGATCGCCTTCTCGAAGGAGGGGGCCACGCCCGGGGTGCCGCGGTTGTCGACGGTGACCACCGCGAAGCCGGCGTCGGCCCACCACTGGCGCTCCAGCCAGGCCGAGCGGGCGGCGAGCACCTCCTGGTGCCCCGGCCCGCCGTAGACGTCCAGCAGCACCGGCAGCCGCCGCCCGGTGACGTAGTTGTCCGGGTAGAGCACCGCCGTCGGCAGCCGCCGGTCGGTGACCCGCTCCAGCAGCGGCAGCGGCGAGTACGGCGGGGTCGCGGCGAGCGAACGCAGCACGGCCACCTCGCGCTCGCCCTGCCACACCGTCCACCGGGTGCCCGGGTGGTCGAGCGAGGCGCTGCCCACCACCAGCACGTCCCCGCCGACGGCGGCGGTGTGCCAGCCCGGGTCGGTGGTGATCCGGCAGGCGTCGACGCCGCCGCCGATCGTGGTGCGCACCCGGAACAGGTGCCGCTCGCTCGGCTCCCCGTCGCTCGCCTCCACCAGCAGGTCGGCCGGGCCGGTGCCGCCGGGCAGCCGCCCCACCACCCGTCGCACGTAGAGCGACGGCGGGGTGAGCAGGGTCCCGTCGGCGAAGAGGCAGCGGGCGTCGTACCCGTCGTGGGCCAGTTCCCCGCCGACCAGCACCCGGCCGTCCGGCAGGTGCGCCGGGGTGCCGGGGATCGGCTCCACCCAGCGCGGGTCGGCCAGTTCGGCGTGCACCTGCGTCTCGCCAGTACGCGGGTCGACCGCGAGCACCAGGCCGTGCTGCTGGGAACGGCGCAGCACGGTGATCAGCGGCCCGCCGTCGGCCCAGTGCACCGCGGTCAGGTACGGGTAGGTCTCCCGGTCCCAGTGCACGTCGACCCAGCCGTCGTCGAGGTCGAGCAGGTGCAGGCTGACCTCGGCGTTCGGGCCGCCCGCCCGGGGGTACGCGACCGTGGTCGGCGGGCTCGCCGGGTCGGCCGGGTCGTGCAGGTGCCAGCGGTCCAGCCGGGACTCGTCCACCCGGGCGGCCAGCACGGAGCGCCCGTCGGGCGCCCACCAGTAGCCGCGGAACCGGTCGAACTCCTCGGCCGCGATGTGCTCGGCCAACCCCCAGGTCACCCCGGAGTCCTCGCCGGCCAGCAGGGTGTCCGTGCCGTCGTGTTCGACCACCCGCAGCTGACCCCGGCGGACCCCCTCGGCGGCGTCGGTCACGTACGCCAGGCGCTGCCCGGTCGGGTCGGGCCGCGGGTCGAGCACCGGGCCGACGGTGGCTACCTCGACCACGTCGCCGTGCACCAGGTCGGCCCGGAACAGCCGGCCGGCCAGCGCGAAGACCGCCACCCGGCCGGCGGCGTCCAGCGCGTACGAGCCGATGCCGGAGGCGCTCAGCCGCAGCCGCTCGCGCAGCGCGCGTTCGCCGGGGCTGAGCGCGTCGACGTCGGCGTCCGCCCCGAGCAGCGCCGCCGGGTCGGCGACCAGCCGCTCCTCGCCGGTCGCCACGTCCAGCAGCCAGAGCGCGTCGGCCGGGTCCTCGGGGCCGGCCGAGCGCAGGAAGACCACCCGGGAGCCGTCGTCGGCCACGGCGACCGCGCGCGGCGCTCCGCGGCTGAACCGGCGGGTGCGGGCGGCCAGCTCCGGAAAGTCCACAGGCCAGATCGTAGAGCGGCGCCGGGGGTGATGTGGCCGACCTGCGTGGACGCGTCACGGCGGGCGGAGGAGAACCGCCGGATAGAGTGACCACCGTGACGACGCTGCCCGACCGCCGCCTCCTGCTGGTCCACGCGCACCCCGACGACGAGTCCATCGGCACCGGCTCGACGATGGCGCACTACGCCGCCGCCGGTGCCCACGTCACCCTGGTGACCTGCACGCTCGGCGAGGAGGGCGAGATCCACGTGCCGGCGCTGGCCCAGCTCGCCGCCGCCGAGGCCGACCAGCTCGGCGGGTGGCGGATCGCCGAGCTGAACGCCGCGTGCGCCGCGCTCGGCGTCACCGACCACCGCTTCCTCGGCGGCGCCGGCCGCTACCGCGACTCCGGCATGATGGGGCTCGCTACCAACGAGCACCCCCGGGCCTTCTGGCAGGCCGACCTCGACGAGGCCGCCGGCCACCTGGTGGAGATCATGCGGGAGGTACGCCCGCAGGTCGTGGTCACCTACGACGACAACGGCTTCTACGGGCACCCCGACCACATCCAGGCGCACCGGGTGACGATGCGCGCCGTCGAGCTGGCCCGCGCCGAGGGCCTCGCCCCGGCCAAGGTCTACTGGACGGCCATGCCGCAGAGCGTGCTGGAAGCCGGGATGGAGCACTTCGCCGGCTCGTCGGACAACCCCTTCGCCGGCATCGACCAGGCCATCGAGCTGCCGTTCTGCACGCCCGACGCGCAGATCGCGGCGCGGATCGACGCCACCGACCAGCATGCCGCCAAGGAGGCGGCGATGCGTGCGCACGTCACCCAGATCCCCGACACCTCCTGGCTCTACTCGATCGCCGGCAACTTCGGCAGCGAGTTCATGGGCGTGGAGTACTACACCCTCGCGGTGGGCGAGAAGGGCCCGGGCAGCGGGCCGTACGGCTGGGAGGACGACCTCTTCGCCGGGCTCGACGTCGCCGACGGCCCGGACCGGTCCCCGGTCGGGGCGGCCGGCCTCCGGTGACGCTGCCCGCCGCGCCGATGTCGGTCGTCCCCGAGGAGAGCGCCCCGCCACCGCCGCCCGGCCGGTCCCGGCTGCTGCTCGACCTGGCACTGCGGGTGGCCGGCGGGCTGGTCGCCGTCCTCGGCGGGGTGCTGACCGCGGTGCTGGAGCTGCTGCTCGCCACGCTCCGGGTCGGCGGGCAGCTGATCGGCGTCTCGGTGGTCGTCGCCGTCGCGGCCAACATCGCGCTGAGCTGGTTCGCCCACGAGGCGGTCGGCCGTCGCTGGGCGGTGGCGCTGCCCGCGCTGCCCTGGTTTGTCCTGATGGCGGTGGCGGCGGTCCGCACCGCCGAGGGGGACCTGCTCGTCGCCGGCGACAACTGGGTCGGCCTGGCGATGATCGTGGCCGGCGCGATGACCTTCGCGGTGATGGGCTTCCGGCAGGTCCTGGCGCCGCCGCCCGTCCGTCCGGGGGACTGACGACACACAGGTTCCGGTGGTAGACATTCCTGCCAGGAAGCCCGCCGCGGAGGCGGGCGGTACGGCGGGAGGCGTGCGATGAGGGAGCGGTGGCGCGCGATCGGGATACTCGCGGTCGCGCTGTTCGGGGTCAACGTGGTCGCCCGGCTGGTCATCCGGTTCGGCTTCGACGGTGACGACACCGCCGCCGCCGACCGGGTGTCGCTCGGGATGTTCGCGGTGATCGGGCTGGCGCTGGCCGCGGTCGCCTTCCTCTGGGGCAGGCGTCGGCCGCTCGCCGCCTGGGGGTCCGACATGGCCGCCGCGGTCGGCGTCGCGCTGCTGCTGACGGTGCTGGTCGGGCCGCTGCTGGTCGGGGAGAACCCGTTCGGCGGGGGCGCGGGCACGTTCTTCGCCCAGATCTGGCTCTACCTCGCGGCCACCGGCGTCGGGGTGCTGCTCGGCTACCTGCTCCTCACGGCGCTCGGCCTTGACCACCGCTCGCAGTCCCTCAAGCGGTACGCCGAGCTGAAGGCCACCAAGCCCCGCAAGGTCGTCCGCCGCTGACCCACGCGCGGCTCCGGTCCACGGGCGCGCGCCGGGACCGGCCCGGGCCCTCGTGGCGGCACCACGCCCCTGTTCGGCCCCTGTCGAGCCCGCACAGCTGGGCACGGCCCCCGCCCGGAGGGCGGGGGCCGGATGTCGGGCGCGACTCCTGCCCGCACCGGAGGGCGGCGCGGTCAGTGCGGGGCGGTGCGGGTCAGGTAGGTGTGGTGGGTGGTGAAGCCGAGGGCCCGGTAGAGGGCCACCGCCGGGGCGTTGCGCTGCTCGACCTGGAGAAAGGCGCGCGAGGCGCCGGTCGCGGCGCCCCAGTCGGCGAGCGCGCGGACGACCCGGCCTGCCAGGCCCTGCCGCCTCGCCTCGGGCCGCACCTCGATCACGCTGAGCCCGAGCCAGCGCCCCGGCCCGGTGACCGTGCCGCGGCCGATGGCGAGCAGCGTGCCGTCGGCGTACACGTGGGCGAAGCGGACCTGGCCCACGGCGGTGAGCACGTGCCGGGCGGCGTCCGGCAGGCCGCCCTTGCGGCCCGCGACGACGGCGAGCCAGTCGTCCGACGGCGCGGCGGCCAGCTCGACCGGCGGTGACCCGGCGGCGGCCGGCGGCAGGCCCGCCAGCGGCACGGTCTGCACCAGCACGGGCGGGCCGCTGCCCCAGCCCCGCGCGTCCAGCTCGGCGCCGACCGGGGCGGCGAGCGGCAGCGGGGTGTTGACCAGCGCCGGTTGGCCGAGGTCGGCGTACCAGCGTTCCACCGCGTCGAGCGCGGCGGGCAGCGGCCGGTCCGGGTCGCCGACCGGCAGCGCCGAGTTGGCCCGGCCGGTCCAGCCGTCGGCCGCGCGCAGCAGCCAGTCCCCGAGCCGACCCCGGACTGCGGCGGGCCACGCCTCGTCGGCGGCCAGCTCCAGCTCGACCACGGCCGCGGCGGTGGGCCGGCGGGTCGGCGGCACCCGCTTGGCCCGGTGCACCTCGGCCACCGGGACCCGGAGCCGGCCGTGCGCGGTGGCGAGAGTGAGATGGGTCTCGCTCAGCTCGACCAGCTCGCCGAGGGCGTCCGAGAAGAGGGGCCGGCCTTCGCGAATCCCCACAATCCGGCGGACCACGATCCGGTGTCCCACATCCTGCTGTCGGAGCACGATCGACCCCCTCCCCGGCGAGATACTAGGCTCTTACCGTCGCGGGTGATCGCGGCGTGTCTTGCGGAGGAGAAGACCGGTGACCTACATCATCGCCGAGCCGTGCGTGGATGTGCTCGACAAGGCATGCATCGAGGAGTGCCCGGTCGACTGCATTTACGAGGGCAACCGGATGCTCTACATCCACCCCGACGAGTGCGTCGACTGTGGTGCCTGTGAGCCTGTCTGCCCGGTCGAGGCGATCTTCTACGAGGACGACGTCCCGGAGCAGTGGAAGGACTACACCGGCGCCAACTACGAGTTCTTCGAGGACCTGGGCTCGCCCGGTGGCGCCTCGAAGATCGGCAAGGTGGAGAAGGACGCGTCCTTCGTCGCCGCGCAGCCGCCGCGCGGCGAGGGCCACTGAACCGCCCCGTGCCGGTCTCGTCGCGGCTGCCCGAGTTCACCTGGGACACCCTGGACGCCGCGGCCGCGCTGGCCGCGGCGCACCCGGAGGGGCTGATCAACCTCTCCATGGGCACGCCGGTCGATCCGGTGCCCGAGGTGATCCGGCGGGCACTCGCCGAGGCGTCGGACGCCCCGGGCTACCCGCTGACCGCCGGCACGCCGGCGCTGCGCGAGGCGATCGCCGCCTGGGTCGCGCGGGCCTGCGGGGCGGGCGTCGACGGCCTCGGCGTGCTGCCGACGATCGGCTCCAAGGAACTCGTCGCCTGGCTGCCCACCCTGCTCGGGGTGGGCCCCGGTGACGTCGTCGTGGTGCCGTCGGTCGCCTACCCGACGTACGAGGACGGCGCCCGGCTCGTCGGGGCCACCGTCGTGCGCGCCGACTCGCTAACCGCGGTCGGCCCGACCCCCCGGGTGCGCCTGGTCTGGGTCAACTCGCCGGGCAACCCGACCGGGCGGGTACTTCCGGCGGCCCACCTGCGCAAGGTGGTCGACTGGGCCCGGGAGCGCGGCGCGGTGGTCGCCAGCGACGAGTGCTACCTGCCCCTGGGCTGGTCCGCCGAGCCGGTCTCGGTGCTCTCGCCCGAGGTCTGCGGCGGGTCGTACGACGGCGTGCTGGCGGTGCACTCGCTCTCCAAGCGGTCCAACCTGGCCGGCTACCGGGCCGGGTTCGTCGCCGGCGACCCGGCGCTCGTGGCGGAGCTGCTCAAGGTCCGCAAGCACGCCGGCATGATCGTGCCCGCGCCCGTGCAGGCCGCGATGGTGGCCGCGCTGCGCGACGAGCGGCACGCCGACGAGCAACGGGAGCGCTACCGGGCCCGGCGGGAGATCCTGCACGCCGCGTTCACCGGGGCCGGCTTCACCGTCGAGCACTCCGAGGCGGGCCTCTACCTCTGGCTGACCCGGGGTGAGGACGGCTGGGAGACGGTCGACTGGCTGGCCCGCCGGGGCATCCTGGCCGCCGCCGGCGCCCTCTACGGCCCGGCCGGCCGGCAGCACGTCCGGGTGGCGCTGACCGCGTCCGACGCGCACGTGGCGGCGGTCGCCGGCCGGCTGCGCGGCTGACCCCGCGCGACTGCGGCGCCCCGCCGTACGACCCCGGCACCCGCGCGGAGCGGTGGCTCGACGGGGTCGCCGGGGGTGCCCTCCGGGCGGTAGTCTGCCGCGGGCCTCGCATGTGGTCTTGCGTCACGTCGCGGTCGTGCGCGCGCCCGGACAGGCCGAAGTCGGGGGGCGTGGCGATGGACGGCAAGTTGCGGGTGGCCGGGAGCGGTCGACCGGCCAGCGAGGCCGGGGCCTCCCGGTCCGGCGCGAGGGCGGGCTGAGGTGCGCTACCTGCACCCGCTGCTGCGGGACCGGAACATCGACGGCGTGCGGCAGGCGTCCCTGGCGACGGCCGCCGTGATCTTCGGCGTGCTGAACGTCGCCGTCCTCCAGCAGGCCGAGCTGCGCGACAGCGGGGCCAAGGTGCTGGCCGTGCTGGTGTCCGCGCTCAGCCTGGCCCTCATCGGTGGCGTGGTGCAGCGGCTGTTCCTGCTGATCTGGGCCCACCCGGTGCTGGGCCAGTGGGTCTACGAGTCGTCGTCGGGCACCTGGGGGGTGGCCGACATCGGCCTGCGCGGCGGTGAGCTGACCTACTCCGTCCAGCTCTACCGGACCGAGCAGGACGCCATGGCGGCGGTCCGCCGCGAGCCCGGGTTCGTCGCCCGCTGCTTCGCCACCGTCTCGTCCGTCGGCGTCACGTACGACAAGGGCCAGCTCGAACTCATCTACAAGATCGGTGACGCGCACGAGGACTACGCGCCGCGCAGCGGCATGCTGACCCTCGCGCCGCTCGGCGAGCGGGAGATGAAGGGGTACTGGAAAAGCGATATCCTCGGCGCCGAAGCGAGTCGGGGCGTCCTCGACATGTACCGACCGAAACGCCGAGGTGCCTGATGCGTGAGAGACCCGGCGGGCCGTTGCGGGCCGCCGTGGTGGGCACCGGCCTCATCGGCGGGTCGATCCTGGTGCGGTTGCACGAGGCGGGCGTGGACGTCGCCGGCTGGGATCCCGACGAGGCCACCCGGGCGGAGGGGCGCCGCCGGGGGATCGCCTTCCCCGACGAACTGGTCGAGGCGGTGCGCGACCGTGACCTGGTATTCCTCGGCGGGCCACTGCCGACCCTGCCGGAGGCCCTGGTCACCGTCGCCGCCCACACACCCGAGGGCTGCGTGGTCACCGACGTGGGCAGCACCAAGGGCGGGTTGGCGGCCTTCGCCGTCGAGCGCGGCCTGACCGGCCGGTTCGTCCCTGGGCACCCGATGGCGGGCACGGAGCGGTTCGGGCTGACCGCCGCCGTGCCGGCGCTGTTCGAGGGGGCGGCCTGGGTGCTCTGCCCGGCGCCGGAGGGCATCAACGCGTTCCGGCTTCTGGCCGGGCTCGTCGTGGACGTCTTCGCGGCCCGGGTGGTGCCGATGTCCCCGTCCGTGCACGACGCGGTGGTGGCCCTGTCGTCCCACGTCCCCCACCTGTTGGCCGGCAGCCTCGCCGGTGCGGTGGCCCGGTCGGACGTCCGGGACGCCGTGCTCGGGCTCGCCGCGGGCAGCTTCCGGGACGGCACCCGGATCGCCGGCACGCCCGCGAAGCGGACCGCGGACATGCTGTTCCACAACCGCGAGCAGGTCGTCCGGCAGCTCGACCGGGTGCGCGCCTTCCTGGACGAGCTGTCGGCGGCATTGGCCCGCGACGACCTGGACGCGCTCGTCGAGGGCTACCGGCAGGCCCGCGACCTGCGGACGGCCCTGCTCGACCGGGACCTGCACGCGTCCCGGCGGGAGTTCCCGACGAGCGGGGACCACGCCGACGAGCTCGCGTACCTGCTGGCGCTGGGCGAGGCGGGCGGGCACCTCACCGGCTGCCGCGTCGGCCCCGGCACCGTCGCCTACACCGGCCACCTCCCGGCATCCGCCGACCCCGCCTGACCGGGCGGCCCGCAGGGTCTCCTGCGCCGGCGAGCCGGCGCCGAGGACGGTCGGCGCGCCGCGGCACGTCGGCCGGTCGCCGCCCGCGTCGCTTCCCGAGCGTGGCGGGCGGGCGGACGGGAGCGCGGTTAGGGTGAGGGCATGGTGGACGGGCCGGTGGTGGCGGTGCGCGGCGAGGCGTACCGGGAGGTCCCTCCCGAGATCGCCCGGTTCACGGTGACCGCCACGGCCCGCGACCGGGACCGGGAGGCCACCCTGACCCGGCTGGCCGAGCGGGCCGCCGCCGTCCGGGTGCTGCTCGACGGCTACGGCCCCGCGATCGACCGGCGGGAGACCGGCGAGCTGCGGGTCCGGCCGGAGACCCGGCGCTCCGGCGAGCGGGTGGTGGCGTACCACGGCAGCGTGGCGACCACCGTGACGGTCAGCGACTTCACCGCGCTCGGCGACCTGATGCTGCGCCTGGCCGACCAGGACCAGGTCGAGGTGGCCGGGCCGTGGTGGTCGCTGCGGCCGGACAGCCCGGCGCACCGGGAGGCCCGGCACGCCGCGATCGCCGACGCGCTGCTGCGCGCCCGCGAGTACGCGGAGGCGCTCGGCGCCCGGGTGACCGCCCTGATCGAGCTGGCCGACGTGGGCGCGGCGGAGCGGCCCATGATGAGCCGGATGGCGTACGGGATGGGCGGCGGCGCCGAGGCCGGGCCGCCGGAGCTGGAGCTCGACCCGCAGCCGCAGACCGTGCAGGCGGCGGTGCAGGCGCGGTTCGCGATCAGCGAGCCGGTTCTCGGCTGATGACAGCCGCCCGGGTCGTCGGGGTCGACGAGTTGGTCGCGCGGGCACGCGCCCTCGCCGACGCCGGCCCGCGTCAGCTCCTCGGCATCGCCGGGGCGCCCGGCGCGGGCAAGTCCACGCTGGCGGAGCGGATCGTCGAGGCGGTCGGCCCCGCCGCCCGGCTGGTGCCGATGGACGGCTTCCACCTGGCCCAGGCCGAGCTGCACCGGTTGGGCCGGGCCGAGCGCAAGGGCGCCGTCGACACGTTCGACGCCAACGGCTACGTCTCGATGCTGCGGCGACTGCGTCGGCTGGAGCCGACCGCCGTCTACGCGCCGGCGTTCCGGCGGGACCTGGAGGAGCCGGTGGCCGGGGCGATCGAGGTGCCGCCGTCGGTGCGGCTGGTGGTCACCGAGGGCAACTACCTGCTGCTGGGCGCGCCGCCCTGGGACGAGGTGCGGTCGTTGCTGCACGAGGCGTGGTTCCTCGACCTGGACGTCGAGCTGCGGCTGCGCCGGCTGACCGTCCGGCACCAGGCGTACGGGCGGTCGGCGGAGCAGGCCCGGGCGTGGGCGACGGGCAGCGACGAGGCCAACGCCGCCCTGGTGGCGGGCACCGCGCACGCCGCCGACCTGGTCGTCCGGCTCGACGAGCCGCCGCCGGCCTGACCCCGCCCAGTGCGGCCGGTCGGGGTCAGCCGGCGCCGCGGCGGGGCGCCGGCACGCCCTGTCGCAGCAGCCAGGCCACCCGCGAGCGTTCCCGCTGGAACTCGGCCGCCTCCGGGTAGCCGCTGTGGTTGCGGATCGGCGGGTCGGCCACCTCCCCGTCGCTGGGGTGCAGCGCCTCCGGGTCGCGTACGGCGACCTCGCGTTCCCCCGCCGTCACCTGCCAGCCGAGGGGGTCGGTGGCCCGCCAGAAGTTGGTCCAGCGGGTGCGCCCACCGGGCGGCGTCAGCGCGTCGGCCAGCACCGGCAGCCGGTCAGGCCCGAAGTACGCCGGGAAGACCCGCCCGTAGAGCCGGGTGAGCTGGCAGCCGTAGGAGAAGTACCAGATCCGCCGCCGCGACCGGGCGGGGAGCTGGAGGATCACCGCGGCGCAGATCACCGTGCCCTGGCTGTGCCCGGAGAGGATGATCCCGTCCACGGCCCCGGGATCGTGCTCGTCCAGCGCCAGCAGCCCGGCCGTGCGGGTCTGCAACTCGGGCACGGCCCGCTCGGCGTAGCTGGGCGGGGCGAGCGGGTGCGCGGCCCGGGGCCAGAAGGTGCCGACGTCCCAGAGCACGCCGACCGAGCGGCGGACGACGTCGTTCCGGTAGACCAGCAGACCCACGGCGCCGACGAGCACGGGCAGCCAGCCGAGCATCCGGTCGCCCACGCCGGAGATCCACTCGACCACGGCGGCGCCGCCGGTCGCCGCCGTGGGGTGGGGCCGGCCGCCGGAGAGCGCGGCGGCGTAGCCGAGGGCGACCAGCACCCCGGACGCGGCGGCGTAGCGGCCGACCAGCCGCACCGCGTGCTCACCGACCAACCGGTGCAGCGCCCGCCAGGCGCTCACCTGCCGGCAGCGCCGCAGGTCGTGGCCGGAGAGCCGGTGACCGGCGGGCACCAGCTCCGCGTACTCGTGGCGGCGCAGGCGGAGAAAGAGCAGGCCGGCCCGGGCGGCCGTGGCGACGAGCGTGAGCAGGGCGACGGCGAACGCGAGCCCGGCCCAGGTCACCGGGACCGGGGGCGCCACGGGGGAGACCGCGTCGGCCGTCGCGCCGTCGCCGAGCCGGCCGGTGACCCAGTGGAGCAGGCCGGCGCAGTAGGACAGGCAGAGCACCCAGCCGAAGCCGGCGATGAGCGCCGGGGCCCGGCCGCCCCAGGCCAGGTCGGTGTGGGGCTCCAGCGGCTGCCGCTCGGCCGGCGTCGGTACGCGCGGCAGCAGCAGGCCGGTCGCGGCGAGCGCGACGACCCCGAGGGCGAGCATCCAGACCTCCAGCGGCGGAGGCGCGGGCGGGATCCCGGGCAGCCGGCCCGCGATCCAGGCGACGCCGAGGGCGAGCAGCAGGGCGGCCGCCGCCGGCGCGGCGAGCGCCCGCCGCCCCGACCGGCTCACCGACCCGATCGCGATCAGCAACAGCAGTTGCCCGGTGCCGAGCCAGGCGATGACCCGGTCGACGCCGGGCAGCGACCGGTCGGCCGGGCACGGCGGCGCGGCGGGCTGCCGGCCGCAGCCGGGCACCTGGCGCAGGTCGGCCAGCGGGGTGCCCGCGGGCCCGTCGGGCAGCAGCAGGACCAGCAGGGTGCCCGCCAGCCCGGCGCCGGTGAGCACGATGACCACCACGCTCCAGCGGCCGAGCGGGGTGTGGCCGGCGCGCCGGGTCAGCCAGGGCCGCGCGAGCGCCACGACCGCGATCAGCACGGCGGCGGCGAACGCGGCCACTGTGGGCCAGGCGACGGCGGCCCGGGCGCCGCGGGGCGGGTCCATCGCGAGGACCGCGCCGAGCGGTACGGCGGCGGCCACGACGGCACCGGTGCAGAGGTGCAGCACGGCCGCGCGGCGCAGCTGCCCCTCCCCGTTCCAGAAGGTGGGGTGCTGGAGCGGGTTGCCCGGCGGGCCGGGTGGCGGTTCGGGCGCCGGTGGCTCCGGCACGGGCTGCCCGGGCTCGCCCGTCGGGGTCCCCCCGGGCGGCCGGGCGCCGGCGAGGGGGGCCGGCTCGGCCGGCATCTGCGCCTCGTACTGGTAGGTCCGCCAGCTCACCAGCCCGAGCAGGGCCAGCACGCCGAGCGGTGCGAGCAGGCCGACGGCGAGGGGCCGCGCGCCCTCGCTCCACCAGCCCTGCCCGAGGAACTCCCAGGGGCCGGGGAGCCGGCGCAGGCAGTCCTCGTCGACGCACTGCCAGCCCACGAGGTCGACCCCGACACCGGTGAGGGTGAGCGCGAGCGTGCCGGTGAGGCTCAGGCAGAACAGCCGGATCAACCAGGCGGTGACCCCCGACCTGCCGGCCGGGCGTTCGTCGTCCGGGTCCGCCGGGATGCGCGGCCGGGCGTGCAGCGCGACGTTGGCCAGGGTGAAGGGCAGCAGCAGCGTCCACAGCGCCCGTTCCACGTCACGCGCGGTCCGCCCGCCGGAGGTCAACTGCCCCCAGCTGTACGCCTCGACGACGACCGGGTCGTCCGGCCCGGCGGCGGGGGAGCGGTAGAAGCCGGTGACCGGGTCGCCCGCGACGCGCCACGGCGGGGGCGGGTCGGCCCCCGGCGCGGGCCGCAGGCCGAGGATCTGGCCCGGTGGCGTGTTGGAGACCCCGTGCACGCGCAGTTCGAGCACCCGACCGACCATCCCCGCCTCCTGGTGACGACGTCACCACCCACAGTGCCGTGGGCGTGGTCGTCCACGCCAGTCGCGGATGGACGTTTGTGCAGGTGGTGGGCTTGATCGGAGGTCAGCCGAGCTGGCGTACGACGCGAGCCGGATTACCCAGCGCGACGACGTTGGCCGGCAGGTCCTTCGTCACGACGGCACCCGCGCCGACGACGGTGTTCTCCCCGACGGTGACGCCGGCGAGCACGATCGCGCCGCCGCCGAGCCAGACGTTGTCGCCGATGGCGATCGGCTTGGCCGCCTCCCACTTGTCGCGGCGCGGCCCGGGCTCGACGGGGTGGGTGGGGGTCAGCAGTTGCACGTTCGGTCCGATCTGGACGTCGGCACCGATGGTGATCGGGGCGACGTCGAGGAAGACCGCGTTGAAGTTGACGAAGCTGCGCGGCCCGATCCGGATCTGCCAGCCGTAGTCGCAGTAGAAGGGTGGCCGCACCCAGGTCTCCTCGCCCACCTCGCCGAGCAGTTCGCGCAGGGCCGCGAGCCGGCCCTGCGAGTCGGCCGCGGGAGTGGTGTTGAAGCGTTCCATCAGCCGCGCGGCGCGGTCCAGGTCGGCGACGATCTCCGGCTCGTTGGCGATGTACGGCTCGCCGGCCAGCATGCGTTCCTTCATGGAGGTCACCGGTCGATCATCCCGAAGGGCGGCGCGTCCGTTGGCTGGTCCGTCATCTTCATGTCTTCATTTTGCATACCCGGTATGTAAACATGATGACCGTCAATGCGCGTCTCTCCACAGGTAGTAACGCCCGACGAGGAGGATCCGTTGCAGCGAAGAAGAAAACTGGCCGGTCTCGGTCTCGTGTTCGGCCTGGTGCTCGGCACCCCGGGGATGGCCGTGGCCCAGGCGCCCGCCGGCCCCGCCCGTCCTGACCCGACCGCCGGCGTCGCCCCGGCGTCGCAGCCGGGCAGCCGCCCCACCACCGTCACCCTGCTCACCGGGGACCGGGTCACCGTGACCGGCGCCGGGGCGAGCGTGCGTCCCGGGCCGGGGCGCGAGAAGATCCGCTTCCTGACCCGCCGCGAACAGGGCCGGCTCAGTGTCGTGCCGCAGGACGCGGTGGCGCCGATCCAGGCGGGGCGGGTCGACCGGCGGCTGTTCGACGTCACCGGGCTGATCGAGGCCGGCTACGACGACGCCCGCCGTGACGACCTGCCGGTGCTGATCACCGGCGCGTCGGGCGCCGCCCGGCGTGCGGCGGCGCCGGCCGGGGTCACCGTCACCCGCGAGTTGCCCGCCGTCCGCGGGGTCGCCGCGACGGCGGCCAAGGACCGGGCCGGCGAGGTGTGGGCGGCGGTCACCGCCGCCGGAGCGCGGGTCGGCGCGGCGGGGGGTGTCGACCGGATCTGGCTCGACGGCCGGCGGCGGATCACCCTCGACCGCAGCGTGCCGCAGATCGGCGCGCCGGCTGCTCACCAGGCCGGTCTCACCGGCCGGGGCGTGCGGGTGGCGGTGCTGGACACCGGGCTGGACGCCACGCACCCGGACCTGGCCGGCCGGGTGGCGCAGGCGCACAACTTCACCGAGGAGGCCGCGGCCGGCGACGTGGTCGGGCACGGCACCCACGTCGCCTCGATCATCGCCGGCAGCGGCGCCGCCTCCGGTGGCCGGCACCGGGGCGTGGCCCCCGACGCGACGCTGCTCGACGGCAAGGTCTGCGAGACGTACGGCTGCCCCGAGTCCGCGATCCTCGCCGGCATGCAGTGGGCCGCGGTCGAGCAGCGGGCCGACGTGGTCAACCTGAGTCTCGGTGGCTTCGACACCCCGGAGGTCGACCCGCTGGAGGAGGCCGTCAACGCGCTCACCGCGCAGACCGGCGTCCTCTTCGTGATCAGCGCCGGCAACGACGGCACCTTCGCCCCGGTCAGTTCCCCCAGCACCGCCGACGCCGCCCTCTCGGTGGGTGCCGTCGACCGGGACGACGCCCTCGCCAGCTTCTCCAGCCGTGGTCCGCGGGTCGGTGACGACGGGCTCAAGCCGGACCTCACCGCCCCCGGCGTGGGGATCGTCGCGGCGCGCAGCCGGGACGGGGTGATCGGCGAGCCGGCCGGGGAGGGGTACGTGTCGCTGTCCGGCACGTCGATGGCCGCCCCGCACGTCACCGGCGCGGTGGCGCTGCTGGCCCAGCAGCACACCGACTGGACCGCCGGCCGGCTCAAGGCCACCCTGATGGCCTCGGCGAAACCCCACTCGGAGCTGAGCGCGTACCAGCAGGGGGCCGGGCGGGTCGACGTGGCCCGCGCGATCGGCCAGACGGTGACCAGCGATCCGCCGAGCGTCTCCTTCGGCCGGGCGCTCTGGCCCCACCACGACGACACCCCGATCACCCGCACGGTGACCTGGCGCAACGACGGCCCTGCCGCGGTCTCCCTGGACCTGGCCGTCGAGGCGACCGGCCCGGGCGGCGAGCCGGCCCCGGCCGGCATGTTCACCCTCGGCGCCGACCGGGTCAGCGTGCCGGCCGGCGGCACGGCCAGCGTCACCGTCACCGCCGACACCCGGGTCGCCGGGCCGGACGGCCACTACACGGGCCGGGTCGTCGCCCGCACCGGCGACACGGTGGCGACCACCCCGCTGGCCGTGCACCGGGAGGTGGAGAGCTACACCGTGACGGTCTCGCACCTGGGCCGGGACGGCGCGGCCGCTGGCGAGCACGGCACCACGCTGATCTCGCTGGAGGGATTCGCCTCGTACGACCTGTACGACCCGGACGGCACCGCCGAGCTGCGGCTGCCCAAGGGCCGGTACGGGCTGAACAGCCTCGTGTTCGAGGTGGACGGCGAGCAGTTCGCCGGGGTCACCCAGATCGTCCAGCCGGAGCTGGTGGTCGCCGGGGACACGCGGGTCACCGTGGACGCCCGGCAGGGCAGGCCGGTCCGGATGAGCGTTCCGCAGCGCTCGGCCACCCCGGTGCTGGTCGACACCGGCGCGAACTTCTTCGTCGACGAGGGCAGCTACGGCTTCGGCCTGCTGGCCTTCGACTTCGAGGGTCTCTTCAGCGCCGGACTCGGCCCGTCGGTGTCCGGGGAGCGCCTCGTCGCCACGATCAGCAGTCAGTGGGCCGACCGGGAGGCCGCCAGCAGCCCCTACCTCTACGCCCTCAGCGAGGCGACGCCCGGCCGGATGCCGACCGGCTTCGTCCGGCACTACCGCGCGAAGGACCTGGCCACCGTCACCCACCGGTTCGGGGCCGCCCCTGCCGGCCTGGTGACCGAGCGGGTGGTCTTCCCGCACTTGGAGCCCGACGTCGGCGGCTGGGCGGTCGTCCTGCCGACCGCGACGCCGGGGCAGCGGGTCGAGCACTACAACACGCGGGGCGTGCGCTGGTCCTCCGAGCTGAACTTCGGGGTGCCGGGCGAGGACGGCTGGACCGACGTCAAGGCGGTGCTGTTCTCCGAGGAGCGGAGCCTGCGGGCCGGCCGGCACTACCGGGAGAGCTGGAACAGCGCGCCGTATGGGCCGTCGTTCCCGGTGGCCGGGATCACCCGCCAGGGCGACCGCGTCGAGGTGAGCCTGCCGCTGCACAGTGACGCCGAGGGACACCCCGGCGGCTCGGTCGCCGACACCGCCCGCACCGCCCTCTACCGCGACGGGGCGCTGGTCGGGGAGACCCCGGATCCGGCGTACGGCCGGTTCGAGGTGCCGCCCGGCGCGGCGGACTACCGGGTGGAGGTGCTGTCGAAGCGGAGCTTCACCGACCTCGCCACCGAGGTGGCGGCGACGTGGACGTTCCGGTCCCGGCACGTCGCCGGGGACGACCTGGTTGCCCTGCCGGTGTCGGCGATCCGGTTCACGCCGCGGCTCGACAAGGACAGCGCGGCCCCGGCCGGGCACACCTTCGCCATCCCGGTGCAGGTGCAGCGGCAGCCGGGCGCACCGTCGGCCCGGGTGGCCGCGTTGACCGTCGACGTCTCCTACGACGGCGGCAAGACCTGGCAGCCGGCCCGGGTCAGGCCCGGCGGGGACGGCTGGACGGCCACCGTGCGGCACCCCGCCGGCCCCGGACACGTCTCGCTGCGGGCCACCGCCCGGGACACCGCCGGCAACACGGTCACCCAGCGCGTCATCCAGGCGTACCGGCTGCGGTGAGGCGTACCCCCGCCGGGTCCGCGACGATCGCGGACCCGGCGGGGCGGGCCGTCAGTCGTTGGCGTGCAGCGCGGCGTTCAGCTCGATGCCCCGACCGCTGCGCTGCTTCGCCTCCAGCGCGCCGGTCACCGAGTTGCGCCAGAACAGCAGGCCGTCCACCCCGGACAGCTCGCGGGCCTTGACCACCCGGCCGTCCGGCAGGGTGATCTTGGAAGCGGCGGTGACGTAGCAGCCGGCCTCGACCACGCAGTCGTCGCCGAGCGAGATGCCCACGCCGGCGTTCGCGCCGATCAGGCTGCGCTCGCCGATGCGGACCTTCTCCGTGCCGCCGCCGGAGAGGGTGCCCATGATCGAGGCGCCGCCGCCGATGTCGGAGCCGTCGCCGACCAGCACGCCCTGCACGATCCGGCCCTCGACCATCGAGGTGCCCAGGGTGCCGGCGTTGAAGTTGACGAAGCCCTCGTGCATCACGGTGGTGCCGGCGGCCAGGTGCGCGCCGAGCCGCACCCGGTCGGCGTCGGCGATCCGCACACCGGAGGGCACCACGTAGTCGGTCATCCGGGGGAACTTGTCCACCCCGTGGACGGCCAGGTGGCGGCCGGCCGCCCGCTCGATGACCCGCAGCTCGTCCACCCGCTCCGGCGGGCACGGCCCGGCGGAGGTCCACGCGACGTTCGCCAGCTTGCCGAAGATGCCGTCGAGGTTCAGCTCGTTGGGACGCACCAGGCGGTGCGAGAGCAGGTGCAGCCGCAGGTACGCGTCGGCGGCGTCCTTGATCGGGTCGTCCAGCGAGCCGATCACGGTGACCACCTGGACGGTACGCAGCCCGGGCAGCGCCCGGTCGCCGACTGCCCCCGGCGGCAGGTCCAGCACGTCCGCCTCGTCCTCGCCGGCGACCAGTGGCAGCTTGCCGAGCCCCAGCTTGCCGGTCGGGTACCAGGTGTCGAGCACCTGGTCGTCAGCGGTCACGGTGGCCAGGCCGATGCCCCAGGCGGATTCGGACGTCACTGATTCACCTCTCGTTCGTGGCTGCGGGTCGCGGGTTCCCCTCGCGCCCCGCGCGACCGCGTCCCACGCCGGCCGCCCGGGGAGCGCTCGCTCCTCGCGCTCACCCGACCTGACGGTACCGTGCGAACCATGGAGAACCCGCTGACCCCCGAGGTCCTGGCCGATCCGGTGGCCCTGACCCGTGCGCTGGTCGACATAGAGTCCGTGTCCCTCGACGAGAAGGCCATCGCCGACTGCGTGGAGGAGGTGCTGCGGGGCGTGCCGCACCTGACCACCTACCGGCACGGCAACACGGTGATGGCGCGGACCGACCTGGGCCGGGACCAGCGGATCGTGCTCGCCGGCCACCTGGACACGGTGCCGCTGAACAACAACTTCCCGTCGAGCATGCGCGGCGACCTGATGTACGGCTGCGGCACCTCCGACATGAAGTCCGGGGTGGCGTACGCGCTGCACCTGGCGGTGACGCTGCCGGACCCTCGCTACGACGTGACGTACTTCTTCTACGAGGCCGAGGAGATCGAGTCGAAGTACAACGGCCTCTTCCTCGTCGCCGAGGCGCACCCGGAGTGGCTGGAGGCGGACTTCGCGGTGCTGCTGGAGCCGACGTACGGGATCGTCGAGGCCGGCTGCCAGGGCACCATGCGGTGCGTGGTCACCACCACCGGCGTCCGCGCCCACTCGGCCCGCTCGTGGCACGGGGTGAACGCGATCCACGCGGCGGGCGAGGTGCTCGACCGGCTGACCCGGTACGAGGCGCGGCGCGTCACCATCGACGGCTGCGACTACCGGGAGGGGATGAACGCGGTCCGCATCAACGGCGGCGTCGCCGGCAACGTGGTGCCGGACCGGTGCGAAGTCGAGGTCAACTACCGGTTCGCGCCGGACCGTACGCCGGCCGAGGCCGAGGCGCACCTGCGGGAGGTCTTCGCCGGCTTCGACGTGCGGGTCACCGACTCGGCCGCCGGCGCCCCGCCCGGGCTGGAGGCGGCCCCGGCCCGGGAGTTCCTCGCGGCGGTCGGCGCCGCGCCGATCGGCAAGCTGGGCTGGACGGACGTGGCCCGGTTCGCGGCGATGGGCATCCCGGCCCTGAACTTCGGCCCCGGCGACCCGAATCTGGCCCACCACCCGGACGAGCACGTCGAGATCAGCAAGATCCGGGACGGCGCCGCCACGCTGCACCGCTGGCTCGCCCCCGCCTGACGGGCTCCTGGGCGGTCGTCCTGGCGCCTGCCGGCCGCCCGCCCCGGTGGTCGCCCCGTGCGCGACCGGGAGGCCCGCGTCGGCCGGGTGGTGCCCGGTGACGCGAACCTCCCGGTCGCGTGTCGGCGGTGCGGTCGGACGGTGGTGGTGCGGTCGGACGGTGGCGGTGCGGTCAGGCGGTGGCGGACGCGTCGGCGGTGGGCCGGGCGTCGGCCGGGCCGCCCTGGTCGGCGGCGGACGGCTCCATCAGGCGGGCGCGGCGGCGCTCGGCCACCACGTCGCGGATCCGGCGCTGCATCTGTCGCCGGATCCGGATCATCTCGCTGTTGCTGATCACGCTGACTCCTCCCCCGAAGGCGCGCGCCGGGGCATACCCGGTATGTGAATAGTAAGACGTCCGTGCGACCGAATTAGTTGCCCATGATCCGGAACTAATTTCCGGGCTCGTCGCCCCGCGCACCCGGCGGGTGTCGCTCCACTACGGTTGCTCCCATGGGTCAGAGCAACGGGCGGGAGGCCGGCCGCGAGCCGGGACGGGAACGGCACCGGGGGGCCGTGACGTTGCGTCGGCAGGCGATCACGGGCAGCACCGCCGACCAGCGCCTGCTCGACTCGCGGGGGCGCGGCGACTGGAAGACCAAGGACGCCTGGCGGGCCCTGCGCATCCTCTCCGAGTTCGTGGAGGGCTTCGACACCCTCGCCGACCTGCCCCCGGCGGTGAGCGTCTTCGGCTCCGCCCGCAGCCGGCCGGAGAGCCCGGAGTGCCGGCTGGCCGAGGCGCTGGGCGGGGCCCTGGCCCGGGCCGGCTACGCGGTGATCACCGGCGGCGGGCCGGGCGTGATGGAGGCGGCCAACCGGGGTGCCAGCGAGGCGGGCGGGCTCTCCGTCGGGCTCGGCATCGAGCTTCCCTTCGAGCAGGGCCTCAACGACTGGGTCGACCTCGCCATCGACTTCCGCTACTTCTTCGCCCGCAAGACGATGTTCGTCAAGTACGCGCAGGCGTTCGTCGTGCTGCCCGGCGGGTTCGGCACCATGGACGAGCTCTTCGAGGCGCTCACCCTGGTGCAGACGGGCAAGGTCACCCGGTTCCCCGTGGTGCTGATGGGCGCCGACTACTGGCGTGGCCTGCTCGACTGGCTGCGCGACACCATGGCCGCCGACGGCAAGATCGGGTCGATCGACCTGGAACTGATCTGCGTGACCGACGACGTCGACGCGGCGGTCCGGCACATCGTGGAGGCCGAGGCCGCCCTCTCCGTCGAGCAGGACGCGGTCCGCGACGAGGCCGTGGCCGTCGCCGCCGCCGAACAGCAGGCCGCCGCGGCGGCCGGAGCCGGGGCGGCGAACGGCGCCGGGTCGAGCGGCGGCGCCGACCTGCCCGGCGACACCACGTCGGGTGGTGGTGCGTCGGGTGGCGCTGCGTCGGGTGGCGGTGCGTCGGGTGGTGGTGCGTCGGGTGGCGCCGCGTCGGCCGGGGCCGCGTCGGCCGGGCCGCGCCGGGCGGGCGACGCGAGCGGGGAGCGCTGAGGCATGGCGGCGATCTGCGTGTTCTGCGCCTCCTCCCGTACGCTCGACCGCCGCTGGCTGGACCTCGCGGCCGAGACGGGCGCGGAGATCGCCCGGCGCGGGCACACGCTGGTCAGCGGGGGCGGATGCGTCGGCATGATGGGCGCGTTGGCGGACGGCGCGCGGGCCGCCGGGGGGCGGACGATCGGGGTGATCCCGCAGTCGCTGGTCGACCTGGAGGTCGCCGACCTGGCGTCGGACGAGCTGCTCGTGACCGACTCGATGGCCAGTCGCAAGACCTTGATGATCGACAAGTCGGACGCGTTCCTCACGCTGCCCGGCGGCCTCGGCACCCTCGACGAGCTGTTCGAGGTCTGGACGACGGCGACGCTCGCCCTGCACGCCAAGCCGATGGTGCTGGTCGACACCGACGGCTTCTACCGCCCGATGCTCGACTGGCTGCGCGCGCTGGCCGACCAGACCTTCCTCAAGCCCGCCGGCCTGGACCTGCTCACCCTGACCGACACGGTCCCCGCCGCCCTGGACACCCTCGAACTCCACCTGACCTGACCCACCCCCACCCCCCACCCGTCCCGTCGCGATCTTGCGCTTGTGGCCCCTGTTGTGCCCCTTTCGTATGCGTTCGTCGGGGCCGAAAGTGCAAGATCGCGGAAGGGAAGGCGGTGGGGCGGGGCGGGGGTGGCGGGGCGGGGGTGTCGTACCGGCGTGGTGGGATGGGGGGATGCAGGCGTACCGGCTGGTGCGCCGGCCCGCCGAGGCGGCCCCGGGGGGCCACCGGTCCGGTGGGCCGGCCCGGAAGGACGGGCGGCCAGGTGGGCCGGCCGGCGGTGACGCGCACCGGGGGACGGCGCGGCTGACCGACCTGCGCCAGGCGGAGGTCGTCGCGCACACCGACGGGCCGATGCTGGTGCTCGGCGGCCCCGGCACGGGCAAGACCAGCACCCTGGTCGAGGCGGTCGCCGCGCGGGTGGCCGAGGGCGTCGACCCGGAGCGGATCCTGGTGCTCACCTTCAGCCGCCGGGGCGCCACCGCGCTGCGCCAGCGGATCGAGGCCCGGGCCGCCGGGGGCGGGCACCGCGTGCTGCGCGAGCCGCTGGTGCGCACCTTCCCGGCGTACGCCTTCGGGCTGCTGCGCCGGGCCGCGGCCGAGCGGGGAGAGCCGTCCCCCCGGCTGCTCACCGGCCCCGAGCAGGATCTGATCATCCGCGAGCTGCTCGACGTGGTCGGCGAGGAACCAGGCGACGACCCGGTCGGCTGGCCGGAGGACCTGCGCCCCGCGCTGCGCACCCGGGCCTTCGCGGCACAGCTGCGCGACCTGCTGATGCGCGCCGCCGAGCGCGGGGTCGGCCCCGTCGAGCTGGCCCGGCTGGGCGAGAAGCTCGGCCGCGCCGACTGGCCGGCCGCCGCGCGCTTCCTCCGGGAGTACGTGGCCGTGCTCGCCCTGCGCGACGTCAGCAACCGCGGCTCCGTCGCGTACGACCCGGCCGAGCTGGTCCGGGCCGCCACCGGGATGCTGCTCGACGACCCCGAGCTGCTCGCGGCCGAGCGACGCCGGCTGGCGTACGTCTACGTCGACGAGCTGGCCGACACCGATCCCGCCCAGCAGGAACTGCTCGCGACGGTGGCCGGCGGCGGCAAGTCCCTCGTGGCGTTCGCCGACCCTGATTCGTCCACGTACGCCTTCCGCGGCGCGGACCCCGCCGTGGTGACCACGTTCCCGCACCGCTTCCGCACCGCCTCCGGGGCGCCCACGGCGCAGGTGGTGCTGACCACCTCCTACCGGGCCGGCCCCCGGCTGCTCGCCGCGTCCGGCCGGCTGGCGCGGCGGCTGCGCGGCCCGGCGGCGCACCGCAGGCTGCACCCGCTGCCCGACGCGCCGCCCGGCTCGGTGGAGGTGCGCACCTTCCGCTCGGCCACCAGCGAGGCGGCCTGGCTGGCCCACGCCCTGCGCGAGGCGCACCTGCTCGGCGGCGTGCCGTGGTCGGAGATGGCCGTGCTGGTGCGCTCCACCGGGCGGCAGCTGCCCTCGCTGCAACGCGCGCTGCACGCCGCCGGGGTGCCCACCGTGGTGCACGGCGAGGACCTGCCGCTGCACCTGCAACCGGCGGTCGCGCCGCTGCTGCTCCTGTTGCGCTGCGCGCTGGAGCCCGAGCGGCTCGACGAGGAGGCCGCCGTCGCCCTGCTGCACTCGCCGCTCGGCGGCGCCGATCCGCTGGCCGAGCGGCGGCTGCGGCAGGGGCTGCGGGCCCTGGCGCTGGCCGCCGGCGACCGCCGGCCCTCGGGCGAGCTGATCGTCGAGGCGCTGCGCGACCCGGCCGATCTGGCCGGGATCGAGCGGCGCTGGGCCGAGCCGGCGCAGACGGTGGCCGGCCTGCTGGCCGTCGCCCGGGAGACCGCCGCCCGGCCCGGCGCCACCGCGGAGGACGTGCTGTGGGCGGTCTGGCGGGCCAGCGGGCTGGCCGAGCTGTGGTCCGCCGCGATCGGCCGGGGCCAGACGGTGGCCGGCGAGGGGGACGTGGCCCGGCGCCGGCGCGCCGAGGCCGCCGACCGGGACCTCGACGCCGTGATGGTGCTCTTCGACGCGGCGGCCCGGTTCACGGACCGGCTGCCCGGCGCGCGCACCGAGGTCTTCCTCGACCACGTCCTCGGCCAGGACCTGCCGGCCGACACGATCGCCCCCACCGCCGACCGGGGTGAGGCGGTCCGGCTGCTCACCGCGCACGCCGCGAAGGGGCTGGAGTGGGACCTGGTGGCGGTCGCCGGGGTGCAGGAGGGCGTCTGGCCCGACCTGCGGCTGCGCGGCAGCCTGCTCGGCTCCGAGCGGCTGGTCGACGTGCTCGCCGGCCGGGCGGCCGGCGCCGGCACGGTGGCCACCCTGGTCGGGCAGACCTCGGCGCTGCTGGACGAGGAGCGGCGGCTGTTCCACGTGGCGGTCACCCGGGCCCGGCGCCGGCTGCTGGTCAGCGCGGTCGCCTCCGCCGCCGTCGGCGGCGACGACCACGAGGAACAGCCGAGCCGCTTCCTCTACGAGCTGGGCCCGACCGACCCGCCCGCGCCGGACGACGGCCCCCCGCCCGGCCGGCCGGACCCGGCAGGTCCGACGCAGGCCGGGTCGACGCAGGCCGGACCGGGCGCCGCGGGGCCGGTCCCGCCGGGGGCGGGCGACGGCCCGGTGGCGGCGGGCGAGGAGGAACCGGACCGGCCGAGGACGCTGCCGGTGAGTCGGCCGCCCCGTGCGCTGACCCTGCCGGCGCTGGTGGCGGAGCTGCGTACGGCGGTCAGCGACCCGGACGCGCCCTACGCCCGGCGGCAGGCGGCGGCGGCCGAGCTGGCCCGCCTCGCGGCCGCCGGGGTGGCCGGCGCGCACCCGGACGACTGGTGGGGGCTGCGGCAGCTCTCCGACGACCGCCCGCTCGTCGACGAGGGGGAGCCGGTCCGGGTCACCCCGTCGGGCATGGAGAGCGCGTTGCGGTGCAGCCTGCGCTGGCTGCTGGAGCGGCACGGCGGCAGCGCCCCGGCCAGCGCCGCCCAGGGGGTCGGCAACCTCGTGCACGCCGCCGCGATGCTCGCCGAGGACGCGAGCGTCGACCGGGGCGCCCTGCTGGACTACGTCGCCGCCCGGTTCGACGCGATCGAGCTGGCCGCCCGCTGGATGGTCGGGCCCGAGCGGGCCCGCGCCGAGGGGATGGTCGACAAGCTGCTGCGCTGGCTCGCGGCCAACCCGCGCCGGCTGCTCGCGATCGAGCACGAGTTCGCGGTGCGCCTCGACGACCCGCACCGGCCCGTCGAGCTGGTCGGCCGGGTGGACCGGCTGGAGGTCGACGCCGACGGCCGGCTGGTCGTGATCGACCTGAAGACCGGGAAGTCCACCGCGGTCACCGCGCACGACCTGGCCGAGCACCCGCAGCTCGGTGCGTACCAGGCGGCGGTCGAGGCGGGGGCGTTCGCCGAGTTCGGCGAGGAGTCCGGCGGGGCGGCGCTGGTGCAGCTCGGCACCGGGGCGAAGGACGCGAAGGAGCAGAGCCAGCCGCCGGCGGGGGAGGGCCCGGAGGCCGGCTGGGCGACTGCGCTGGTGCGGCGCACCGCCGATACGATGGCCGCCGCCACGTTCGCCGCCGTCGCCAACTCGAAGTGCCGGGTCTGCCCGGTGCGGTCGAGCTGCCCCGTGTCCGGGCAGGGCCGCCAGGTGGTCGAGCCCCCGACCGCCCGCCGCCCCGACCAACCGTGAACCTGAGAATGAGGTTGCGAGCCCTGCGGCTGCGAACCAAACCGGCAGCCGTGAGTGTGAGGAGTGAGCTTGCGAGCCCCGCAGTCGCGAACTGAGGCGGAGCGGTGACCCAGCCCGCCCTGTTCGGCACGGCGACACCGGCGCCCCGGGTCGCCGACGCCGGCCCCCGGTACACGCCGGTGGAGCTGGCGAAGCTGCTGCGGCTGCCGGCGCCCACCCGGGAGCAGGCGGCCATCATCGCCGCGCCCGTGGAGCCCCTGCTGGTGGTCGCGGGCGCGGGCTCGGGCAAGACCGAGACGATGGCGGCCCGGGTGGTCTGGCTGGTCGCCAACTCGCACGTGCGGCCGGAGCAGGTGCTCGGGCTCACCTTCACCCGCAAGGCCGCCGGCGAGCTGGCGCACCGGGTGCGTACGCGGCTCGACCAGTTGGTGCGGCGGCTCGGGCGGCGGGGGCGGGACCCGCTCGACGACCCGCTGGCGGGGGAGCCGACCGTCTCCACCTACCACTCGTACGCGGGCCGGATCGTCACCGAGCACGGGCTGCGGGCCGGCTACGAGCCGTCCACCCGGCTGCTCACCGAGGCGTCCCGCTGGCAGCTCGTCGACCTGCTGGTGCGCAACTACGACGGCGACATGTCCGAGGTGGACCGGATGCCGAGCACGGTCACCGACGCCGTGCTGGCGCTCGCCGGCGAGCTGGACGAGCACCTGGTCGACCCGGACGAGCTGGCCGCCTGGACAGGCCGGTTCTTCGCCGAGGTGCAGGCCCGCCCCGGCCGGGTCTACGCCGACGTGCGCAGGGCCCTGGCCCTCCAGCAGACCCGGCTGAAGCTGCTCCCGCTGGTGCGCGCGTACGCCCGGCGCAAGGAGGACTTCGAGGCGATGGACTTCGCCGACCAGCTCGCCCGGGCGGCCCGGGTGGCCCGGGACCACCCGGGGGTCGGCGAGATCGAGCGGGACCGCTTCCGGGTGGTGCTGCTGGACGAGTACCAGGACACCAGCCACGCCCAGGTGGTGCTGCTCAACGCGCTGTTCGGCGGCGGGCACCCGGTGACCGCGGTCGGTGACCCGTGCCAGTCGATCTACGGCTGGCGGGGGGCGAGCGCCGGCACCCTGGACCGCTTCCCCACGGAGTTCGCCCGCGCCGACGGCACGCCGGCCGACGTGCTCGGCCTCACCACGAGCTGGCGCAACCGCCCCGAGATCCTTGGCGTCGCCAATGCCCTGGCCACCCCGCTGCGGGCAGCCGGCGCCCGGGTGCCGGAGCTGCACGCCGCGATGAGCGTCAAGGACCCGGTGCCGCACCGCAGCGCCCGCGGCGCCGCTGGCGGCACCGTCCACTGCGCCCTGCTCCCGACGTACGCCGACGAGGCCGACTGGATCGCCGACAGCGTGCTGCACGCCTGGCGCGGGGCGGCTGCCATGCCCGGCGCGCTGCCCGAGCACATCCCGGTGCCGCTGCGACCGACGACGGCCGTGCTCGTGCGGCTGCGCAGCCAGATCCCCGCGATCGAGTCGGCGCTGCGCGAGCGCGGGCTGCCCGTCGAGGTGGTCGGCCTGGGCGGCCTGCTGGACACCCCCGAGGTGCGGGACGTGGTGTGCACGCTGCGGGTGCTGGCGGACCCGACGGACGGGGCGGCCCTGCTGCGGCTGCTGACCGGGGCGCGCTGGCGGATCGGCCCGCGTGACCTGGTGGCCCTGCACCGGCGGGCGAAGGGCATCGCCGCGGCCCGGCGGAAGCTCGCCGACGACGGCAGTCCGGAGATCACCCCCGACCTGCTCGACGAGGCGACCCTGGTCGAGGCGCTGGCCGACCTCGGCCCGGCGCAGGCGTACTCGGCGGAGGGCTACGCCCGGCTGCGCGCGTACGCCCGGGAGCTGGGGCTGCTGCGCTACCGGCTGGACCAGTCCCTGCCGGAGCTGATCGCGGACATCGAGCGCACGATTGGCCTGGACGTGGAGGTGGCCGTACGCGCCGGCCGGGACGGCGCCGGGGACGCCGGCCTGGCCCGGGGCCACCTGGACGCGCTCGGCGACGTCGCCGCCCGGTTCGGCGGCGAGACGCCGGGCGCCACCCTGTCGGGCTTCCTGGCCTACCTCGCTGCCGCCGAGGACGAGGAGCGCGGCCTCAGCCCGGGCGAGGTGGAGGTGGTCGAGGGGGCGGTGCAGATCCTCACCGCGCACGCCGCGAAGGGCCTGGAGTGGGACGTGGTCGCGGTGGCCGGGCTGAGCCGGGGCGTGTGGCCGGGGCCGGTGCGCAACTCCGACCACTGGCTGGGCGGGCTCGGCGTGCTGCCGTTCCCGCTGCGCGGGGACGCCGACGGGCTGCCCGAGCTGGGCCTGGGCGGCACCGAGGACCAGCGCGGGGTGGCCCGGGCGCTGGAGGACTTCACCGACGCCTGGCGGGCGCACGACGAGCGGGAGGAGCGCCGGCTGGCGTACGTGGCGGTGACCCGGCCCCGCCGGCTGCTGCTCTGCTCCGGCCACTGGTGGGGGGAGGGGACGAAGCGGCCGCGCGGCCCGTCGGTGCTGCTGCGGGAGGTGCACGACGCCTGCCTGGACGGCCGCGCGGGGCACCTGGTCGACGAGTGGGCGCCGGAGCCGCCGGGCGACGCGGTCAACCCGACCACCGAGGTGGTGCTCCGCGCCGAGTGGCCGGCCGACCCGCTCGGCGCCCGCCGCCCGGCGCTGGCCGAGGCAGCCGTCCTGGTCCGCCGCTTCCTCGCCGACGGCGGCGCGGCGGGTCGCCGGCCGGCCGGCGGGCGGGGCGCGGCCGGCCCGGAACCCGGCGACGGTGTGGGCCCGGAACGCCCGGCCGACGGCGACGACGCCGCCGGGGCGGGAGCCGAGCCGCCGGCCGGCGACCCGGACGTCGCGCGGTGGCGGCGGGAGGCCGACCTGCTGCTCGCCGAGCGGGCCGAGCTGACCCGGCAGGCCGGCGCGGTCGAGGTGACGCTGCCGGGGCAGCTCTCGGTGACCCAGCTGGTGGCGTTGCGCCGGGATCCGGCGGCGCTGGCCCGGGCGCTGCGCCGCCCGGTCCCCACCGAGCCGAGCCCGTACGCCCGCCGGGGCACCGCCTTCCACACCTGGCTGGAGCAGCGGTTCGGCGCCGACCGGCTGCTCGACCTGGACGAGCTGCCGGGCGCGGCCGACGCCGACGCCGCGCCCGACGAGGCGCTCGCCGAGCTCCAGGAGCGCTTCCTGGCCAGCGAGTGGGCCGACCGGGTGCCGGTCGAGGTGGAGGTGCCCTTCGCCACGGTCATCGCCGGGGTGGTGGTGCGGGGCCGGATGGACGCGGTCTTCGCCCGCCCGGGCGGGCGGTTCGACGTGGTCGACTGGAAGACCGGCCGGCAGCCTGCCGGCCCGGCCGCCGAGGTGGCCGCGGTGCAGCTCGCGGTCTACCGGCTGGCCTGGGCGGAGCTGGCCGGGGTGCCGGTGGAGCGGGTCGGCGCGGCGTTCCACTACGTGCGCGACGGCGTCACCGTGCGCCCGGCCGACCTGCTCGACGCCGACGGGCTCACCGCGCTGATCACCTCGGTGCCGGAAAATCCGGCAGACGGTGGGCCATCCGGCGAATCTGTGATAGGTTGATCGCGTTGCAGTTATGGTTCCCAGAGACTCTGTGTGCGCCTGGAGGATTGTGGCCCAGGCGCTCTTTGTTGTGTCCGGAGTTCTCCGGGCGGGGCGACCAGAAGCGACAAGCGAGCCAGGCAGTTCCGCGTGGCGCGCTCCTCTTCGGGCCCGCAACAAGTGCGGGTTCGACGTTCCGTCAAGGAGACGAGACAAAAATGGCTATTGGCACCGTCAAGTGGTTCAACGCTGACAAGGGCTTCGGCTTCATCACCCCGGACGGCGGCGGCGCCGACGTCTTCGCCCACTTCTCGGCGATCCAGTCCTCCGGCTACCGGAGCCTGGACGAGAACCAGCGGGTCGAGTTCGAGGTGACCCAGGGCCAGAAGGGCCCGCAGGCGGAGAACATCCGCCCGCTCTGATCTTCGGATCTTCCAGGTAACACCCACCGCGCCCTCCGGGTGCGGTGACGGGACCGGTCCGCCGCCCCGTCGACCTGCGTGAGCAGGCGGCGAACGGCGGCGGGCCGGGGCCCGTACCCCTTTCGGTTCGTGCTTGTGAGTCATCCGCGGCCTGGTCCGCCGGTGACAGCGCCGCCTCCGGCGCCCTCCCTCGACACGTGCCGCGTCGAGGAAGGCTTCCGCATGACCACCGTCGTACCGTCGTTCGCCCATACCGGCCTGGCCCCGGCGCTGCTCGCCGAGCTGGCCGCCCAGGGCATCACCGAGCCGTTCCCGATCCAGGCGGCGACGCTGCCGGACTCGCTCGCCGGCCGGGACGTGCTCGGCCGGGGCCGCACCGGCTCCGGCAAGACCCTCGCCTTCGGGCTACCCGTGCTGTCGCGCACCGCCGGCCGCCGGGCCCGCCCGGGCCGGCCGCTGGCCCTGGTGCTGGTGCCGACCCGTGAGCTGGCCCAGCAGGTCACCACCGCGCTCGACCCGTACGCCCGGGCCGTCGGCCTGCGCTGCGCGACCGTCGTCGGCGGCCTGTCGCTGCAACGCCAGGCGGACGCCCTGCGCGCGGGCGCCGAACTGGTCGTGGCCACCCCCGGGCGGCTGCACGACCTCATCAACCGCGGCGACGCCCGGCTGGACCAGGTCGCGATCACCGTGCTCGACGAGGCCGACCAGATGGCCGACATGGGCTTCCTGCCGCAGGTGACGAAGCTGCTGGAACAGGTCGCCCCGGACGGGCAGCGGATGCTCTTCTCGGCCACCCTGGACGGCGGCGTGGACAAGCTGGTCCGCCGCTTCCTCACCGACCCGGTCTCGCACTCGGTCGACCCGGGCACCGCCACCGTGACCGCGATGGCCCACCACGTCCTGCACGTCGACGCGGCGGACAAGCCGACCGCGCTGACCTGGATCGCCGCCCGCGAGGGCCGCACCATCCTGTTCATGGGCACCAAGCACCGCGCCGACCGGGTCGCCCGCCAACTGTTGGCCAAGGGCGTACGCGCGGCCGCGCTGCACGGCGGCAAGTCGCAGCCGCAGCGCACCCGGATCCTGGAGCAGTTCCGCACGGGGCAGGTGACCGCGCTGGTCGCCACCGACGTGGCGGCCCGGGGCATCCACGTCGACGGGCTGGACATGGTGGTCAACGTGGACCCGCCCACCGAGGCGAAGGACTACCTGCACCGCGGTGGGCGTACCGCCCGGGCGGGGGAGTCGGGCACGGTGGTCACCCTGGTCCTGCCGGAGCAGCGCCGGGACGTGTCCCGGCTGATGAGCACTGCCGGCATCCGCCCCGAATCCGTCCAGGTGCGCCCCGGCGACGAGGCACTGGCCCGGGTGACCGGCGCCCGTGAGCCGTCCGGGGTGCCGGTGACGATCGCGCCGCCCCCGCCGCAGGCCGCGTCCTCCACGTCGGCCGCCGGACGCTCGGGTGGCCGGGCCGGCGACGGCGGGCGTGCCGGCGAGGGTGGCCGGGCTCCGCACCGCGCCTCGGGACGGCCCCGCCGCCCGCGGCGGCCCCGGACGCCCCGCGCCTCCTGACGCCCGCCCTCCCCCGGCCCGGCCCCGGTCGGTCTCGGGCGTGGGCAGGCACCCGCACCGGACCGGTCGTGACGGTCCGTGAACACCCGTTCCGGACCGGCGCCGGCTGAGTCGGGAATCAGCGGACGTTACGTCCGATCGGCGACTGTTCCGGTGGCCGGTGGTGGTGGAAGCTGGGGGCCGGGGGGAACGACCCGGGCGGGACCGCCCGGCGCGGGAGGGTGATCATGGCGGGCGACGTCGGCACGGGCGCGGTGCGTGAACTGCTGCTGGTGCTCGCGGTCGCGCTCGCCGGGCTGCTGCTCGCCATGGTCGCGGTCTTCACGCCGTGGCACGCCATCCCGGACGGGGCCGCGCCGGCCGCTCCGGTCGAGCTGCACAGCCCGACCGGGGGGCCGACCACCATCGCCGGCTGATTCACCGCCATCGCCGTGGGCCGCCGCCGCCCTGGGCCATTGCCGGCGCTCTGGGCCGCCGCCGTCGCCCGCTGAGCCACCACCGTCCGAGCGCTGCGGCGGGCCGCCGCCGGGAGCCGGCGGTCAGCGGGTGGGGGCCTGCCGCGTGTCAACCGCCGGGTTCCTGGCGGCCGGCCAGGGCCGCGGCCTTGACCAGCCCGCCGCCGCCGACCGGGTCGGCGACGGCGACGGCGAGCATGGCCTGGAGCGCGTAGTCGCTGCGCGCGGAGACGTACACGTCACTGACCGGCCTGGTCCAGTACGCCCCAGCGGCGCCGGATCGCCTTGTCGGCCGCCCCGAACGCAGCGTCGACCACCAGGCCCAGGACCAGGATCACGATCATGGTGGAGATCAGCCAGGGCGAGTCCGACAGCTCCCGGGAGTAGGTCAGCTGAGCGCCCAGCGAGGTCTGCGAGATGCCGACCACGATCAGCTCGCCGGCCATCAGGCTGCGCCAGGAGAACGCCCAGCCCTGCTTGAGGCCGGCCACGATGGCCGGCAGCGCGGCGGGCGCGATGACGTACCGGTACAGGTTCAGCCCCCGGGCGCCGAGGTTGCGGCCGGCGCGCAGCAGCAGCGGCGGCACGTAGTCCACGCCGGCGATCACGCCGTTGGCGATGGACGGCGCGGCGCCGAGCACCACCACGAAGAAGATCGCCTTCTCGCTCAGCTCGAAGAGCAGGATCGCCAGCGGGAACCAGGCGATCGAGGGCATGGTCTGCAGTGCCGTGATCATCGAGCCGATCGCCGCCCGCAGGATCCGCGACCGGGCCACCGCGAGGCCGACCAGCAGGCCCACGGCGACCGAGAAGAGGTAGCCGACCGCCGCCCGGCGCAGCGTGGTGGCGAGACCGTCCCAGAGCTGGACGCCGCTGACCTGCCGGAGCAGCTCCTGCCCGACGGCGGCCGGGCCGGGCAACGCGTACTCGGGCTTCCAACCGGTCCAGACCACGACCTGCCACGCGCCGACGGCGATGCTGAGCGCGGCCAGCTTCGGCCAGGTCGCCGCCCAGAGCCGGGCGGCCCGCGGGCGGCTCTGCTCCCGGCCGGCCAGCTCCAGGGCGTCCAGCCCCGAGATCTCCGCGTCGGTACGCGGGACGGCGGCGAGGGTGTCACCGGCCATGGCGGCCCACCTCCGTACGCAGGCGGTCGGTGACCTCGGCGGCGACCGCGGCGACCTCGGGGGAGTCGATGCGTCGCGGCCGGGGCACGTCGACCGGGGTGGACCAGATGATCCGGCCGGGTCGGCTGGAGAGCAGGATGATCCGGTCGGCGAGCCGGGCCGCCTCCCGGACGTTGTGCGTCACGAAGAGCACGGTGAGCCGCCGCTCGGTCCAGATCCGTTCCAGCTCGTCGTGCAGGATGTCGCGGGTCATCGCGTCCAGCGCGCCGAACGGCTCGTCCATCAGCAGCACCGGCGTGGCCAGGGCGAGGGTGCGGGCCAGCGCCACCCGCTGGCGCATGCCGCCGGAGAGCTCGTGGGGGCGCTTGCGGCCGAAGTCGGCCAGGTGCACCGTGCCCAGCAGTTCGGCGACCCGTTCCCGGCGCGCGGCCCGGGGCAGCCCGCGCAGCCTGAGCGGCACCTCGACGTTGCCCTCGACGGTCAGCCAGGGGAAGAGGGCCGGCTCCTGGAACATCAGCCCCGGCTCGACCCCCGCGCCGAGGGCGATCCGCCCGCCGCTGGGCCGGTCCAGGCCGGCCACGAGGTTGAGCAGCGTGCTCTTGCCGCAGCCGGAGGCCCCGACCAGGCAGACGAACTCACCGGGCGCGACGTCGAGGGAGACCCCGTCCAGGGCGAGGACGGCGTTCGCCCCGCGCCCGTACACCTTGGTGACGCCGTGCAGCGCGACCGGGCCGGTCGCACTGCGGGGCGCCGTCGTGGTCGACGTCATGGTTGGACGACCTCGGCCTTGCCCTGGCCCTTGAGCACCTCGTTGAGGTACGTCAGGTCGTAGAGCCCGTCGAGGCTGACCGGCTGGGTCAGCCCGACCGCGACGGCGTGGTCGAGCCCGGTCTTCAGCGAGGAGGCGATGGGGTCGTTGGTGAACTCCAGCGTCGGCCAGGCCTGCTTGATGAGCTTGAGGTCCAGCGGCTTGCCGCTGATCTTGCCGATGTGGTCGGAGATGGCCTGCTGCGCCTCGTCGGGCTTGCCGTTGACGAACTCGTTCGCCGCCACCTGCCCCTCGACCAGCTTCTTCACCACCTCCGGGTGGGCCTTGAGGAACTTGGTGCTGACGATCAGGTTGGTGATCACGAACTTGCCGTCCGGCCAGAGGTCGCGCTCGTCGACGAGCACCTTGCCGCCGGCGTTGACCAGCCGGGAGACGAACGGCTCGGGCACCCAGGCGCCGTCGATCGCCCCACTGCCGAACGTCTCCACCGTCTGGGCGTTCTCCTGCGGGATGATCCTGACGTCGCCGCCGCCCTCCTTGGTCGTGGTGAGGCCCTTCTCCTTGAGCCAGTGGCGGATCGCCACGTCCTGCGTGTTGCCCAGCTGCGGGGTGGCGATCTTCTTGCCCCGCAGCTGCTCGACCGACGTGATCCCGGGCTTCACCACGAGCGCGACGCCGCCGGAGGCCGCGCCGGAGACGACCCGGACCGCTTCGCCCTTGGACTTCGAGAAGGCGTTCACGGTGGGGTTCGGGCCGATGTACGTGGCGTCGAGCGCGCCGGAGAAGATCGCCTCGATCGCGGCGGGGCCGGCGTTGAAGGTCTTCGTCTCCAGCGTGACGCCGGTGCCGAGCTTCTCGGCGAAGATGCCCTTCTCCACGCCGACCACCGCCGGCGCGTGGGTGATGTTGGGGAAGTAGCCGAGCCGCAGGGTCACCGCGCCGGAGCCGCCACCCGCGCTCTCGTTGTCGTCGCCGCAGGCGGCGGTGCCCAGGGTCGCCGTGCCGACGACAGCGAGGGTGGCCAGGGAGACCAACCGACGCAAGGGGAGCCGTCTCATCGTCCGTCCAATCCGCAGTATTCCTACTTAGTTGGTAGGAAGAGTGGGTCAGGTGGCGAGCTGGCGTCAAGGGTCAACCACATGGCGGGACCGGTGTCTCAGCAAAGGCGGCAATCTCTGCCTGTTGAATGGGTTTTGCGGCCTCCGGCCCCGGTATCGCCGCCGGCCTCGGGGACCGGCGGGCGCGCCGGTCGGTACGCCGGCCCGCGGCGGCTGGCCGAAGGTCGGCAATGGCGCGGGTGCCGACGCGCTAGGGTCGATCCCGTGGCGGCGCGGAGATCGAGAATTCCAGCGACGAAGTACCCGGTCGAGCGGTTCACCCTCGACAACGGCCTGCGGGTGGTCCTGACCCCCGACCGCAGCGCCCCGGTGATCGGGGTGGCGGTGGTCTACGACGTCGGCATCCGCTCGGAACCGGAGGGGCGCACCGGCTTTGCCCACCTCTTCGAGCACCTGATGTTCCAGGGCTCGGAGAACCTGGAGAAGCTGGCCCACTTCCGGCACGTGCAGGGGGCGGGCGGCACCTTCAACGGCTCGACCCACCTCGACTACACCGACTACTTCGAGACGCTGCCGAGCAACGCCCTGGAGCGGGCGCTGTTCCTGGAGGCCGACCGGATGCGCGGCCCGCGGCTGACCGAGGAGAACCTGCGCAACCAGGTCGACGTGGTCAAGGAGGAGATCCGGGTCAACGTGCTCAACCGGCCGTACGGGGGCTTCCCCTGGCTGACCCTGCCGCCGGTCATGTTCGACACCTTCCCGAACGCGCACGACGGCTACGGCTCCTTCGTCGACCTGGAGTCGGCCACCGTCGCCGACGCCGCCGACTTCTTCCGCCGCTACTACGCCAGCGGCAACGCGGTGCTGGCCGTCAGCGGCGACATCGACGTCGCCGAGGCGACCGCGCTGGTCGAGCGGCACTTCGGCGACGTGCCGGCCCGGCCCGCGCCGGAGCGGCCCGACTTCGCCGAGCCCGACCTGACCGCGGAGCGGCGCACCTCGTACACCGACAGGCTGGCCCCGCTGCCGGCGGTGGCCGGCGCCTGGCGGGTGCCCGACCCGGTCACCGACTTCGCCGGCTATCTGCCGTACGTCGTGCTGGCCGAGGTGCTCACCGACGGCGACGCCTCCCGGCTGGTGGAGCGGCTGGTGCAGCGGGACCGGGCGGTGACCAGCCTCGGCGGCTACCTCGGCTTCATGGGCGACCCGTTCGACGTGCGGGACCCGACGGCGCTGCTGCTCCAGGCGCACCTGCCGCCCGGCGGGGACGTGGACAAGGTGCTGCGCACCATCGACGAGGAGCTGGACCGGCTGGCCACCGACGGTCTGACGGAGGGCGAGCTGGCCCGCACCCAGGCCCGGATGGCGACCCACCTGCTGCGCGACACCGACGCGGTGCTCGGCCGGGCGCTGCGGATGGCCGTGCTGGAGCAGCAGCGCGGCGAGCCGGGGCTGCTCAACGACCTGCCCCGGCTCGTGGGCGAGGTCACCGACGAGCAGGTCCGGGCCGCCGCGGCCACCCTGCGGCCCGAGCGCCGCGCGTCCATCGAGGTCATCGCCGGAGGCGCCCGATGAGCGTGAGGAGTGAGCCGGGTTTGCGAGCCCCGCAGTCGCGAACGGAGGAGGGCCGATGACGGGAACCGCGCAGGCCGGGCCGCGGGAGCTGCCGCAGCTCGGCCCGAACCGCAGGCTCAAGCTGCCGAAGCAGGCCGAGCGCACGCTGGGCAACGGGCTGACCGTGATCGCCGTACGCCGGCCGGCGGTGCCCCTGGTCGAGCTGCGGCTCTGGATGCCCTTCGGCCGCAGCCACCTCGCCCGGGGCGCGATGCTCGCCCAGACCCTGCTCTCAGGCACCGAGGGCATGTCCAGCGTGCAGATCGCCGCCGAGCTGCAGAAGGTCGGCGGCGGGCTGTCCGCCGGGATCGACCCGGACCGGCTGATGCTCTCCGGCGCCGGCCTGGTCACCGGGCTGGACCGGATGCTGGAGATCCTCGCTGACGTGCTCACCGGCGCGACCTACCCGAACGAGGACGTGGCGACCGAGCGGGACCGGCTGGTCGACCGGATCCAGGTCGCGCAGAGCCAGCCCTCGCACCTGGCCCGCACCGCCCTGCTCAAGCGGGTCTACGGCAGGCACCCGTACGCGGTGCAGACCCCGGACCCGGAGGCGGTCCGCGCGGTCCGGCCGGGGGTGCTGCGCACTCTGCACGCCCAGCGGGTGCACCCCGCCGACGCGGTGCTGGTGCTGGTCGGCGACGTGCAGCCGGAGCGGGCGCTGGACGCCGCCGAGAAGGCCCTGTCGGGGTGGAACGGCGCCGGGCACACCGCCGACCTGCCGCCCGCCCCGCCGCTGGAGCCCGGGCCGCTGCTGCTGGTCGACCGGCCGGGGTCGGTGCAGTCCTCGCTGCGCATCGCGCTGCCGGCGGTGCCCCGCACCCATCCCGACCACGCCGCGCTGCAACTGGCCAACCTGGTCTTCGGCGGCTACTTCTCCTCCCGCTGGGTGGAGAACATCCGCGAGGACAAGGGCTACACCTACGGCCCCCACTCGCTCGTCGAGCACTCGGTGGCCGGGTCGGTGCTGGTCGCCGCCGCCGAGGTGGCCACCGAGGTCACCGGGCCGGCGCTGCTGGAGACGACGTACGAGCTGGGCCGGCTGGCCAGCCTCCCGCCCCGGGAGGACGAGCTGGAACAGGCCCGCCAGTACGCGCTCGGCACCCTCCAGCTCGGCATGTCCACCCAGGCCGGGTTGGCCTCGCTGACCAGTGCGTACGCCGGCAACGGGCTGCGGCTGGAGTTCCTGGCCGAGCACGCCGCCCGGCTGGCGAAGGCCACCGTGGCCGACGTGGCCGAGGCGGCGGCCCGCTACCTCGCCCCGGCCCGTGCGGTGACCGTGGTGCTCGGCGACGCCGAGCGGATCGCACCGCAGCTCGCCGCGCTCACCCCGGTCGTCACCGAGCCGGCGCGGCCGTGAGCGGGGAGCCCACGCCGCCACTGGCCCGCTCCACCCTGGACCGGGCGGCGCACCGGCGCACGGACCCGGGGTGGCTGGCGCAGGCGTGGGCCAGGGCGCGGGTGCTGGTGCTCGACTCCGGTGACGAGGGCCGGGCGCTCGTGCGCACCGACACGTCGCCGCCGGCGTTGGTGCTGCTGGACTCGGCCGACCTGCCGCCGGCGGCGTCCCCGATGTTCCTCGGCGTCGAGCCCGACGGCGTGCCGGTCTTCGCCGTGGACGCCCCGCTGCCGGCGGTGCCCGGGGCCCGGCCGGCGCACCTGCGCGAGGTCGGTCACCTGCTGGTCGACCGGGACGCCGGGCTGTTCACCACCGCGCTGGCGCTGGTCAACTGGCACCTGCGGCACCGTTTCTCGTCGGCCACCGGGCATCCGACGGAGGTGGACGAGGCCGGCTGGTCCCGCGTCGACCGGGCCGGGGAGCGGATCTGGCCGCGTACCGACCCGGCGATGATCGTGCTGGTGCACGACGGCGTGCCGGGAACGGGCGGGCGCTGCCTGCTCGGCAACAACGCCACCTGGCCGCAGACCCCCGGCGAGCGCCGCTTCTCCTGCCTCGCGGGCTACGTCGAGCCGGGGGAGTCGGCCGAGGCCGCCGTGCTGCGCGAGGTCCGCGAGGAGGTCGGCGTCCCGGTCGAGGACATCGCGTACGCGGGCAGCCAGGCGTGGCCGTTCCCCGGCTCGCTGATGCTGGGCTTCCTCGCCACGGCCGACCCGGAGCACCCGGTGCGGCTCGACCCGGCGGAGATCGCGTACGCCCGGTGGTTCACCCGCGCCGAGATCGGGGCGGCCCTGGCGGGGCGACCGGTGGAGGTGGGCGACGCCCGGCTGGTCCTGCCGCCGCGGTCGTCCATCGCACTGTTCCTGATCCACCGCTGGCTCGACGGTCACTGCTGAACCGGCACCTGCGAGGCCGGGCCGGTGACCGCGTGGACGTGTGGTCCCGACCCGTGGCCGCCGTTGCCGCGACGGTCACGGGCCGGGAACACGGCCCGTCGTGGTCGGCTGGGCAAGGAAAGCGGCGGGGGAGCCGGTCGGCCACGACGGACGTCTCGGGCCGGGTCAGCTGCCCCGGTCGCCACGTGCGGCGCGCCAGCCGAGGGCCGGCTCGTCGAGCGGGAGCACCTTGACCCGCTGTTTCCCGGAGCGGACCGCGCCCACCGTGGACAGGGCCCGGGCCAGCAGCAGCGCGGCGTCCCGGTCCTCGGCGTGCACGATCTGTCGGCGCGGTTCGGGCGTGGTGGTCTCGTCCCGCAGGCGGCCACCGCACGCCCAGGTGGCGGCGATGTCCACGTCGGCGGCGGCGCGGATGTCGGTGCGAACGATCAGGAAACGCATGTGGGTCTCCGGATGAACCGCGACGGTGGGGGAACGGGTGGAAGTTCCACGTCACACTCTGTCGCCATGCTACGCCGCGCACACATCTCAGCAAGTGAAACCCGACGATCGGTGCGGAGCCTCGTCCGATCAGCGGATGCCTGGTCAACGCGGACGCCGGCCGGAGACGCGGCGGGGCCGCCGGCGCCCGTGCCGGCGGCCCCGCGACGGTAGACGGATCAGTTCAGATCGAACTGTCCGTTCTTGGCGCCGGCGATGAAGCCCAGCCAGCCCGCCCGGTTGAACAGCAGCACCGGGCCGCCCTGGTCCTTGCTGTCCCGCAGGGCCACCGCGGCCGGCCCTGTCCCCAGTGGCGCGACCTCGACGCAGTTCGAGGTCTGGCTGCGCGTGCTCTTGCGCCACGGGGCGTCGGCGAGCCGCGCGCGGACGGACGGCGTGTTGCGGATCTGGTTCATGGTCTCACTCCTGAGGTGAACTGCACCGATGGAACGAGTGGCGTCGCACGACCCGACGGTGGTCCCCCGTGATCACCGTTCCGTCAGGCGCCCTGAGTGCCGGCGGCGTTGGGTCGGCGCCGTTGCCGACCCGTACGCCACCGTGGACGCGGTCGCCGTGCCGGGCAGCCGTCCCGTCGCCTCGAGCAGCCAGGAGAGGGTGTCCGATGCGGAGAGCGCCGCCGTGCATAACCACTCGAACACCACTTTATAGCGATTTAGCGCGTTTACCTCGGTCGACATGACGTCAGTGAACCCCCCTTCGATGGCCAGCGTCTCCGGATCGAGGGGGTCCACGAACCGGTAGACGGAGAACGCCGTCGGCGGGAGGTACCAGTTGCCGATCTGGGTGTCGCGGGGCAGCACGTGCAGCGTGATGTTCGGCAGCATCGCCAGCTCGCAGAGCTGCCCCAACTGCTCGCGCAGCACCTCGCGCGGCGCGGTCCGGACGCCGAGCGCCGCCTCCTCCAGCACCGCCGTGTAGCGGGGCGCGTCGGGCGTGCGGGTCAGCAGCGACTGGCGGGCCAGCCGGGCCCGCACCTCGGTGTCGATGTCCTCCCCGCCCTCCGGGTCGCCCGCCTCCTCGTCGACCTGGCGGGCCGAGGCGATCCGCACCGACGCGTAGCCCGGCGTCTGGAGCAGGCCCGGGACCAGGACCGGGTTGTACTCGGAGATCTCCGCGCAGCCCGCCTCCAGCTCGGCGAAGCTGCGCTGCTGCTGGGTCATCACCGGGTAGTTCTTCAGCCAACCGCGTATGTCGCCGGCCTCCTGGGTGATGCCGAGGAGCTCCTCGCGCAGCGCTCGCTCGGTGCCGTAGAGGTCGAGCAGGACGCTGACGTCGTCGGGATCCGGACGGCTGCGGCCGTTCTCCAGGCGGGACAACTTGGACGCGGAGGCCCAGCCGATCCGCTCGATGACCTGGTCCCCGGTGAGACCGCTGGCCTCGCGCAACCGGCGCAGTTCGGTGCCCAACCTGCGACGGCGCAGGATCGGGCTGGGTGAGGCAGGAGGCACGACGTCCTCTTTTCCGTGGACCGCCGCAGACGCGTCGGTAACTGTGTGAAATTAGCCCCCCACGGTCAGTATGGACGGCGCAACCCCCGCCGGAGGTCCCGGCGGGGGCGTGTCTCGCAGAAAAGAGGACCGTGGAAGGGCGTGGCGGCCGGTACGACGCCGTCCCGACCCGACCGCGCGACTCCCGATCGCGCCGAGGCGCGCACCACCCCGCCGGAGGGACCCATGCGCACCGTCCTGCGCCGCCCGGATTTCCGTCTGCTCTTCGGTGGCCTGCTCGCCAGCATGGCCGCCGAGTCGATCCTGCTGCTCGCCCTCGCCATCTGGGTGAAGGACCTGACCGGGTCGGACGGGCTGGCCGGAGCCACCATCTTCGCGGTCATCGCGCCGATGACACTGGCCCCGCTGGTCGGGTGGTTCGTCGACCGCTACCCGCGCCGCCCGTTCTTCGTGGCGGCGAACCTGGTGACGGCGGTGCTGCTCACCCCGCTGTTCGCCGTCCGCGACCGCGCCGACGTGTGGATCATCTACGCGGTGGCGGCCCTGTACGGCCTGTCGTACATCACGCTCAGCGCCGCGCTCAGCGGCCTGATCCGGCAGCTCGTGCCGCTGGACCTGCTGGCCGAGGCCAACGGCGTGCTCCAGACCGTACGCCAGGGGCTGCGGCTGATCGGCCCGCTGGCCGGCGCCGGCCTCTACGCCGCCGTCGGCGGGTGGATGCTGGCCGCGATCGGGATGGTCGGGTTCCTGTCCGCGGCAGCCGTGGTCGGGGCGCTGCGGACGACGGAGTCACCGCCCGCCGGGTCCGGGTCGCGCTGGCTCGCGGAGGTGGGCGCCGGGCTGCGGCACCTGGCCCGGGAGCCGGCGCTGCGCCGGGCGCTGTTCGGCTACGGGCTGGGCTCGCTGGCGATGGGTTTCAGCGAGTCGCTGATCTTCGCGTACGTCGACCGGGGGCTCGGCCGGGACGCCGCGTTCGTCGGCGTGCTGGTCACCGTGCAGGGGATCGGCGGGCTGGTCGGCGGGCTGCTCTCCCCGGCGGTGGTGCGCCGGGCGGGCGAGGTGGGCACGCTCGCCGCCGGGGTGGCGTTCTTCGGGCCGGCGTCGCTGGCGCTGACGTACCCGAACCTCTGGCTCGGCTTCGTCGCGGTGCTGCTGGCCGGGGTGTCGTTGCCGCTGACCATGGTCGGCCTGCACACGCTCATCCAGCGACGTACCCCGCCCGGGCTGCTCGGCCGGGTCGCCGCGGCCTCGGAGGCCGTGGTGAGCGGCCCGCAGGCGTTCTCCATCGGCGCCGGGGCGCTGCTCGTCGGGGCGCTCGACTACCGCCTGCTCTTCGCCCTGATCGGCCTGGCCACCCTGCTCGCCGGCGGCTACCTCTGGCACGGCCGCACCCTCAGCCCCCCGCCGGTGGCCCGGATCCCCGCCCCGCGACGCCCGGCCGCCCGGCCCGGCCCCGCCGACGGGCTCGCCCCGGCCGACCGGCTCGTCCCCGCAGGGCAGGAGGTCGTCGGCACGAGCCGCCCGCGTCGGGGGCGGTGACGGCTCCCGGCGGGTCGGCCCCGCACCCGTCCGCCCGGGCCGCCGTACGCGACGAGCGGCCGGCCCGTCCGGGCCGGCCGCTCGTCGGCGGGTGCTGCGTCAGGTCAGGCGGGCAGGCCGGCCAGGTGCTGCTTGACCTGCGTGATCGAGGGGTTGGTCAGGGCGTTGCCGTCGGCGAAGCGCAGCGTCGGGACGGTCTGGTTGCCGCCGTTCACGCTCATCACGAACTCCGCGGCCTTCGGGTCCTGCTCGATGTCGACCACCTCGTACCCGATGCCCTCCCGGTCGAGCTGCGACTTCAGCCGGTGGCAGTAGCCGCACCAGGGGGTGGAATACAGCGTCAGCATGGTCAGATCCTCCAACGGTCCGCCCGGCGGCTTGCCGATCAAGCCCAGGCTAACCGCTGCAACGCCCGGCGGAGCTGAGACAATTCCTCGCTGTGGTGGTTCACTCAGCGTCCGAACGCGTGCTCGCCGGTCTGGATCCGGAGCAGCGGTCGGCGGTGACCGCCCCCGCCGGCCCCGTCTGCATCCTGGCCGGCGCCGGCACCGGCAAGACCCGGGCCGTCACCTCCCGGATCGCCCACCGGGCGTTGTCCGGGGAGATCTCGGCCCGGCACGTGCTGGCGGTGACCTTCACCGCCCGGGCCGCCGCCGAGATGCGGAGCCGGCTCGCCGTGCTCGGCGTGCCGGGGGTGCAGGCGCGGACCTTCCACGCGGCGGCGCTGCGCCAGGTGCGCTACTTCGCGCCCCGGCTGCTGGAGGGGCGGGCCATGCCCGAACTGCTGGACAGCAAGGTCCGGCTGGTCACCCTCGCCGCGACCAAGGCCGGCCTGCGCGCCGACCGGGCGGCGGCCCGGGACCTGGCCGGTGAGATCGAGTGGGCCAAGTCGTCGCTGGTGGAGCCGGCGGAGTACGTCGTCGCGGCGGCCAAGGCGCTGCGGGACACCCCGCACGAGCCGGCGAAGGTCGCCGACGTCTTCGCCGCGTACGAGCGCCTCAAGCGGTCCAACGGCGTGATCGACTTCGAGGACATGCTGCGTGCCGCGGTCTGGGGGATCGAGGAGCATCGAGACGTCGCCGAGCAGGTCCGCGCCCAGTACCGGCACTTCGTGGTCGACGAGTACCAGGACGTCAACCCGCTCCAGCAGCGGCTGCTGGAGGCGTGGCTGGGCGGCCGGGACGACCTGACCGTGGTCGGCGACGCCAGCCAGACGATCTACTCGTTCACCGGGGCCACGTCGTCCTACCTGGTCGACTTCCCGCGCCGGTACCGCGGGGCGACGGTGGTCCGGCTGGTCCGCGACTACCGTTCCACCCCGCAGGTCGTCGGGCTGGCCAACGCGGTGATCTCGCAGGCGCGGGGCGCCGAGGCGCGGCTGCGGCTGGAACTGGTCGGCCAGCGCCCGCCCGGCCCCGAACCGGAACTGCGGATCTTCACCGACGAGCCGGCCGAGGCCAACGCGGTCGCCGCCCGCTGCCGCGCGCTGGTCGACGCCGGCACCCCGGCCAAGGAGATCGCCGTGCTGTTCCGGACCAACGCGCAGTCCGAGGCGTACGAGAAGGCGCTGACCGAGGCGCGGGTGCCGTACGTGGTGCAGGGGGCGGAGCGGTTCTTCGAGCGGGCCGAGGTCCGGCAGGCGATGGTCGCGCTGCGGGCCGCCACCCGAGCGATCCCGGGGGAGACCCCGCTGCCGGCCGCCGTGGTCGAGGCGCTCGCGGCGGTCGGCTGGGCCCCCGACGCCGCCCCGGCCGGCGGCGCCGCCCGCGAGCGGTGGGAGGCGCTCGCCGCGCTGGTCCAGCTCGCCGAGGAGTACGCGGCCACCCCGGAGGTGCTGCCGATCGGGCCGGCCGCCTCCGTCGAGCGCCCGGTCACCCTGGCCGACTTCAACGACGAGCTGGCCCGGCGGGCCGCCGCCCAGCACGTGCCGACCGTCGACGGGGTGACCCTGGCCTCGCTGCACTCGGCGAAGGGGCTGGAGTGGGACGCGGTCTTCCTGGTCGGCCTCTCCGAGGGCACCCTGCCCACCACGTACGCCAAGACCGTCGAGCAGGTCGAGGAGGAGCGCCGGCTGCTCTACGTCGGCATCACCCGGGCGCGGGAGTGGCTGTGGCTGTCGTACGCCTCGGCCCGCTCGCCGGGCGGGCGGGCCCGGCGGCCGTCGCGGTTCCTGCCGCAGCTGGACCGCTCGGGCGGCACGGAGCGGGCCGGCGCCGGCCCGGGGCGGCGGCCGGAGCGGCGACGGAGCCAGATCGTGTCCTGCCGGATCTGCGGCGCCACCCTGCTCGCCGGGCCGGACCGCAAGCTCGGCCGCTGCCCCACCTGCCCCTCCGACATCGACGACGAGCTGCACGAACGGCTGCGCGAGTGGCGCCGGCGGGTGGCCGGCGGGCAGCGGGTTCCGGCCTATGTGGTCTTCACCGACGCCACGCTGGTCGCGCTGGCCGAGCGGCGTCCCGCCCGGGCGGAGGAATTGATCGCGATCGCCGGCATCGGACCACGCAAGCTCGGCCTCTACGGGGAGGCGGTGCTGGCGCTGGTGGCGGGCGCGGCGGTCGACGACGTCTGCCCGGAGAAAACTTTCGAAATCTCGTCGTAAATTCGTTTGCCCTCGCCCCCGGGCGAGGAATAGCCTCATGGCACACCTCGCGAGCGGCGCCATTCGGGCTGCTCACGAGGGGTCGAGACCGTGTCGGCACGAGAGAACGTCAGGGAGGTGGCACCAATGGAGATCTTCTACATCAACGAGCGTCCGGCGGCGCTGCCCGCTGCCGTCGTTCCGCTGTCGGCTGTCCGGGTGGCCCTCGCCGCTACGCGACCGTCGGTTCCGCAGGTGCACCAGGTCGAGGCTCAGGCCGAGCTGATCCTCGCTCCCGCGCCGACCGGAATCCAGGGGACCAGTGGCTTCACGGGCAAGGGCGTCGATGTCGCCAACAAGCGCATGGACGTCCGCGGAGTTCCACCTCGAGGTAGACCAGTCTGATTCATCAGACCACCGGCTCACCTCGAGGCCGCGGAACCCGCTACCGGGATCCGCGGCCTCAGTTTTTTTTGCCCGCCAAGTACGTCGGAAGTGCGATCCACGAGATCGAAAACGAGAGAGAGGTGACCGGGCGATGAGTCTGGCGTTGGCCCCGCTCGACGTGAGCGTCGAGTTGGAGGCGAACCTGCCCTGCCGGAAGTTCGACCCCGACCTGTGGTTCTCCGACTCGCCCGCCGAGCTCGAGCTGGCCAAGTCGCTCTGCGGGGACTGCCCGCTGCGCGTCGAGTGCCTGGCCGGCGCGGTGGAGCGGGCCGAGCCCTGGGGCGTCTGGGGCGGCGAGATCTTCGAGCGTGGCGCGGTCGTCCCGCGCAAGCGGCCCCGTGGTCGCCCGCGCAAGGAGGACCTCGCCCGCGACGCGGCGCTCCGGGTCGAGGCCGAGGCGCGGCTGGCGGCCAGTGGGCTGTCCGAGTCGCGCAACGCGGTCCGGCTGGCGGCCTGACATGAACCCGATCCGTCCCACCCACGCCGGTCTCGCACCGGCGACGAGAGAGCTGACCACCATGCTGAACGTTCTTAACGGAGTCGCCGAAATGCAACTACTTCACGAAGCGTTGTCCCGGGCTCGAATGCGCCGGCCTCAGGCCGGTCGTACCACCACGAGCACTGAGGCAGCCCGTTCCGCCCGTACCGTCGCCATGAGCAGCCGCAACCGATCGGCTCGTGACCTGGGCGTTCTCTAGATCCACACTGATGCCCGAGGGGCGGTGGCCGGTTCGGCCACCGCCCCTCGGCGCGTTCCGCGCGTCGTCCTCCGGCGCGTGCCGGGCGTTGTCGCGGCGCGGCGACCGGTCAGGGGACCGGGGCGAAGCCCGGCAGCCAGCGCTCCAGGATGCCCCGGTAGGGCGCCTTCGCCTCCAACTGGCAGAGCACGCCGATCGACCCGAGCGTCACCCGGTGGATGAGCAGGTACGACGGCGGCAGGTTGAGCTGCCGGCTCAGTTGGTACGCGGGGGAGCGGGGGCTGGCCAGCCGGGTCGCCTCGGCACGCAGCCAGGCCCGGCTGAACCGGAATTCCTCGGCGGCGATGGGCTCCAGCATCGGGCGGAGGAAGTCGAGCACCGCCTGGGCGTCGATCTCCTCGGTGGAGGCGATGAAGCCCTCGGACCGCAGGCCCGCCACCACCTCGTCGGCGTTGCCCCGCAGGGCCAACGCGGCGATCCGGCCGATCGGCTCGGGAGTGCCCTCCGGCATCCGGGCCACCGCGCCGAAGTCGATCACGCCGAGCCGGCCGTCGGGCAGCAGCCGGAAGTTGCCCGGGTGCGGGTCGGCGTGCAGCAGCCCGGCCCGCTGCGGCGCGGACAGGTGCAGGATGGCCATCAGCCGGCCGGCCTCGTCGCGCTGCTCCTCGGTGCCCTCGCGGATGATGTCCGCCAGCGGGGTGCCCTCGACCCACTCGGTGACCAGGACCCGGGGCGACGCGGAGACCACCGCCGGGATGTAGATCTCCGGGTCGTCGGCGTACGCGGCGGCGAAGGCGCGCTGCGACTCGGCCTCCAGCTCGTAGTCGAGTTCCTCGGTGATCCGTTCCCGCAGCTCGACCAGGAGCGGCTTGACGTCCAGCCCGGGCTGGATCGCCCGGAACATCCCGCCCAGCCGGGAGAGCTGCTTGAGGTCGGTGAGCAGGGCGTCACCCGCGCCCGGGTACTGGATCTTCACGGCGACCTCGCGGCTGTGCGGCGCGCCCGACGGGCCGTAGCCCGGCTCCCGCCACACCGCCCGGTGCACCTGGCCGATGCTGGCCGCGGCGGCCGGCGCGTCGTCGAACTCCACGAACCGGTCCCGCCAGCCCGGACCGAGCTGCTCGGTGAGCACCTTGTGCACGCTGGCCGCCGGCAGCGGCGGCGCGGCCTCCTGGAGCTTGGTCAGCGCCTGCCGGTAGGGGGCGGCGATCTCCTCGGGCAGGGCGGCCTCGAAGACCGACAGCGCCTGGCCGAACTTCATGGCGCCGCCCTTGAGCTGCCCCAGCACGCTGAACAGCTGCTCGGCGGTGCGCTGCTGGATCTCGGCGGAGATCACGTCGGAGGCGAGCCCGGTGACGCGCTTACCCATGCCCAGGACGGTCCGACCGGCGAAGCCGAGCGGCAGAGCGGCGAGCTTGGCGGTCCGGGACACGGCCCGGCGCGGGATGTCGGTCACCCGGTCATTGTTACCGACTCAGGGGGCCTGCGGCTGCTCTGCCGCCGGGCTGGGTGGCTGGACCGCGCCCTTCGGGGCCGCCGACCGGGCCCGGGGCCCGCGGGACGGCCGTCGCCGCGTCCCCGTGCGGGTCACCGGCGTCTCCCCGTGCGGGTCACCGGCGTCTCCCCGTGCGGGTCACCGGCGTCCGCCAGGGCGGCCCACTCGCGGCGGTCACCGGCGTCCGCCGGAGCGGCCCGCCGGCGGCGGTCACCGGCGTCCCCGAGCGCAGACGCAGGAGGGGTGCGGGGGCCACACCCGGCGGCGGAACCGGCCGGGCCCGGCGACCTCCACCGCGCAGCCGAGCGTCTCCGGGGCGCTCCCGTCGAGCTGGGCGAGCGCCTCCGCCGCCGCGTACGCCCCGGCCGCGAGGAGCGTCGCGGTGGCGCACGCCTGCTCCGCGCCGCCGGCGAGCTGGGCGGCCAGCGCCGGCCAGTCCGGGTCGAGGTCCGTCCGGTGCAGGTCGAGACAGTTCAGGCAGGGGCCGGCGGGCGGGCGGACGAGCGGGCCGACAACGGGCACGCCCTCCCGGAGGGCGACCAGCAGGTGCGGCTGGCGGCGCCGGGCGTGCGCGGCGGCGAGCAGGGCGGCCGGGCGGTCTGCGCCGAGCAGGACGACCAGGTCGGCCCGACCGGGCCGGAGCGGACCCGTGCCCGTGCCCGGGGCGGCGCGCTCGACGGCGTCGCGTACCGCCGGGGCCAGCGGACAGCCGATCGCGGTGGCCGGGATCCCGGTGCCGACCAGGTCCGCCGGGCGGACCGGGCCGGTCAGGTCCGGGTGCACGTGCCCGACCCCGGCCTGGGCCAGGGCGAGGGCGACCGGGGCGCCGAGGCGGCCGGCCCCGCTGACCACGACCCGGGCGGCCAGCCGGCGGCGCAGCACCTGGGCGGGCGTGCCGGGCAGCCGGGCGGCGACCAGCGCCAGCGCTCCGGCCTCGGCGGCGAGCCGGGCCCGGGACGGGCCGGCCAGGTCCCTCGGCAGCAGCGTGTGCGCGGGTACGACCAGGCCCGCGGCCCGCAGCGCGTCGAGCAGGGTGCGGGCCGCGTCGGGCGCCACCTCGGCGGTGACGGCCTGCTCCAGCACCAGCCGTTCGCTGCGGGTGCCGTCGAGCAGGTCGAGCAGCCGGGCCGCCCGGGGATCGGCGATCTCCAGCAGGACGGCGCGGCCCGGCTCGACGCCGAGCTGGAGGGTGTGCCGGTCCCGCCAGAGGCGGGTGAGGCCGGGGAGCAGCGTGGGGCGGGGGAGCGGGGCTCGACGCATGACAACGAATCGTGACCGCGTCCGTGCTGTCCGTCGATCGTTGTCCACAGGTGCGCGGGTCCCTGTCCAGCACTGTCCACAGGACATCCCGGGATATCCACAACCGGCCGGTAACCATGTCGGTGAGCCGACAGTGGCGACGGCCGGGGCGTGGGGGCGTGCGACCGGCACCGGCCGGGGCTCGGGCCGGGCCGGTCGGGTGGTGGCCCGCGACCCGGACCGGGCGCGGGGACGCCGGAGGGGGCGGCCGGCGGCCACCCCCTCCGAAGCACCCGTACGGGTCAGACCTTCGCCTTGCCCAGGATGCGGTTCACTGTTGTGCCGCACACCGGACACTTGCCCTTGGCCATGTTCATCCCGGTCTTCGAGACCTCGACGCGTCCCTCGAAGTCCCGCTTCTCCTTGCACTTGACGCAGTAACCGTTGTAGGTCTGGGCCTGGTCGGCCACGGTGCCCTCCTCGTCTCGTCCGCCGGCCGATGCCGTCCCGGCGGGTTGCCCGGCGGCGGGCCACGCGGGCGCCGGCGCTGGGTCGTTCTGCCGCAGCCACCGTCGTGACCGCTGGTGCGCGGACCCTACCCAGGTCTGGGCGGTTCCATGTCAGCTGTGCTTCGCCACTGTGAGCAAGTCGACGTCGAGAGTGTGCATGGCGAATTACGTCTGATAAGTCAGTTTGGCGGGGACACGCCGACCGAACCCGGTCGAATGCCCCCTTGCGGGGCCCCCGAGCTGCGCCCCGCCGGGTGATCACCTACGGTGTGCTGCGTCGGCGCACGCCCGTCGCCGGTCGCCACGAAGGGTGACGGCGGCGTTTCCCGGCCACCCGTTCAAAGTTTTTTCGGGACTCTGCCGACCAATCATCATTTTCCGGGCGCGTGTCGTCGTGTTGACTCTTGCGGACCCCTGGTCAGTACGCATTAGCTTTCCTTCGTGGCAGGAATCCGAGGCTGCGCGGTCTGCTGATGGCAGGGGCGCGCAAGCCGGTCGTCGAGGTACGGCGCAGCCAGCGCCGGCGACGGACGGTGTCCGCGTACCGCGACGGTGAGCGGGTCGTCGTCCTCATTCCGGACCAGTTCTCGCGGGCCGAGGAGAGCGAGTGGGTCGACCGGATGCTCGCCCGGCTGGCCGCCCGGGAGGGGCGCCTCGCCCGGTCCGACGCCGAACTGCTCGCCCGGGCCACCCGACTGATCAAGCTCTATCTGGCCGAGCACGGCACGCAGGCGGTGCCGACGAGCGTCCGCTGGGTGACCAACCAGAACGGCCGCTGGGGGTCCTGCACCCCCGCCGACGGCACGATCCGCATCTCGCACCGGGTCCAGGACATGCCGGACTGGGTGATCGACTACGTGCTCCTGCACGAGCTCGCGCACCTCATCGTGCCCAGCCACAACGCCCGGTTCTGGGCACTCGTCGCGCGCTACCCGAAGACCGAGCGGGCGCGCGGCTATCTGGAGGGTGTCGCCGCGGTCGCCGGCGCCCCGCTGGCCGACTGACACCCGCCGCCCGCGCCGTCGCCGGCCTGTCGGCGCCGGGCCGACCTGCTCTGCCCGCGCCGTCGGCCGGCTCCCGCGCCTCCGCGTCCCGCGCCGTCGCTCGTCCCCGGGCGACGGGCTAGGGTCGCGGGGTGGCCCGACGTGTGGTGGTGGCGTTGCTCGGACCGGTGACCTGGTCGCCGCCCGGCATCGACCCGGTGGACTGGCGGGCCGCGCTCGCCGAGGACGTGGTCGACCTGTTCGCCACGCTCAACGAGGTCGAGACGGCGGTCGCCGTCACGCCCGAGGACCGCTGGCTGGCCGACGCGGTGGTCTGGCCGGACACGGCCGTCCACGAGGTGCCCGAGCCGACCCCGAACGCCGTCTTCGCCGCCCTCGCCGGCACCGGGTACGACCAGGTGGCGGTGGTCGCCGGGGACGCTCCCGACGTGCCGGGCCTGACGATCGGCAAGCTGCTCCGCCCGCTCACCACCCGACCGGTGGCGGTCGCGCCGGTCGAGGGCGACGGACCGGGGCTGCTCGGCGTGGCCGCGCGGCTGCCCGTGCCGACGTGGCTGCCGTCGCTGGACCTGGACACCGCGCGGCCCGCGGCCGTGCGCGCGGCGGCGCCGCGCCCCGGCGACCTAGCGGTCACCCCGGCGTGGCGTCGCCTGCGCGGACCGGCCGACCTGGCCTTCCTCGACCCGGCCGTGGAGGGCTGGGAGACCACCCGCGCCCTGCTCTCCGGCACCGGCCGGCGGCGCTGACCGTGCCGCCCGACCCGGGCAGGTCGGGCGGCACCCGTCGGTGGCCACGGGTCAGGGGCGGGCCTCGCCGCCCTCGGTGTCGTCCGGGCGCTGCTCCGGCTCGCCCGGGGCCTTCTCCTCCGGGCCGCCCGGCGCGCTGAAGTCGAAGCTCTCCAACTCGCTGAGGTCGAACTGGGCCATCGCGAAGGCCACCGGGTCGGCGAAGTCGGCGTCCGAGGGGAGCAGGTCGGGGTGGCCCCAGAGGGCGTCCCGGCCGGCGATGCCCCGGTGCTCGGTGAGCGCCGCCCAGAGCGCCGCCGCCTCGCGCAGCCGGCGCGGGCGCAGTTCCAGGCCGACGAGGGCCGCGAAGGTCTGCTCGGCCGGGCCACCGGCCGCCCGGCGACGGCGGAACGCCTCGCCCAGGCTGACCACGCTGGGCAGCCGGCCGCCGGCCGCGCTGTCCACCACGTGGCAGACCCAGCCCTCCACCAGGGCCAGGGCGGTCTCCAGCCGGGCCAGGGACGCCTTCTGTGCCGGGCTGTCCTCCGGGGTGAAGATGCCCTCCAGGGCGATCGCCTGCATCGACTCCGGGTCGGTCGGGTCGACCCGGCCCATCGCCTCCTCGATCGCCTCCCGGTTGACCCGGATGCCCGCGGCGTACATCTCCACGGCGCTGAGCACGTGCCCGCGCAGCCACGGCACGTGCTGGAAGAGCCGCTGGTGGGCGGCCTCGCGCAGGGCCACGTAGAGGCGGACCTCGTCCTCCGGCAGCTCCAGGCCCTCGCCGTACGCCCGGATGTTGGCCGGGATCAACGCGGCCGTGCCGGCCGGGCCGAGCGGCAGCCCGATGTCGCCGGCGGAGAGCACCTCCGCGGCGAGCGAGCCGAGCGCCTGGCCGAGTTGGCCGCCGAAGAGCGCGCCGCCGAGCGTGGCGACCATGGACTGCATCGGGCCGAGCTGGGCGCGCGCCTCCGGCGGCACCAGGTCGCCCATCGCGCCGACCATCCGGCTGGCCACCGGGTCGCAGAGCTTGCGCCAGACGTCGAGGGTCTTGAAGATCCACTCGTTGCGGTTCCAGGCCACCGAGGTCTGGATGCCCGAGGGCAGGGCGGACGCCGGCTCCAGCCAGAGGTCGGCGAGCCGCAGCGCCTCCTCCACCGCGTTGCGCTCGTAGGGCGAGACCGCCGGGTCACCGGCGGCGGCGAGCTGGCTGGCGGCCACCTGCCGGGCCAGGTCCCAGTTGACCGGCCCGCTGCCCGACGCGGAGAGCAGGTGCTGCAACTGCGACATGAACTGCTGCATCTGCGCGGGATCGTTGGGGTCTGGTGGTTGCCCACCCGGGAGCGCGAAACCGAACGGAATATCAGGCACGACGTCTACGGTACGCGCGCCGCGCCCCAGGTCGCCGCCGCTGGCGTTCCGCTGAGGGCGAAGTCGCGGTTCGCCCGCCGGGGCGTCCCACCCCGGTCGGTACGCTCTGCCGCATGAGACGTCGTGGCGTGACCGTCCTGCTCGGTGCTCTGCTCACCACCCTGCTCAGCATCGGCGTGCTCGGCGCGCCCATCCCGTACGTGGTGCTCGGCCCCGGGCCGACCGTGAACACGCTGGGCAAGGAGAACGGCAAGGAGATCATCCAGGTCAACGGCCGGGAGACCTCCACGTCCGCCGGGCAGCTCCGGTTGACCACGGTCGGGGTGCAGCCCACGGTCAAGCTGCGCTCGGCGATCCAGGGCTGGTTCTCCGACGACGAGGCGGTCGTGCCGCGCGAGCTGGTCTACCCGCCCGGGGAGAGCCGCGAGGAGGTCGACGAGCGCAACGCCGAGGACTTCAAGGTCTCGCAGACCAGCGCGGAGACCGCGGCGCTGAGCGAGCTGGGGTACCCGGTCCAGGTGGTGGTCAAGACCGTGGCCGCCGACGGCCCGGCCGCCGGTGTGCTCAAGCCCGGCGACGTGGTGACCTCGGTGGACGGGCAGCCGATGCCGGTGGCCGCCCGGCTCACCGAGCTGGTCCGGGCCAAGCCCGCCGGGACCGCGCTGGAGATCGGCTACACCCGGGGCGGCGCCGCCGCCACGGCGAAGGTGACCAGCCGGGAGCAGGACGGCCGGCCCCGCATCGGCATCGAGATCGAGCAGCAGCAGCCGCACCCGTTCACCCTCAACATCGACCTGGAGGACATCGGGGGGCCGAGCGCCGGCCTGATGTTCGCCCTCGGCATCGTGGACAAGCTGACCCCGGAGGACCTGACCGGCGGGAAGATCATCGCCGGCACCGGCACCATCGACGACGCCGGTCGGGTCGGTCCCATCGGCGGCATCGCGCAGAAGCTGGTGGGCGCGAAGGAGGCCGGCGCGGTGGCGTTCCTGGTGCCGGCGGACAACTGCGCCGAGGCCGTCCGCAACCCGCAGCCCGGGCTGCCGCTGCTGCGGGTCGGCTCGCTGGACGAGGCGCTGACCGCCCTGGAGACGCTGCGCGCCGGCGGCCAGCCGACCCGCTGCTGACCGCCGCACGCGGCCGGTTCCGCCGCTGACGTCGACCCCGTCGGGTCGGGGAGCGCGCGCCGATCGGGCGCGGCCACGGCCGCCGCGACGAGGGCCGTCGGCCGGCGCGGGGCGGCTCCGCGTGGTCGCCGCGTGACCTTGGACCGACGCGTTCAGGAACACCCCGTACTCTGGGTGCCTGGTCGGAGCCGATCACATCGAGCGTGCGGAGCCAACAGTGGTCATGCGTAGCAGCAGCCCCCTGCCGAGGATGAGCCGACGCGGACGCGTCACGATCGGTGTGCTGGTCGGGGTGTTCGTGCTCTTCACCCTGCTCGGCTGGGGTGTCCAGGCGTGGACGGACTGGCTGTGGTTCGACGAGGTCCGCTACACGCAGGTCTTCACCGGCGTGCTGGCGACCCGGTTGCTGCTCTTCCTCGCCGTCGGCCTCGGCATGGCCGTGATCGTCGGCGGGAACCTCTGGCTGGCTCACCGGCTGCGCCCCCGGATGCGGCCACACTCACCGGAGCAGGCCACCCTCGAGCGCTACCGGATGCTGCTGAGCCCCCGGCTCGGCCTGTGGATCGCGCTGGTCGCCGGCGTGGTCGGCCTCTTCGCCGGGCTGTCGGCGCAGAGCCGGTGGAACCAGTGGCTGCTCTTCCGCAACGGCGGGGACTTCGGCGTCGAGGACCCGGAGTTCGGGGTGGACATCGGCTTCTACGTCTTCCAGTTGCCGTTCTGGCGCTACCTGCTCGGGGTCGGCTTCACCGCGGTGGTGCTGTCCGTGGTCGGCGCGCTGGCCGTGCACTACATCTTCGGCGGCGTCCGGCTCCAGGGCGTCGGCGACCGGATGACCAACGCCGCCCGGGCCCACCTGAGCACGCTGGTCGCGGTCTTCGTCCTGCTCAAGGCCATCGCGTACGTGCTGGACCGGCGGGCGATGCTGCTGGAGTACAACGACGGCGCCAACGTCTACGGCGCCGGCTACGCCGACGTCAACGCGCTGCTGCCGGCCAAGGAGATCCTCGCGTACATCTCCATCGTGGTGGCCATCGCGATCATCGTCTTCTCCAACGCGTGGATGCGGAACCTGGTCTGGCCCGGCATCTCGCTCGCCCTGCTCGGCGTCTCCGCGGTCGCCATCGGCGGCATCTACCCCTGGGCGGTGCAGACCTTCGAGGTCAAGCCGAGCGCCAAGGAGAAGGAGGCGCCCTACATCGACCGCAGCATCAAGGCCACCCGGGCGGCGTTCGGGCTGGAGTCGGTGACCACCACGCCCTACGCGGCGAACAACCTGACCCCGCCGGCGAGCCTGGCCACGGACACGTCCGTGGTGCCGAACATCCGGCTGCTCGACCCGCAACTGGTCTCGGAGACCTACACCCAGCGCCAGCAGGTCCGGCAGTTCTACGACTTCGGCGAGAAGTTGGACGTCGACCGGTACGCGGTCAACGGCAAGGTGCAGGACTACGTGGTCGGCCTCCGCGAGGTCAACTACCGGCAGCTGACCCCCCAGCAGAACACCTGGATCAACCGGCACACCGTCTACACCCACGGCTACGGGCTGGTGGCGGCGCCGGGCAGCCGGGTGGTCTGCGGCGGCCAGCCGTTCTTCGTCTCCGGCTTCCTCGGCGACCCCCAGGAACAGCAGAAGCAGCAACAGGGCCAGGCGCAGACGAACGAGCAGTGCGCCGCGCAGACCGAGCAGATCCCGGCGAAGCAGCCCCGGATCTACTACGGCGAGCGGATGGACGAGGGCGACTACGCGATCGTCGGCCAGACCGACCCGGAGCGGAAGGCGGAGTTCGACCGCCCCGTCGGCGAGGGTGGCGAGTCCTACACCTACACCGGTGAGGGCGGCGTCGAGATCGGCTCGTTCACCCGCCGGCTGCTCTACGCGATCAAGGAGCAGGAGTCGAACTTCCTGCTCTCCGACGCGGTCAACGACAACTCGAAGCTGCTCTACGTGCGCAACCCGCGCGACCGGGTGGAGAAGGTCGCCCCGTTCCTGACCCTGGACGGCGACCCGTACCCGGCGGTGGTGGACGGCCGGATCCAGTGGATCATCGACGGCTACACCACGGCGGCGACCTACCCGTACGCCGAGCGGATCAACCTCCAGGAGCAGACGGCCGACGAGCTGACGGGGCGGGGCACGTTCCAGCTCGCCCGGGAGAACGTCAACTACATCCGCAACTCGGTCAAGGCCACCGTCGACGCGTACGACGGCAGCGTCCGGCTCTACGAGTTCGACGAGACCGACCCGGTGCTCAAGGCGTGGAACAAGGCGTTCGGCGGCGACCTGGTGGTGCCGAAGTCGGAGACCCCGGTGGAGCTGGCCGAGCACTTCCGCTACCCGTCCGACCTGTTCAAGGTGCAGCGCAACCTGCTGACCCGGTTCCACGTGACGGACCCCGGCGACTTCTACTCGGCGCAGGACTTCTGGCAGGTGCCGAACGTGCCGGACGCCCCCGACACCGGCCAGAAGCAGCCGCCGTACTACCTGTTCACGCAGTTCCCCGGCCAGGAGTCGGCACGCTTCCAGCTCACCTCGGCGGTCACCCCGAACGGCCGGGAGAACCTCGCCGCGCTGATCTCCGGGTCGTACGTGGACGGGCAGCCGAAGCTCGAGGTGCTCGACCTGCCCGACCAGACCCGGGTCTCCGGGCCGGTGCAGGTGCACCAGTCGATGACCCAGAACGGCAACATCCGGCAGCAGCTCAACCTGCTCCAGTCCGCGCAGGCGCAGGTGCAGTACGGCAACCTGCTCTCCCTGCCGTTCGGCGACGGCATGCTCTACGTCGAGCCGGTCTACGTGAAGACCGCCGCGCAGAACGCGCCGCCGCTGTTGCAGCGGGTGCTGATGTCCTACGGCGACGGCGGCTCCTACGTGGTGCTGGCCAACAACGTCGCCGACGGCATCAAGCAGCTCGTCGAGCAGGGCAAGCAGGCCGCCACCCCGGGCGCGCCGCCACCGCCCGGCGGCACCCCGCCGGGCGGCACGCCGCCCGCGCTGACCGGTGAGTTGGCCGAGGCGGCCAACCGGGTCCAGGCCGCCATCACGGAGGTCCGGGCCGCGCAGACGTCCGGCGACTTCGAGCGGTACGGGCGCGCGCTGAAGGCCCTGGACGAGGCGCTCACCGCCTTCCAGCGGGCCCAGCAGGCGGCGACCGCCCCGACGCCCGGTGCCACGCCCAGCGGTAGCCCGCCGGCATCCCCGGCGGCCAGCGGCAGCGCCGCCCCGACGCCGAGCGGCTGACCGGGCAATCCGCCGCAGCGCCCCCGGCCCGCGGACCGATTCCGGTCCCCGGCGCCGGGGGCGCTGTCGCTTTCCCGACCGGCGGCCGGACCCCCGCAACCCGCCCCCTCCTGACGCCGTCTTCCCTGCAAGAGGCAGGAACGGCCGGGGGAGTGTGGTCGAAAGATGAGGGACGCGACAAGCTTCGACGAGTTCTACCGGAGCACCTCGCGGCGGATGCTCCGCTACGGCTACGCCGTGGTGGGCGACCACACCGAGGCGCAGGACCTCGTGCAGGAGGCGTACGCCCGGGCCTGGCGGCAGTGGGGCCGGCTGACCACCCACCCGGCGCCGGAGGCCTGGCTGCGGCTCGTGGTCGCGCGGCTGGCCACCGACCGGTGGCGCCGGCTGCACGGCTGGCGCGCGATGCTGAGCCGTACGGGGCCGCCGGAGCCGGTGCCGCCGCCGGGCGAGGAGGGCGTGCTGCTGGTGGGCGCGCTGCGCCAACTGCCGGCCGCCCAGCGGCAGGCGCTCGCCCTGCACTACCTCTTCGACATGTCGGTGCAGGACATCGCCCGGGAGACGCAGGTGCCCACCGGCACCGTGAAGTCCTGGTTGGCGCGGGGCCGGGCCCGGCTGGCCACGCTGCTGCCCGACCTGTCCGTCGAGGATCTGGAGGCGAACGATGTCGCGTGAACTGTCCGATCTCTACCGGTCGCTCGCCGAGGACGCCGACGGCCGCACCCTGGCCGCCCCCGAGCAGGTGCGGCGACGCGCCGACCGGCGGGCCCGGGTCCGGATCACCGGTGCCGCGCTCGCGACGGCACTGCTGGTCGGCGGGCTGGCGACCGGCACCCGGCTGGTGCTGGCCGGGGACGCCACCCCCCTCACGCCGCCTGCCGGCACCCCGGCGCCGTCGGCGACCGCCCCTTCCCCGTCTGCCGCGGCGACGGGCACGCCGACCGGCGCGCCGTCGGTGACGGGCACGCCCCCGACGAGGGGCACGCCCGCGACGTCGGCGGGGAGCACCGGCGCCGCGCCGCCGCGTACGCCCACCTCGGTCCCGGACCGGGCCTTCTTCGTCCAGGCGGCCGCGAACCGGACGGGCATCGACCCGGTCTTCCGTGACACCGCGGCGCTGCCGGGGCTCTGCGACGCCCGGTACGGCAGCGACGCCGGGATCGTGCAGCGCCGCACCCGGAACCTCGCCTACAAGCTGCCGCAGACCCCGCAGGGGTACGTCCCCGACGGCAGCTACGCGCACAGCGTCACCGTCTACCGTCCGGGCCGGGCCGACGACTTCCTCCGCGAGCTGCGGGCGGCGGTGCGAGCCTGCCCCGAGCAGCCGGGCGTGAGCGGCGGCAACCCGTCGACGTCCCGGGTGCGGCTGCTGGCCGACGGCGGATTCGGCGACGACTCGGTGCTGTTCGAGATCCGGACGCCGGGTCGGGACGTCGAGGGCGAGCCGACGGGCGGCGAGGAGGTCCGGCTGATCCGGGCGATCCGAATAGGGGATGTGGTGACCGTGCTCTGGGAGCAGGGCTGGGAGGGCACCTCCGCCGAGCGGTCCCAGGTCGACGCCGACAGCCGGCGGGCGGTCGACGCGATCGAGGACTGGCTGGGTTGAGCCGTACGGCGGTCCGGGCGGCGGCGCGCGGCCCGGACCGCCCCGCTCGCGGGTCGTTTTGCGGCGGCCGGGGGTGGTGAGATACGGTGTACAAGCCGACGCGGGGTGGAGCAGCTCGGTAGCTCGCTGGGCTCATAACCCAGAGGTCGCAGGTTCAAATCCTGTCCCCGCTACCACGTCGGAACGGCCCCGAGGAATCCTCGGGGCCGTTCCGCGTTCTCGGGCAGGAACCGGGCTCCGGCCGTGCCTCCGGTGGCGGACGCGACCCGCGAATCCCAGCCAGTCCCGGGCCCCGGGTCAGGCCTCGCGGCGGCCCGGGAGGGAATCCGGGTGGGATCGGGTGCCCCGCTGATCATCGGGGCGGGGGATGCGATAGAGTAAACATGCCGACGCGGGGTGGAGCAGCTCGGTAGCTCGCTGGGCTCATAACCCAGAGGTCGCAGGTTCAAATCCTGTCCCCGCTACTCTCGCGAAAGACCCCGGAGAAGATCTCCGGGGTCTTTCGGTATCTCCGGACCCGACCGCGCCGGTCCGGATCCTGCGGGCGGGTCCTCGCCGACCAGCGTGCCAGGGTTGCGGTTGTCGGCGAGGATGTCAGCATGTCTTCCTTCGGTAAGTGGTGGGGCCGGCTCAGCACGGTCCTCGGTGCCGTCGTGCTGTCGGTGTTCGTGCCCGTCGCGGCCTGGGCGTCCAGCGGCACGGGTGAGCTGGTGGTGGAGGCCGCGCGGCGACGCCGCGGTGGCGGCTTCGGCTTCCTCAGCCTGCTCTGCTGCCTCGTCGTGGTCGCCGTGATCGTCTTCCTGGTGCTGCGGATGATGCGCAACCGGCGCGGCGGCCCGCCACGCTGAGCCGGACGGGTCGGCGTCTGCCGGACGGCCGCTATCCGGCCAGGGCGGCTTCCGCCCTGGCCATGAAGCGCGACGTCGCCGCCCGGCTGCCGGTCGCCCCGCTGCGGATGCTCTCGGCGGCCTCCAGCAGCAGCGCGCGCACCCGGGGATGGCCCTGCGGTGGCGGGCTGGGCGCCGGCCCCAACCGGTCGCCCAGTGCGGTGCCGAACGCCGCCGCGCGCTTCTGCGCCGGGTCGGTGATGCTGCCCTCCGCGTAGCGGCGGACGGCGAGGCTGGGGCTGAGCCCCCGTTCGTGACCGAGCACCGCGCCCGCCTCGCCGTTGCCGGTCAGGAAGTTGATCACGTCCGCCACCACGGCGGGATGCCGCGTGCCGCGGAAGCCCGCCCAGAACATCGACGCCCGCGCCCACTGCGCCTCCGGTGGGCCGGGCAGGGCGGCCAGGCCGAGCTCGGCGCCGGTGAGCCGCTGGAGCTCGGGAAGCTGGTGCGACCAGGCGAAGGAGGCGGCCGCGGCGCCGGTGACCACCAGCTGCCGGGCCGGTTCGCCGCTGTCGGCCTGCTCGACCAGGGCGGCGCTCGGGGTGGCCCGGTCGGACCGGGCGCGCCGCCACAGCTCGAACCACTCGACCAGCGCGCCGGCGTCGAAGCCGAGCTGCCGGCCCCGGTAGAGCTCACCGCCCTGGCCGCGCAGCCAGTGCCAGAACGCGCGGTAGTCGCCGGACGCGTCCATCGTGCCGGCCACCCGGCCCTCGCTGGCCCGGGTGACCCGCCGCGCCCAGGCGACGTACTCCGGCCAGGTCATCCCGTCGCCCGGCTCGGGCACGCCCAGCCGGCGCAGCAGCGTGCGGTTGTGGACCAGCACGGCGGCGGTCTGTCCCGCGGCGACGCCCACCGTCCGCCCGTCGACCTGCCCGTAACGGACCAGGCCCGGCGGCAGGCTCCGCAGGTCCAGCCGGTGGTCGGCGACGTACCCGGTGAGGTCCAGGACGATCTCGCGGCGGGCGTACTCGGCGAGCATGCTGTCGTCGACCTGCATCAGGTCGGGCACGTTGCCGCCCGCGGCCTGGGTGGCCAGCCGGTCGTAGTAGCCGTCGACGCCCTGCCAGGTGATCCGGAAGCCGACGTGGGGGTTGCGGTCCGTGTAGAGCCGCAGCACCTGCTCGGTGAGCGCGGCCCGCTTCGCCCCGCCGTACCAGAAGACCGACAGCTCGACCGGGCCGCTCTCCGCCGGGGCCGTCTGCTCCTCGCTGCACCCGGTGAGCCCGCCGGTGGCGAGCACCGGCGCCCCCAGCAGCGCGGCGAGCACCCGCCGCCGGCCCGGGTCCGCCCCGTGACGGGGCAGCGGGAAGCGGGCAGCGGGCACGGAGTCTCCTGGTGGACCGGGCGGGCGGGGCGGCCGGATCATTCACGCAGGCGGCGCGGGAGGGTGTCAACGTCCGTCCGGCCACACCGCCGCACCCGCGGTCGTCGGCATCGATGCCGTCCGCCACCGCCGGAGGCCGTACGCAGGTCGCGTGGTGTACTAGGACGCGTGGAACTTCTGCACTCGGGCAAGGTTCGGGACGTCTACGCCGACGGCGACGACCTGATCCTGGTCGCCTCCGACCGCATCTCGATCTACGACGTGGTGCTGCCGACGCCGATCCCCGACAAGGGCAAGTTGCTCACCGCGCTGTCCCTGTGGTGGTTCGAACAGCTCTCCGACCTGGTGCCGAACCACGTCATCTCCGCCACCGACGTGCCGGCCGAATTCGCCGGGCGGGCGATCCGCTGCCGGCGGCTGGAGATGGTGCCCGTGGAGTGCGTCGCCCGGGGCTACCTGACCGGCGGCGGCCTCAAGGAGTACCAGCGCACCGGTGCCGTCTCCGGCGTGGAGCTGCCGCGCGGCCTGGTCGAGGCGTCCATCCTGCCCGAGCCGATCTTCACCCCGTCTACCAAGGCGCCGGTGGGGGAGCACGACGAGCCGATCACCTTCGCCGAGGTGGTGGACAAGGTCGGCGCCGAGACCGCCGAGCGGCTGCGCCAGATCACCATCGACCTCTACCGCCGGGGCGCCGAGTTGGCCGCCGACCGGGGCATCCTGGTCGCCGACACCAAGATCGAGCTGGGCTGGGCGCCGGACGGCACCCTGACGGTCGGCGACGAGCTGCTCACCTCCGACTCGTCCCGGTTCTGGCCGGCCGAGTCGTACCAGCCGGGCCGGGCGCAGTTCTCCTACGACAAGCAGTATGTCCGGGACTGGGCGGTGGAGAGCGGCTGGGACAAGCAGGCCCCGGCGCCCGAGGTGCCGGCCGAGGTGGTCGAGGCGACCCGGGCCCGCTACGTCGACGTCTACGAGAAGCTCACCGGCAACCGCTGGGGCTGATTTCCCGACCGGTGCAGCACCTCGGCCACCCCACGGACTTCCTGGGGCGGAGGTGCCATGCAGCCGACGTTCGAGGAGTTCGTGACCGCCCGCGGGGGAGCCCTGCTGCGGTTCGCGCTGATGCTCACCGGGGACCGGCACCAGGCCGAGGACCTGGTGCAGTCGGTGCTGGCCAAGGCGTACGTGCGGTGGGCGCGGGTGGCCGGGATGAGCCGGCCCGAGGCGTACCTCAAGCAGGTCCTGGTCAACGAGAACCTGCGCTGGTGGCGGCGGCTCTCTTCGCGCGAGTTGCCGGTCGCCGCCCCCGCTGACGGGGCGGCCGGCCCGGACGACGCCGGCAGCCACGCGGCGCGCGACGCCGCCTGGGCGCTGCTGCGCCGGCTGCCGCGCCGCCAGCGGGCGGTGCTGGTGCTGCGCTACTACGAGGACCTCTCCGACACCCAGATCGCCGAGGTCCTCGGCTGCGCCCCGGCCACCGTGCGGTCGCAGGCTGCCCGGGCCCTCGCCACGCTCCGGGCCACGGTGCCCACGATCGATCGGGAGGCGCTGCCATGAGCCGGTACGACGTCGAGACGCTGGTCCGGGACACCTTCCTCAGCCACGAGGCCGAGGCCGAGGAGGGCGGGGCGGACCTGGCCGGGGCGGTACGGGCGCGGGTGGCCCGGCGGCGTCGCCGCGTCCGGGTGGCCGGGACCGGGGCAGTAGCCGTGGCGGTGCTCGTCACCGTGGGGGTGGTTCCGGCGCTGACCAGCGACCGCCCGGCCCGCCCCCCTGCCGTGGACGTGGCGGCCGAGGACCGGGCGGCGACCGCGGACTGGCGGTGGGAGAGCTCCCTCGGCGCGGAGATCCGGGTGCCGGCGCACTGGACGGTCAACGACTCCGGCTGCGGGATGACCGGCGCGCCGAGCGTGGTCCGGGGTGTCGACGCGCAGTTTAGCTGCTTCACCCCGGAGCCGGCCCACAAGGAGCTCGCGGAAATCGGCGAGCGGCCGGGCGGCGGCCCGCTGACCGAACTGCCCGCCAGGGAGCCGAGCGGGCGGCCGAGCGCCGGCGCGCTGCCGGAGCGGGCCGTCGACGTGGGCGGGGTGCCCGCCGTCCGCGCCGAGGGGCGGCTGCCCGACGGGCGGTACGCCGGTACCATCACCGTCTCGGCGCGGCAGGTCGCGGTGACCGTGCGGACTCGGGACGAGGCCACCACGCGGCGGATCCTCGACAGCCTCCGGCTGGTGGAGACCGACCACGTCGGCTGCGCCACCCGCCGCCCGTTTGTCGCCTCGGCCCCGCCGCCGGAGCAGGACAGGTCCGGCGCTCCGGTGCCCGAGGTGGCCATGCTCCCGGGCCGCACCCCCTTCGTCCCGGCCGATCCGTCCTCGATCGCCATCTGCGCCTACGGGGAGGAGGGGGCCGGGGTGCACAGTGACCGGCTCCGGACGTCGGCCCGGCTGACCGGCTCCGACGCGGCCGCCCTCGCGAGCGCGCTGAACAGGGCACGGCCCGGCGGCAACCCCGACCTCGCCGGAAACGACTGCCGGCCCGACCCGGCCCGCTACGACGCCCTGCTCCTCGTGCGCGGCCCGGACGGCGAGACGCCGGTCCGGGTCACCTACAGCGGCTGTTCCGAGCTGGGGTTGGACAACGGGGTGCGCCGGGCGGCCGTCACCATGACGCTCCTCGCGCAGATGATGCGGCCACTGAAGACCGGCTACAGCATGCGGGCGAAATTTCCCGACTAGTCCACCCAGTCGAGGGTGCGCTCGACGGCCTTGCGCCAGTTGCGCAGCTCGCGCTCGCGGTGGGCCGGGTCCATGGTCGACTCCCACTGCGCGTCGGAGCGCCACTTGGCGCGCAGGGTCGCCAGGTCCGGCCAGAAGCCGACCGCCAGGCCGGCCGCGTACGCGGCGCCGAGGCAGGTGGTCTCGGTGATCCGGGAGCGGACCACCGGCACGTCGAGCACGTCGGCGAGGAACTGCATGAGCAGCCCGTTGGCGGTCATCCCGCCGTCGACCCGGAGCCGGCGCAGCGCCACGTCGGAGTCGGCGTTCATCGCGTCGACCACCTCGCGGGTCTGCCAGGCCGACGCCTCCAGCACGGCCCGGGCCAGATGCCCCTTGGTGATGTAGCCGGTCAGCCCGGCGATCACGCCCCGCGCGTCGCTGCGCCAGTGCGGGGCGAACAACCCGGAGAAGGCCGGTACGACATAGCAGCCGCCGTTGTCGTCGACGGTGCCCGCCAGCGCCTCCACCTCACCGGCGGTGGAGATCAGCCCGAGGTTGTCCCGCAGCCACTGCACCAGCGAGCCGGTGACCGCGATGGCCCCCTCCAGCGCGTACGCGGCGGGCTGCCCCTCGATCCGGTAGGCGACCGTGGTGAGCAGGCCGTGCGACGAGGTGACCGGGCTGGCCCCGGTGTTGAGCAGCAGGAAGCTGCCGGTGCCGTAGGTGCACTTCGCCTCGCCCGGCTGGAAGCAGGTCTGCCCGAACAGGGCGGCCTGCTGGTCGCCGAGCGCGCTGGCCACCGGCACCCCGGCCAGCACCCCGGTGCCCTCCCCGTAGAACTCGGCCGAGCTGCGGATCTCCGGCAGCATCGCGGCCGGCACGCCCATCGCGTCGAGCAGCTCCGGGTCCCAGTCGAGGGTGGTCAGATCCATCAGCATGGTGCGGCTGGCGTTGGTCACGTCGGTCACGTGCCGACCGGTCAGCTTCCAGACCAGCCAGCTGTCCATCGTGCCGAACAGCACCTCGCCGGCCTCGGCGCGCTCGCGCAGCCCGTCGACGTGCGCCAGCAGCCAGCGCAGCTTCGGCCCGGCGAAGTAGGTGGCCAGCGGCAGGCCGGTGCGGGAGCGGAACCACTCCTCGCCGTACGCCTGCGCCAGCTCGCGCAGCAGCGGCCCGGTGCGGGTGTCCTGCCAGACGATCGCGTTGGCCACCGGCCGCCCGGTGGCCCGGTCCCAGACGAGGGTGGTCTCCCGCTGGTTGGTGATGCCCACGGCGGCGAGCCCGGCGGCGTCGGTCCCGGCGGCCCGCAACGCCTCCCGGACCACCAGCTCCACGTTGTCCCAGATCTCCTCGGCGTCGTGCTCCACCCAGCCGGGCCGGGGGAAGATCTGCCGGTGCTCCCGCTGCGCCACGGAGACGATCTCCCCGGCATGGTCGAAGACGATGCACCGCGAGGAGGTGGTGCCCTGGTCGATGGCGGCGACGTACTGGGGGGTCACGGCAGCACCGTACCCGGACCGGCCCCGCTCCGCCGACCGGCGCGGCCCCGATCGAGGCCCGGTCCGGGTGCCGTCCGTACGATGTGCGGACGTGCGTGACATCGCCGTTTTCAGTGGTACCGCCCATCCCGACCTCGCCGCCGAGATCTGTGCCCACCTCGGTGTGCCCCTGCACCCGGTGCGGGTGTCCCGGTTCGCCAACGACTGCCTGGAAGTGCAGTTGCAGGCCAACTGCCGGGAGCGGGACGTCTTCCTGATCCAGCCGCTGGTCCCGCCCGTGCAGGAGAACCTGGTCGAGCTGCTGCTGATGATCGATGCGGCCCGGGGCGCCTCCGCCGGCCGGATCACCGTCGTGCTGCCGCACTACGCGTACGCCCGGTCGGACAAGAAGGACGCGCCGCGTATCTCCATCGGCGGGCGGCTCGTGGCCGACCTGCTCACCTCGGCGGGGGCGGACCGGGTGCTGGCGATGACCCTGCACTCGCCCCAGGTGCACGGCTTCTTCAGCGTGCCGGTTGACCACCTGCACGCGCTGCGCGAGCTGGCCGCCCACTTCACCCGCTACGACCTGAGTAACACGGTGGTGGTCTCGCCGGACCTGGGCAACGCCAAGGAGGCCGCGGCGTTCGCCCGCCGGCTCGGCACGCCGGTGGCGGCCGGGGCGAAGCAGCGGTTCAGCGACGACCGAGTCAAGATCAGCGCGGTGATCGGCGACGTGGCCGACCGGGACGTGATCGTGCTGGACGACGAGATCGCCAAGGGCAGCACGGTGATCGAGCTGATGGAGCACCTGCGCGAGCGGAAGGTCCGCTCGATCCGGCTGGCCTGCACGCACGGCCTCTTCTCCAGCGGCGCGCTCCAGCGGCTCAGCGAGCAGGAGGGCGTGCTGGAAATCGTCTGCACCAACACCGTGCCGATCCCGGCCGACAAGCGGGTGCCGAAGCTGGCGGTCCTCTCGGTGGCTCCGGCGCTCGCCGAGGCGATGCGCCGCATCCACAACGGCGAGTCCGTCAGCGCCCTCTTCTCCTGACCCCCCACCCCTCCTGCCCCCCGCCCCTCCCCACTCCCGCGATCTTGCACTTGTTGCCCCGGCGAATAGGGCAAGGCGCCCATTTCGAGGGCCGAAAGTGCAAGATCGCCGGGGAGGGGGAGGCGGGGAAGGGAAGGGTTAGTCGCGGCGGTGGCGGCCGGTGTGTTCGGGGGTGCCGACGGAGGCGCTGATCCGTACGGTCGTGCCGGCGGCGCCGGTCTCGACCTCCATGCTGTCGCTCAACTCCCGGGCCAACCAGAGGCCCCACCCGCCCGCGGTGTCCGGTGCGGGGCGGGCCCGGTCGCCGAGCCGCTGCTTGCTGATCCCCCCGCCGTGGTCGGAGACCTCGCAGACGAGCAGCCCCGACTGCCGCCACAGTCGCAGCCAGCCCCGGCCCCCGCCGTGCCGGACCGCGTTCGTGATCAGCTCGTTGACCGCCAGCACGAAGTCGTCCAGGCGCTGGCCGGCCAGCCCGGCGGTGTGCGCGCAGGAAGTGACCGAGTGTCGCAACTCGGTCACCTGGGCCTGGTCGAAGGCTTCGGCGATCAGGAGGGAAGGTTCGATGGGCACAACCGTACGCGGTGCCGGGGATTCTGCACTCGTCATGGCCCCGTCCCGACAGCGATCACAGAACTTGTTGCGGAATTCCCACCGTACGCCAGCGCTTCCCGGCGTGCATCCGCCAGCCCGTCGGGCCGCCGGGCGGGCTGTGGCATCGTGACGACCGTGCCGACGCCGCCCGGTGGTTTCGAGGTCCCGCTCTGGCGGGCCATCGCCGTGTTCCGGGTGGCCTCCCTGGCGTACGTCTGCGTGCTGGCGCTCCGGCACTTCGACCGGTACGCCCACCCCCTGGCGGCCGTCGGCGTGGTCCTGCTGATGGCGGCCTGGACCGGGGTGACCGCCGTCGGCTACGCCCGCCCGGCCCGGCGGGGCTGGCCGCTGCTCGCCGCGGACCTCGCGGTCGTCCTCGGCATCCTGCTGGCCAGCCCGTGGGTGGTCGGGCGTGCGACGCTCGCCGCCGGGGTGCCGACCCTGGCGGTGGCCTGGCTGGCCGGCCCGGTGCTCGCCTGGGCCGTCTCCGGCGGGCGGCGCCGGGGCACGGCGGCCGCCCTGGCGGTCGGCGCGGCGGACCTCGTCACCCGCGAACGGATCGGCCAGTCCTCGCTCACGGGGGTGATCCTGCTGCTGCTCGCCGGGGTCGTCGTCGGGCACGTCGCCCGGCTGGCGGTGACCGCCGAGGAGCGGCTGCACCGGGCGGTGGAGCTGGAGGCGGCGACCCGGGAGCGGGAGCGGCTGGCCCGGGACATCCACGACGGCGTTCTCCAGGTGCTCGCCCTGGTGCAGCGGCGCGGCGCCCACCTGGACGGCGAGGCCGGCGAGTTGGCCCGGCTCGCGGGGGAGCAGGAGGCCGCGCTGCGCGCCCTGATCGCCGGCACCGCGCCGGCCGGCGCCGACACCGACGGCGGGCCGGTGGACCTGCGGGCGCTGGTCGGCCGGTACGCCTCGGCGGCGGTCTCGCTGTCCGCGCCGGCCACCCCGGTGCCGCTGCCCGGGCCGGTGGCCCACGAGCTGGCCGCCGCGACCGCCGCCGCGCTGGACAACGTCGCCCGGCACGCGGACGGGCGGGCCTGGGTGCTGATCGAGGACGAGGGGGCGACGGTGACGGTCTCCGTCCGCGACGAGGGGCCGGGCTTCCCGGACGGCCGCCTGGCCGAGGCCGCCGCCGAGGGGCGGCTCGGCGTCGCGCGGTCCATCCGGGGTCGCCTCGCCGACCTCGGCGGCACGGTGCGGATCACCTCCGCGCCCGGTGCCGGTACCGAGGTGGAACTGACCGTCCGGAGGGAGGAGCGACGGTGAGCGCGAGGAACGAGCCGGATCCGCGACCCCCGCAGTCGCGAGCGAGGGTGCGCGCGAGGAGTGAGCCGGATCTGCGAGCCCCGCGGGTCGCGAACGAAGATGGGCTCATGACGGGTGTGCGCGTGATGGTGGTCGACGATCACCCGATGTGGCGGGAAGGGGTGGCCCGGGACCTCACCGAGGCCGGCCACGTCGTCGTCGCCACCAGCGGCGAGGGCCGGCAGGCCGTCCGGGTGGCCGCCGCCGCCCGCCCCGACGTGGTGGTCCTCGACCTGCAACTGCCGGACGTCTCCGGGGTGGAGGTGATCCGCGGGCTGCGCGCCGCGCTGCCGGAGGTGCGGGTGCTGATGCTGTCGGCCAGCGGCGAGCAGCAGAGCGTGCTGGACGCGGTGAAGGCGGGCGCCACCGGCTACCTGGTGAAGTCGGCCGCCCCGGCCGAGTTCCTGGACGCCGTGCGCCGGACGGCGGCGGGGGAGCCGGTCTTCACGCCCGGCCTGGCAGGCCTGGTCCTCGGCGAGTACCGCCGGCTGGCCGCCGCCCCGGCCGGGGCCGCCCCGACGGCGGGCCGGGACCCGGCGCCCCGGCTCACCGACCGGGAGACCGAGGTGCTGCGCCTGGTGGCCAAGGGGATGTCCTACAAGCAGATCGCCGACCGGCTCGGGCTGTCGCACCGTACGGTGCAGAACCACGTGCAGAACACGCTGGGCAAGCTACAGCTGCACAACCGGGTCGAGCTGACCCGGTACGCGATCGAGCGGGGCCTGGACGGCTGAGGGCTGCCGGACAGCCCCGACAGCCCTCCGGCCGCCTCAGACCGAGTGCGGCGGGCGCGTCTCGTGGATGGCCAGCTCCTCGGCGCTCGCCCCGCCGCCGGCCGACCCGGCGTCGTACGCGACCGAGTCGGTCTCCTGGTCGGTGTGCGCCCCCTCGTCCGGTTCGACGAGCCGGCCGACCTGGGCGTCGGCGGTCGTGCCGAGCTTGCCGTGGTCGTAGAGGGAGACCGGCGAGTGCGGGTCGGAGGTGGGACCCGGGTCGATCACGTCCGCGTCAAGCTGGGCCTGGGCGGCGGCCTCCTCGCTGTCGGCCTCGGCGGCGATGTCCGGGTCGACGGGGCCGGCCAGCGGGTCGTCGGCCGGGCGTTCGCGCTGCTCCCGGTCGAGCTTGTAGTCCAGCGACTCGCCGTCGAGCTGCTCCTCGGCGGTGGTCCCGTACCGGTCCACCGCCACCGGCGTCCGGTCGGCGGGTAGCTGCGCCGGCTCCGGTCCGTCCGCCTCGCGCCCGGTCAGGACGTCGTCGTTGGCGGTCGAGTCGTCGTCGGCGGTGTCGGGCAGGCCCTCCGCCTCGGGGTCGGACACGGGGGTCGGGTACTGGTCGTCGCGCATGGCTGACCACTACCCACTGCCCTCCCGGCGTAACCGGTGCCGGGCGTGGCCATCCGGGCGGAAGCGTCGCTTTTCGGGACGGACGGGGAGGATCGGGGCGGCGGTCAGCCGCCGAGGCCGGCCTCGTCCGCGGCGTACAGGACGCACCAGACGACCTTGCCGTCCGGCACCCGGCTGCTGCCCCAGCGGCGGGCGACGGTGTCGATCAGCAGCAGGCCGCGCCCGCCGACGGTGTCCACCGGCGCCGGCCCGGCGAAGGCCGGCTGCCGCGACGAGTGGTCGCGCACGGCGAGGTGCAGGGTGTCGTCGTCCCGGGGCGCCAGCCGTACCGTCATCGCGGTGTGCGCGTGGGCGACCACGTTGCCGACCAGCTCGGTGACCGCGATGCACCCCGGCTCGGCCAGCTCGTCCAGCCCCCAGCGGCGGCAGCCCTCGGTGACGAGGTGCCGGGCCTGCCGGGCGGCCTCCACGGCGGGTGGGAAGTCGGCGCTGACCACCGCGGCCATCGGCGCGGCGGCCAGCCCGGCCGTTGCCCCCGCCAGGGTCGGCCAGGCCGGCGTGCCGTCGACGGTGCCGGTCGGGTCGCAGAGGAGCAGGTCGGCGGCGGGCCAGTCGAGGACCTCCCGGCGCACCTCCGCGAAGACGCCCCGGGCAGCCGGATCGGGCATCACCAGGCCGGTCAGGTCGGCCACCACCGGGCCGGGCCGGGCGCAGAGCCGGGCGAGCAGCCCGGCGCGCACCGTGCCGACCGCAAGCCGGTCGAGGACGCCGGTCAGCCGGACCACCCCGGACGACTCGTCCGTCTCCATCCGGCAACGCACGTCGGTCGGCATGATCGTCCCATTGTGCCCTCCCGGGCCGGGCCCCGCACCGCTCCGCTCGGCCCGGCGCATCAGCGGTCCGTCCGCGCTCGGCGGGCCATCGCCGCCACCGTCCCGACGGCCGTTCCCGCCGCCGCCAGCCCGAAGGCGGCGGTCATCCGCACCAGGTGCCGTCGCCGGCCGTGCCAGCCGCCGTCGCGCCGCGCCGCCGCGGCGGCCTGGAAGACGTTGCCGGTGCTGTCGAGCTGCGGGGCCGGCCCGAACTGGGTGCGGTGGGCGTACCAGCCGAGCGCCCGTTCGGCCAGCGCCGGGGCGACCCGCCACTGCAGGCCGATCAGCCGGGCGGCCCCACCGGCGTACGCCTCGCGCCGCGGCCGGCGCAGCATCCGGACGATCGTCTCCGCCACCACCTCCGGCGGGTAGACCGGGGGCGGCGGCACCGGTTCCCGCCCGCTGTGGTTGGCGGCGTGCCGGAAGAACGGGGTGTCGATGGTGGCCGGCAGCACCGTGCAGATCGAGATGTTGCCCCGCCCCGTGACCCGCAGCTCCTGGCGGACCGTGTCGGCCAGGCCGCGGATGCCGTGCTTCGTGGCGTTGTACGCCGACTGGTAGGGCATCGCCACCTCGGCCAGCACCGAGGCGTTGTTGACCAGCACCCCGCCCCCCGCCGCGCCGAGGTGGGGCAGGGCGGCCCGAGTGCCGTACGCGGCGCCGAGCAGGTTCACCTCCAGCACCCGACGGAACTCCTCCACCGGGATCTCGTCGAAGAGCCCGACCGCGCTGACCGCGGCGTTGTTGACCCACCCGTCGATCCGGCCGAACTCGGCCACCGCGCGGGCGGCGAGCCGCTCGACGGCCGCCGGGTCGGTCACGTCGGTCGGCACGACCAGCGCCCGCCCGCCCAGCTCCCGGCACCGCTGCGCGACCTGCCGGAGGGCCGGTTCGCTGCGGGCGGCCAGCACGACGGCGGTGCCGCATCGGGCGAGGGCGTACGCCGTGGCCGTCCCGATCCCGCTGGAGGCGCCGGTGAGCACCACGGTGGCGTCGGCGAGGCTGCGGGTGAGAGGCATTCCTGGGCGGTACCCCGGTTGGCAGGGGTCATGCGGCCGATTGTGGGCCGGATGACGGTCGGTGGGTGACGCGTGACCCGGCCGCGACGCTTGCCGTCGCGCAAGCACCCGCCGGGCTCTTCCCGATCTGCCAGGTTTCGGCTCCCGGGGGTCTGGTTAATGGGACCCTCTGACCGAGGACCACCGCTCGAGAAGATCGCATGGAGGTGACCCATGCGCGTCGGCCTCGTCTGCGCGCACGCCGGCCCGCCCAGGCGTGCCGACGCTCCGACCGTCGGCACCCACCAGCACATCGCGAGGGTCGCCGCCGAACTGGCCGCGCGGGGCCACGACGTCCGGGTGTACGAACGGCGCGACGACCCGGGCCTGCCGGACACGGCGACGGTCGACGGCTACCGGGTGGAGCGGGTGCCCGTCGGCCCGGCCGCCCCGATTCCCACCGTCGAGCTGGTCCCCCACGTGGCCGAGTTCGGCACCTGGCTGGCGGACCGGTGGGCCGGCGACTGGCAGCCGGAGGTGGTGCACGGGCACTACTGGATCGGCGGGCTGGCCGCGGCGCACGCGGTGCGTGAGACCGACACCCCGGTGGTGCAGACCTTCCACTCCCTCGGTGTCGAGCAACTGCGCCACCTCGGCCGCGAGTACGACGGCCCGGGGGAGCGGATCCCGCTGGAGCGGGCGCTGACCCGGGCGGTGGACGTCGCGGTCGCCCAGTGCAACGACGAGGTCGACGAGTTGACCCGGATGGGGCTGCAACGCGCCTCCGTGGCGATGGTGCCGGCCGGCGTCGACACCGAGCAGTTCCACCCCGACGGCGAGGCCGCGCCCCGCGACCAGCGGTCCCGGATCCTCTCCGTCGGACTGTCGGCCGGGCACGGCCAGGAGGACCTGATCCGGGCCATGCGGCTCGTCGGCGACGCCGAGCTGGTGATCGCCGGCGGCCCGCCCGCCGAGCAGCTCGCCGGCCACGCCGAGGCACGCCGCCTGCGCGAGCTGGCCGAGCGGAACGGGGTGGCCGACCAGGTGACGCTGGTGGGCGCGGTGCCGCACGAGCAGATGGCCACCTGGTACCGCTCGGCCGACGTGGTCGCCTGCACCCCGCACTACTCGTCCGCCGGGCGGGTGTCGCTGGAGGCGATGGCCTGCGGCGTGCCGGTGGTCGGCTACGCCATGGGCGGGATCGCCGACGCGGTGGTCGACGAGGTCACCGGGCGGTTGGTGCCGCCGGGCGACGTGCGGGTCCTCGGCGTGACCCTGCGCCGGCTGCTCTCCGACAACGCCGGACGGTTCGCGTACGGGCACGCCGCCGTCGACCGGGTGCGGTGCAGTTACACCTGGGAACGGACGGCGGGCGCGCTGGAACGGCTCTACGAGCGGGTGGTGCGCCGCCGCAAGCCGGTCGAGGCGGCCTGAGGGAGCAGCCCGCCGGCCCCGTGCCTCAGATCGGGCGGCCGACGCCGACCACGGCCCGGTCCCGTGCCCCGGCCACCGGGTGGTGGTGCTGGGGTTCGGCGTACCGGGTGAGGCCGATGACCGAGGCGAGGGTGACCAGGAACCCGGCCGCGGCGAGCCACTCCCGGCCGGGCCAGATCTTGTCGTTGAGCAGCAGCAGGCCGACGATCGCGGCGGGCACCGCCCCGGCGGCGTCCATCGCGGCCACGGCGGCCGTGGTCGAGCCGCGCTGCATGGCCAGGCCGAGCAGCAACTGGCCGACGATCGAGTGCGCGATCAGCAGGTAGAGCAGCGGGTCCCGGACGAGCGCCTCCGCCGTGGAGGCCGAGGCCAGCGGTCGGGCGGCCACCGCGGCGGCGGAGAACGCCAGCCCGGCCAGCGAGCCGAGCGCCACCGAGCCCGGCGCCCCGTGCAGGCGTACGGCGAAGAAGCCGAGCACCGCGATCACGCCGAGCACCACCGCCAGGGCGATCATGCCGGCGGTGCCGAGCGGCTTGGACGGCGCGGGCCGGGCGGAGAGCACCAGCGCGGAGATCCCGGCGAAGAGCAGCACCAGCAGGGCCACCTCGGCCGTCGGCAACCGCCACTTCAACACCAGCACGCCGAGCAGGGCGGTGACCCCGAGCCCGGCCGCGACGCTGGACTGCACCAGGAAGAGCGGCAGGTCCCGCCGGGCCAGGAAGGCCAGCACGAACCCGGCCACCTGACACGCCAGCCCGACCAGGTAGGTGCGGTGCCCGGCCAGCCGCAGCAGCAGCCCCGGGTCGAAGGTGTGGTGCACGGTGGTGCGGGCGGCGGCGACCGACTGGAGCAGGTTGGCGACGCCGTACGCGACGATCATCGCCGCGAGGAAGCACCACCCGGAGGAGACCACCTGGCGAGGATAGAGGTTGCCGGAGGTCAGTGCTCGGCTGGCCGACCCAGCCGGGCGAGGATGTCGGCGTGCAGCGGGCCGTTGCTGGCCACCGCGCTGCTCTCGGTGCCGGCGTCGCCCGAGGGCGCGGGCTGCCCGGAAAGGTCCGTGAACGTCCCGCCCGCCTCGGTGACGATCGGCACCAGCGCGGCGACGTCCCACAGCGACAGCTCCGGCTCCACCATCACGTCCAGCGCGCCCTCGGCGAGCAGCATGTAGCCGTAGAAGTCGCCGTACGCCCGGCTGCGCCAGGTGTCCCGCATGAGCTGGAGCATCGCGTCCAGCCGGCCGGCGGACTCCCATCCGGTCAGGGACGAGTAGCAGAAGCTCGCGTCCGCCAGGTCCCGGACGCCGGAGACCCGGATGGGTGCCCCGCCGGCGGCGTCCGGCCCCGCGTACGCGCCCTCGCCGAGCGCCGCCCACCAGCGGCGGCCGAGGGCCGGCGCGGAGACCAGGCCGGCGACCGGGCGGTCCCCCTCCAGCAGCGCGATCAGGGTGGCCCAGACGGGCACGCCGCGGATGAAGTTCTTCGTGCCGTCGATCGGGTCGACCACCCAGCGCCGGCCGTCCGGGCCGCTGGCCGGCTGTTCGCCGTACTCCTCGCCGAGCAGGCCGTCGGCCGGCCGGTGCGTGGCCAGCAGCGCCCGGATCTCCCGCTCCACGGCGGTGTCCGCGTCGGAGACGGGAGTCAGGTCGGGCTTCGCGTCGACCCGCAGGTCGAGCGCCCGGAACCGGGCCGTGGAGACGGCGTCGGCGGCGTCGGCGAGCAGGTGGGCGAGGGCGAGGTCGTCGGCGTACCCGGTCACGTGCCCCAACCTACCGACGGCCCGGGCCTCACGCCCCGGCGGGCGGGTCCCCCTCGCCCGCCCGGGAGGCGAGCAGCCGGCGGTACGAGGCCAGCCGGCGCGGGTCCGCCTTGCCGGCCGCCACCCAGGCGTCGAGCCCGCAGTCGGGAGCCTCCGGGGTGTGCGGGCAGTTGGCGGGGCAGTCGACCGTGCCCTCCACCAGGTCGGGGAAGCCGTGCAGCAGGCTGTCGGCGGAGACGTGTGCCAGCCCGAAGCTGCGCACCCCCGGAGTGTCGATGATCCAGCCGGCGGCTGCTCCGGGTCGCGGCGCGGCGGCGGACGCGCCGAGCTGGAGTTGCCCCCGGTCGTCGTCGCGGTCGGGCAGTGGGGGCAGCCGCAGCGCCACCGCACTCGTGGAGGTGTGCCGGCCCCGGCCGATCGCGCTGACCGTGCCGACCGCCCGCGCGGCGTCCGGCACCAGCCGGTTGACCAGCGTCGACTTGCCCACCCCGGAGTGCCCCACCATGACGGAGATCCGGCCGGCGAGCAGGCTGCGCAGGGCGTCGAGGTCGGAGTCCGGCCGGATCAGCACGTACGGCAGCTCCAGCTCGGCGTAGTAGCCGAGCACCCCCTCGGGGCCGGCCAGGTCGGCCTTGGTCAGGCAGAGCAGCGGCTCGATGTCGGCGTCGTACGCGGCCACCAGGCAGCGGTCGATGAACCCGGTGCGCGGCGGTGGGTCGGCCAGCGCGCTGACGATCACCAACTGGTCGGCGTTAGCCACCACCACCCGCTCCAGCCGCCCCTCGGCGGTGGTCGCGTCGTCCTCTGCGGTGCGCCGCAGCACCGACGTCCGCTCGGCGATCCGGACGATCCGGGCCAGCGCCCCGGCCGCGCCGGAGGTGTCCCCGACCAGGCTGACCCGGTCGCCGACCACCACCGACTTGCGGCCCAGCTCCCGGGCCCGCATGGCGGTGACCGTGGGCGCGTCCGGCCCCCCGTCGGGCGGCACGCACGTGTAGCGGCCCCGGTCGACGGCGATCACGAAGCCGTCGACGGCGTCCGCGTGCCGGGGCCGGGTGCGCGTACGTGGGCGTGACGACTTCCCGGGTCGTACCCGGACGTCGTCCTCGTCGTACTCCCGCCGTCTGGTCGCCAGGACCCGCCCCCCGTCGTGTCAGCTCTTGCCGGTCACCATCGCCGACCATAGTGCCGGGAACTCGGGCATGGTTTTCGAGGTACACGCCACGTCGCTCAGCTCGATGCCCGGCACGGCCAGCCCGGCCACCGCCGCCGCGTGCGCCATCCGGTGGTCGTGGTAGGTCTCGAACACCCCGCCGCGCAGCGGCCGGGGCCGGATCTCCAGCCCGTCGGGGGACTCCGTGATGTCCGCGCCGAGCGCGGCGAACTCCCGCGCCAGCGCGGTCAGCCGGTCGGTCTCGTGGCCCCGGATGTGACCGACGCCCGTGAACCGGGACGGCGAGTCGGCGAGCATGGCCAGCGCGGTCAGCGCGGGCGTCAGCTCGCTGACGTCGGAGAGGTCGGCGTCGAGGCCGTGCACCGCGCCGGTGCCCCGGACGGTCAGCCCGGCGGTGGAGAGGGTCACCTCGCCGCCCATCCGGTGCAGCAGCGAGCGGAGCTGCTCCACCGGCTGCGCGCTGCTGCGCGGCCAGCCCTGGAGGGTCACCTCGCCGCCGGTGACCAGGGCCGCGGCGAAGAACGGCACCGCACCCGACAGGTCCGGCTCGATCTCCCAGCCGCGCCCGGCCAGCGGGCCCGGCTCGACGACCCAGACGTCGGGGGTGCTGTCGTCGACGGCCGCGCCGGCGGCCCGGAGCATCTGCACCGTCATCCGCAGGTGCGGCGCGGAGGGCACCGGGGGGCCCACGTGCCGGACCACCACGCCCCGGTCGAAGCGCGGGGCGGCCAGCAGCAGCCCGGAGACGAGCTGGCTGGAGGCCGAGGCGTCGATCACCACCTCGCCGCCGGTCACCCGCCCGCCGCCGAGCACGGTCAGCGGCAGGCTGCCGGTGGCGGGGGCGTCCACGCGTACGCCGAGGGAGCGCAGCGCGCCGATCAGCGGGCCGAGCGGCCGGGTGCGGGCCTGCGGGTCGCCGTCGAAGGTGATCCGCCCGTCGGCCAGGCCGGCCACGGGCGGGACGAAGCGCATCACCGTGCCGGCCAGGCCGACGTCGACGTGCGCGGGACCGACCAGCGGGTGCGGCCGGACCAGCCAGCGCTCGTCGTCGCTGATCGACATGTGCGCGCCCAGCGCGCGCAGCCCGGCGGCCATCAGTTCGGTGTCCCGGGCGCGCAGCGGCCCGGCCAGCGTCGAGGGACCGCTGGCCAGCGCGCTCAGCACCAGGGCGCGGGCGGTCATCGACTTGGAGCCGGGCAGGCGCAGCGTGGCCGTGACCGGGTCGGAGGCGGTCGGAGCGGTCCACGGCTGCGGCGGCCGGGTCGCGGTCAGGTTCCCCACGGTTACATTCTGCCGTGTCCGCCGGGGATGACGCCCGGCACCGTCCCGGCTCCCGGCCAGCGGGACAGCCGGGCGACGCCCGGCGGGTTAGCGTGTGCGGCATGTGCGGGAGGTACGCGACGACCCGGAGCGCGGGCGACCTGAGCGCGCTGTTCGAGTCCCACGACGAGACCGGCGGCCGGCTCGACCCCGACCACAACGTCGCGCCCACCGACCCGGTGCCGCTCGTGCGGGTCAGCCCGGAGGGCCACCGCGCGCTGTCGGTCGGGCGCTGGGGGCTGGTGCCGGCCTGGTCCCGGTCGCCCGCCGGCGCCGCCCGCATGATCAACGCCCGCGCCGAGACGGTCGCCACCAGCCGGGCGTACGCCGGCGCGTTCGCCCGCCGCCGCTGCCTCGTTCCGGCCGACGGCTGGTACGAGTGGGTCCGCTCGCCCGGCGGGGGCAGGCAGGCTTACTACATGACCCCGCTGGACGGCTCCGTGCTCGCCTTCGCCGGCATCTGGTCGGTATGGGAGGGGCCCGGCGGCCCGCTGCTGACGTGCAGCGTGCTGACCACCGCCGCGCTCGGCGAGCTGGCCGAGGTGCACGAGCGCATGCCGCTGCTGCTGCCCCGGCCGCGGTGGGGGTCGTGGCTGGCGGCCACCGACGAGCCGGCGGGCCTGCTCGCCCCGCCCCCGCTCGACTGGCTGGCGCGGCTCGAGATCCGTCCGGTGGGGCCGGCGGTGGGCAACGTGCGCAACGACGGGCCGGAGCTGACCGCCAGGGTGCCGCTCGCCCGCGTCGCCGCGCCGGAGGAAGTGACGCTTTTCTGACAGCGGCGGCACATTGTCGGGCGTGATTTGCCAGAGTTGCGGGCGAAACGTCGCCCGCTCGTTTACCCGTATTTGCCGTAGAGGCTTGTCCCCGTGTCCGTAAGTGCGATAGAACACAGCGCCGGTAGTGGGCGCGACTCGCACGGGGCGGACGACGCTCACCGATCTTGCCGGTCCCACGGGGGAGGTGGGTGGATGACACGGGCACGCATGCCCCGCCCGCACGAGGTGGCCGCCGCACGACGAGATCCGCGACTGCTGCGGGCGTTGCGGGAGCGGCGACAGGACGAGGCTTGGCGGACCAGAGGAACCTGTCAGAGTGTCGACCCGGAAACGTTCTTTCCGGCGCCGAACGAGCCGGCCGACGCGGCTGTCGCGCTCTGCCGAAGTTGCGACGTGCAGGGCCCCTGCCTGGCCTGGGCGCTGGACGTGGGCGACTGCCACGGCGTCTGGGGCGGCACGACCCCGCGCGAGCGGCGGGCGATGCTGGTCGCCTGGCGCGACGAGGTGCAACCGGATCCGGACGCCGCCGACGAGGCGGGTCCGCCGGTCCGGGACCGTCTGCTCACGCTGGTGCCGCTGAGCTGACCGTCGACTGAGCCGGCCGGGGCAGGCCCGCGATCACGCGGGCCGGCCCCGCGTCGTGTTCCGGACGCCCCAGAATGGGCTGGTGCCCGAGACCGACGAGCTACCCACTCCGCGCGGGCCCGCCCGGGTCGTCACCGACCTGCCGACCGGCCCGCCGACCGCCGTGCTGGCGCTCGGCCACGGCGCGGGCGGTGGCGTCGACGCCCCCGACCTGCTCGCGCTCCGCGACGCGGCGGTCGGCGCGGGCCTGGTGGTGGCGCGGGTGACCCAGCCGTACCGCGTGGCCGGCCGGCGCGCCCCGGCTCCGGCGGGGCACCTCGACGAGGCGTGGAGCGTCGTGCTCGCCGTGCTGCGGGGGCGGCATCCCGGCGTACCCCTGCTGGTGGGTGGGCGCTCCAGCGGCGCGCGGGTGGCCTGCCGCACCGCGCGGGCGGTCGGCGCCGCCGGTGTGGTCGCGCTCGCGTTCCCGCTGCACCCGCCCGGCCGCCCGGAGCGGTCCCGGGCCTCGGAACTGGTGACCGGCCTGCCGACCCTGGTGGTCAACGGCGACCGCGACCCGTTCGGGGTGCCGGAGCCCGGGCCCGCGGTGCGCGTGGTCACCCGACCCGGGGAGCGGCACGACCTGCGGGGCGACCCGACCGGCACGGCCGCGGCGGTGCGCGACTGGCTGCGCGACCAGGGCTGGGCGCGGCCCTGATCCCCGGCGCGACCTTCCCCTCGCGCGACTTCCGTCCCGCCGTTCGTGGGCGCGAGCCTCCGTTCCGGCCCTGCCGGGCGCGGCCCGGTTGGTGGGCGCTGGCGCGCGGGCCGACGCGCGCCGCGGGCGGGCGAGGACGCGCCCCGGGGAAGGGGCGACGCTCCGGCCGGCCGTGTCCGGTGGCCGCGGCGGGTCGTTGCATCGGATGGCGCCGGACGCCCGGTTCGGGCGGCGGCGCCGGTCCTCCCAGGCCCTTCCTGGTCCCAGCGTCGGCGTCCCGCCGGGGCCGGGACCAGGAACGGGAGGCCCGGCCGGAATGCCCCGCCGGTTCGTGCCGTTGCACCCCTCGGACGACATTTCTGGCGAGGGGGGTGACCGGGTGCCGATCGAGACGCAGGCCCGGGAACGGGACGAGCGGGGAGCGCGGCAGCTGCGTCAGTTGCTGGGCGCTCCGGACTGGCCTGCGACGGCGCCGCCGGTCGGCGTGGCCGCGGTGAGCACGAGCACACCCGCCGGAAGTGAATCTGTGGGCATGCCTGTGCGCGTATCCTCGGCGGGAAAGCATCCGACGCGAGGGGATGTGCGGTTGACCACCGAGAAGACGGACGAGCGCAGGGCCCGCTTCGAGCGGGACGCGATGCCCTTCGTCGATCAGCTCTACGCTGCCGGCCTGCGGATGACCCGCAACCCGGCGGATGCGGAGGACCTGGTCCAGGAGACCTACCTGAAGGCGTACGCCGCCTTCCACCAGTTCGAGCAGGGCACGAACCTGAAGGCCTGGCTCTACCGGATCCTGACCAACACCTACATCAACTCCTACCGCCGCCGGCAGCGCCAGCCCATCCAGGCGCCGACCGACGAGATCACCGACTGGCAGCTCGCCGAGGCCGAGTCGCACACCTCCAGCGGGCTGCGTTCGGCCGAGACCGAGGCGCTGGACCGGCTGCCGGACAGCGACGTCAAGGAGGCCCTCCAGCAGTTGCCGGAGGAGTTCCGCCTGGCCGTCTACCTCACCGACGTCGAGGGCTTCTCCTACAAGGAGGTCGCCGACATCATGGGCACGCCGATCGGCACGGTGATGTCGCGACTGCACCGGGGTCGACGTAATCTGCGCAAGCTGCTCGAGCAGTACGCCGCGGAGCGGGGCTTCACCGCCGCGTCGTCGAAGAAGGGCTCAACCGCTGCCGCCGGCCGGGAGGTGTGACGTGAGCTGTGGGGAACCGCACGAGACGGACTGCCGCGAGGTGCTGGCGGAGGTCTACCTCTACCTGGATCTGGAGTGCGCCGAGGAACGGCGCACGCTGATCCGCTACCACCTCGACGAGTGCGGGCCGTGCCTGCGCGAGTACGGCATCGAGCAGGAGGTGAGGGCGCTGGTCGCCCGCTGCTGCGGCAACGAGACCGCGCCCGACGAGCTGCGGGAGCGGCTCCGGGTCCGGCTGACCGAGCTGGTCGTGTTCGAGAACAGCGAGTCGCGGGAGCTGGCCGACTGAGGCCGGCGGCACCGACAGCAAAGCCGGTGGCCCGGGTCGGAGACGACCCGGGCCACCGGCGTTTCGCTGGCTGATCGACGCCGGGCCGTGGGCCCGGCCGCCGGATCAGGAGTTGGGGCGCTTGCCGTGGTTGGCGCCGCTCTTCTTCCGGGCCTTCTTCTTCCGGGCCTTCTTCGCCATGGTGACCTCCTCGTGATGGTCGGATCCGCCTGCGCACGACCTCGGCGCCGGTGCACGCACCGGTCCTCCCGGCGCCGGGTCCGACCCGCTGATGCTAGTGCTGCCGGCACCCGCCGTGGTGCGCCGGGGCGGCCGGCCGTACGCGCGCCGCGCGACACGCCGGCCGCCTCGCCGCGTCGCCGCACTCCGTCCGGGCGGGACGCCGCGGCACGCCCGACCCGACAGTGGATCATCCGGACGCGACCGCTCCACGCCCGCCGCGGGGCGTCCGCATGATTGGATACGTCGGCAGGCAACACGCGAGAGAAGGGGCCGTGGAGATGGCCGAGGAGATCCGCGCCGAGATGGTGGCGAACGTCTGGAAGGTCGTCGCGTCGGCCGGGGACACCGTGTCCGAAGGGGACACGCTGGTGATCCTGGAGTCGATGAAGATGGAGATCCCGGTCGTCGCCGAGTCCGACGGTGTCGTCAAGCAGCTCGCGGTCAACGAGGGTGACGTCGTGCAGGACGGGGACCTCATCGCGGTGATCGATTGACCGGCCTCTCGGTGCGGCGGGCCGGGCCGGCCGACTTCGCGGCGGTGGCCCGGCTGACGGTCGCCGCGTACGAGGCCGACGGCCAGCTCAAGGGGGAGCACGGCTACGCCGCCGTGCTCGCCGACGTGGCGGCCCGGGCGGAGCACGGCGAGGTCCTCGTCGCGGTCGACCAGGAGACCGGCGCGGTGCTCGGCTCGGTGACGTTCGTCCTCCCCGGCAGCCGGTACGCGGAGCTGTCCGGGGCGGGCGAGGCGGAGTTCCGGATGCTGGCCGTGGACCCGGCCGCGCAGGGTCGGGGCGTCGGCGCGGCCCTGGTCGAGGCGTGCGTGTCCCGGGCGACCGGGCTGGGCTGCTCGGCGGTGGTGATCTGCGTCCGCCACGGCTTCGCCGCCTCCGCCCAGCGGCTCTACCGGCGCCGGGGCTTCGTGCGCGTGTCGGAGCTGGACTGGTCGCCCCTGGCCGGGGTGGAACTGCTCGCCCTCCGGCTGGAGCTCACCGGCGCCTGATCCGGCCGGACCAGGCCGGCCCCGGCGCGTCCGCCGGGGCCGGCGGGCGTCAGGGTGCCTCCGTCGCGGCGTCGCGCCCGGTCCCGATGGGGGCGAGCAGCTCGTCGGCCATCTCCAGCGCGAGCGTCCTCCGCTCCGCGTCGGTGATGCCCGGCGTGCGGATCGCGAACCAGCTGCTGTGCACGGCGAAGATCGACAGGACCGCGCGGAGCTGCGCGGCGGGCGAGTCGTCTCCCCGGCAGAGCATCGCGGCCAGCCGCAGCATCCGGCCGCGCATCTGCTGCCCGGCGGCGAGACTCTTCAGCACGGTCTGGTTCTGCTCGAAGAACCGCATCACCGACGGCTCGTCGCCGGCGAACATGGCGTCGGCGTACCGGCCGATCACGGCGCGCCGGGTGTCCAGGCTCGCCGGCTGCGACTCGGCCCAGGCGATGAGGGCGTCCATCAGCTCCAGCCGGTCCTCGACGACGCTGCTGACGATCTCGTCCTTGCTCTTGAAGTGGTAGTAGAGCGCGGCCTTCGTCACGTTCAGCCGTTCGGCGATCTCGCGCAGCGAGGTCTTCTCGTACCCCTGCTCGGTGAAGAGCTCCAGCGCGACGGACTTGATGCGCTCCCGCGTGCCGCCTGTGCTCTCCCTCACGTGTGCCACCCAATTCGCTTGACCGGTCCTGCCGCCAAACTTACCGTGCGGCTAGTAAGTTAACTAGCCGGGCGGCAAGTAAGTGCGGCACATCTCGGGGGAGCTTACCCATGACGCAGGCAAGCCAGGCACCGGCACGACCCAACGTGCGGGTCGTGCTCTTCGGCCTGATGATCGCCATGATGCTGGCGATGCTCGACAACATGATCGTCAGCACCGCGCTACCGCGGATCGTGGGCGAGTTCGGCGGGCTCGACCACTTCACCTGGGTGGTGACGGCGTACGTGCTGGGCACCACGGTCTCGACTCCGATCTGGGGCAAGCTCGGCGACCTCTACGGGCGCAAGTCCGTCTTCCTCACCTCGGTGGTCGTCTTCCTGGTCGGCTCGGCGCTGTGCGGGATGGCCGGCTCCGACCTGTTCGGCGGGCCGGGCGACGGCATGGTCGAGCTGATCGCCTTCCGGGCGGTACAGGGCCTCGGCGCCGGCGGCCTGATGGTCGGCGTGATGGCGATCATCGGCGACCTGGTGCCGCCCCGGGAGCGGGGCCGCTACCAGGGCATGATCGCCGGCATCATGGCCATCGCCATGGTGGCCGGCCCCCTGGTCGGCGGCTTCATCACCGACCACCTCTCCTGGCGCTGGGCGTTCTACGTGAACCTGCCGCTGGGCGGCGTCGCGCTGCTGGTCCTCGCCACGACCATGCACCTGCCGAAGTACCGCACCGAGCACCGGATCGACTGGCTCGGCGCCGGGCTGCTCTCGGTTGGCATCACCGCGATCGTGCTCGTCACCACCTGGGGCGGCAACGAGTACGCGTGGGTGTCGCCGCAGATCCTCGGCCTGGCCGCGCTCGCCGCGGTCGCGCTGGTGGTCTTCGGTCTGGTCGAGCGGCGGGCCGCCGAACCGATCCTGCCGCTGGGGCTCTTCGCCAACCGCAACTTCGCGCTGATCTCCGTGATCGGCTTCCTGCTCGGCTTCGCGATGTTCGGCGCGATGAACTTCCTGCCGCTGTACCAGCAGACCGTGCAGGGCGCCTCGGCGACGAACTCCGGGCTGCTGCTGCTTCCGCTGATGTTCGGCATGCTGGTGGTCTCGCTGGTGGTCGGTCGCGCGATCACGAAGACCGGGCGGTACCGGATCTACCCGATCGTGGGCGGCGTGGTGATGACCGCGGGCATGGCGCTGCTGACCCTGCTCGACGTGCACACCGGCAAGCTGGAGTCCTCGCTCTACATGATCGTGCTCGGCGTCGGCATGGGTTTCCTCATGCAGACCTCGATGCTCATCGCGCAGAACAGCGTGGCCCAGAAGGACCTGGGCGCGGCGAGCGGCGCCGCCACCTTCTTCCGCTCGATCGGCGGCTCGTTCGGCATCTCGCTGTTCGGCGCGATCTTCGCCAACCGGCTGGCCGACTCCCCGGCCGGCGGCGCGTTCAGCGGCGGCGGCGAGGCCGGCGCCGCGATGGACCTGGCGGAGCTCAAGGACCTGCCGGCGCAGGCGCGGGAGCTGGTGCTCGGCGGCCTCGCCGACGCGATCTCGCACGTCTTCTGGTGGGCGGTGCTGTTCACCGTGGCGGTGCCGGTGCTGGCCTGGTTCATCAAGGAGATCCCGCTGCGGACCGCGAACGAGCCCCCGGCGCCGCAGGGTGCCGGCGAGGGGCAGGCCGAGGCCGCCCTCGACAAGGCACCCGTCGCCTGACCCGCTTCAGGGCCGCCGGAAGGGGCCGGTGAGGCGGTGCCAGAGGCGGCGCAGGCCGGAGCGGGGGCGGGGGACCAGGGGGGTGGCGACCAGGGAGTTCGCCAGGGCCGTCGTCTCCGCGTCCAGGGCCGGCGTCGCCAGGGCCAGGTGGGCCAGGGACACCGCGACGGGCACCGGGCGCAGCCGCGCCACCGCCGCGACGTCGGCCAGCCGCTCGGCCACCACCCGCGCCACGTCGGGGCGCACCGCCGGGTCGACCCAGGCGGCGGTGACCATGGCGAACAGGGCCGCCTCGGTGATCCAGTCCTCGACGCCCCAGACCAGGTCCAGCAGCACCCGGCGGCGGGTCGAGGTCGCCCAGGGCTCGTCCGTGCGGTGGTGCAGCAGGCCGAGGCAGGCCCACACCTGGACGCAGCGCACCCAGAGCGAGGGGTCCTGCCCCAGCACCCGGCCCAGCGCGGTGGGCGGCACGTCCGGCGGGTGCGCCAGCAGGCCGACCAGGTCGGCCAGGTCCAGGGTGGCCAGGCCCACCGCCGCGTCGTACGCCGCCGGGGGGTGCGGCCACGCCGGGTGGGCGAGCTGCCGCAGCCGCGCGGTCGCTTCCGCCGAGGGCGCCGGCACCGCGGGCGCGACCGTCGTCCCGTCCCAGCGCCAGAGCCGCCGGGCGTCCGCCCGCCGGGGCTCGCGCGGGTCCGGCTCCGGCACGCCGGCCACCTCGACCCGCAGCGCCGGCACGGCCGTGGCGACGGTACGCAGCGCGCTCGGCGGCGCGGGCGACTCCAGCAGCACGGCGGCGCCGACTCCGCCGTGGTCGTCGGCGACGGCCTGGCGCAGCGCGTCCACCACCGCCCCGGCCGCCGGGGTCACCTGCCCGAGCCAGGCCCGGCTGCGGCAGCACTCGGCCAGGTCGCCGTGCTCGTGCGAGTCGTCCGGGTGGTCCCGCACGAAGTCGGCGAGCGCGACCAGGTGCGCCACGTCGCCGTCGCGCTGGTGCCGCAGCCGGTGGGCGGTGTGCACGGCGCAGTCGAAGGTGGGGTCCCGGGCGAGGGCCCGGTCGATCCAGTCGAGCGCCTCGTCGAGCCGCCCGATGTCGGCGAGGGTGCCGGCGATGTCGGCGTACACGGCGAGGTCGTCGGGGTCGTGCGCGACGGCGCGGCCGAGTGCCGCCAGCGCCTCCCGGGTGCGGCCGGCGCTGCGGTACGCGTACCCGAGCCACACCTCGCCGATCTTCGACGGCTCCGCGCGTACGCCCCGGGCGGCCCAGCGGACCGCCAGGGCGACCTCGCCGACCCGCCGGGCCAGCGCGGACGCCGCGCCCAGCAGCAGGCCGTGCTCGGCGTGGACGGTGACCGCGTTGCGGGCCAGCGCCAGGTAGGGGGCCAGCGCCGCCCGGTCGGCCCGGGGCGCCGGGTCGGGCACGGCGGCGCAGACCTGCATCAGGATGCGGGCGGTCCGGTCCGGTTCGAGGCGTTCGGCGAGTTCCGGCGCGGTCACCCAGGGCACGCCGGCCCAGTCCGCCCCCGGGGCGTGCCCGGTCGCGGCGACCAGCAGGTCCAGCCCCTCGGCGGGCCGGCCGGCGGCGGCCAGCAGGTGGGCGCGGGCGACCACGGCGCCGACGAAGGCGTGGTGGTGCAGCGGGAAGAGGTCCACGCCGCCGGCGCCGTCGGCGGCGGCGAGCCGGGCGAGCGTCTCGTGCACCTCGGGCAGGGTCGGGGCCTGGGCGAGCGCGGCGGCGACGTGCCCGGCCGCGTGCTCCAGGTCGCCGGAGTCCATGGCGAGCCGGGCGAGGGCAAGTTCCTCCGCCGCGGGCAGCGCCCGGTCGTCCTCGGCCACGGCGTCCTCTCACTCGTCGGTGCTCCGGTGGGCCGGGCAAGCCTAGGTGATGTTGCACCGACACGGTGATCAACTGCGCACTACTGCTCGTTCGATTGCTCTGATCAGATCAAAGATGCAAGACTGAGCAGGAAACGCGCGGCAACCGCGCAGTGGGAGGAGTTTCCGTGACGCGTGCAGGGGCTGGCATGGCCGCCGACATCGACGAGCAGCCGGCGGGCTACGCCCGGCTGCTCTCCGCCGAACACGCCGGGGCGATCGCCCGGGTGGCGGCGGTCATCGCGGAGCGCCGACCCCGGCACGTGGTCTTCACCGCCCGGGGCACCTCCGACCACGCCGCCCTCTACGGGGCGTACCTGACCGAGATCCGGCTCGACCTGCCCGCGGGGCTCGCCTCGCCCAGCGCCGTCACCGTCTACGGCGCCCGGCCGGACCTCTCCGACGCGCTGGTCGTCGGCGTCAGCCAGAGCGGCGGCTCGCCGGACCTCGCCGAGGTGCTGCGCACCGCCCGCGCCTCGGGCGCGCTGACCCTGGCCGTCACCAACGCGCCCGACTCCCCGCTGGCCGACGTCGCCGAGCTGAGCGTCGACATCGCCGCCGGGCACGAGCGCGCGGTGGCCGCCACCAAGACGTACACCGCCGAGCTGCTCGCCCTGCTGATGCTCGTCGAGGGCATCCGGGCCGGCGACGGCGCGCTGCCCGCCGACGAGCGCGACGCACTCGCCGCCCTGCCCGAGCTGGCCGCCCGCACCCTGGACGACCCCACCCCGGCCCAGCTCGCGCCCCGCTACCGGTTCGCCGGCCAGCTCGTCACCACCGGCCGGGGGTACGCGTACCCGACCGCCCGCGAGGCCGCGCTGAAGCTGATGGAGACCTCCTACCTGCCGGCGCTGGCGTTCTCCGGCGCCGACCTGCTGCACGGCCCGCTCGCCATGACCGACCCCGACGTGCCGGTGCTCGCCGTGGTCGGCTCCGGGCCGGGCGGCCGGTCGATGGGCGAGGTGCTGCCCCGGCTCGGCGAGCGCCGCGCCGACGTGGTGGTGGTCGGCTCCGCCGACGTCGAGGGCGCCACCCGGATGGCCGTCCCCGAGGTCGACGAGCGGTACGCGCCGCTGCTGGACATCCTGCCGCTGCAGCGCCTCGCGCTGGCGCTGGCGCTGGCCCGGGGCGAGGACCCGGACGCGCCCCGGGGGCTGAAGAAGGTCACCGCGACGATGTGACGCCCGGCGTGGCACGCTGGTCAGCGTGTCCACGCTGCGCGACCTCGCCGAGGAGCACACCCGCCTCCGTCCGGCCGACATCGACCACCTGCACCGGATCGCCGGCGACTGGCAGTTGCTCTCCGACCTGTCCTTCGCCGACCTGCTGCTCTGGGTGCCCGTGGACGGTGACGGGACGTACCTCTGCGTCGCCCAGGTCCGGCCGACGACCGCCCCCACCGCGTACCTGGACGACCAGGTGGGGCGGATCGTCGGCGGGCCGGAGGTGGCCCACCTGGAGGTGGCCCACCGGCAGGGCCGGATCTGGCGGGAGGGCGACCCGGTCTGGTACGGCGACGTGCCCGCCCGGCACGAGGCGATCCCGGTCCGGCTGCGTACGACCGACGGCGAGGCCGGCGAGGTGGTCGCCGTGGTCGGGCGGGACACCAACCTCTCCACCGCGCGCACCCCGAGCCAGCTGGAGCTGAACTACCTCACCACCGCCGACGACCTGGCGCAGATGATCGCCGACGGCACCTTCCCGCCGCCGCGCCACCCGGGGGAGACCACCTCGGCGCCCCGCGTCGGCGACGGGCTGGTCCGGCTCGACGCCGGCGGCAAGGTCACCTACGCCAGCCCGAACGCGCAGTCGGCGTACCGGCGGCTCGGCTACGCCTCGCACCTGGTGGGCGAGGACCTGGCGGCGCTGCACCGCCGGCTGGCCGGCGACCCGCTGGAGGGGACGGACGCGGCGAACGGCATCCTCGCCGCCCTGCGCGGCGAGGCGCCGCCCCGTCGGGAGATCGACGCCCGCGGCGCCACGATGCTCACCCGGGCGCTGCCGTTGATGCCCGCCGGGGTGCCGATCGGCGCGCTGGTGCTGGTCCGGGACATCACCGAGGTACGCCGCCGTGACCGCGCCCTGATCACCAAGGACGCCACCATCCGGGAGATCCACCACCGGGTGAAGAACAACCTCCAGACCGTCGCCGCCCTGCTGCGCCTCCAGGCCCGCCGGGTGTCCATGCCGGAGGCCCGGGTCGCCCTGGAGGAGTCGGTACGCCGCGTCGCCTCCATCGCGCTGGTGCACGAGACCCTCTCCCTGTCCAGCGACGAGGCGGTCGAGTTCGACGGCATCGTGGACCGGGTGGCCAGCGCGGCGACCGAGGTGGCGGCGGCCGAGTCGACGGTCGGGATGCGGCGGACGGGCAGCTTCGGGGTGCTTCCCGCCGAGGTCGCCACGTCGTTGGTGATGGTCCTCAACGAGCTGCTGCTCAACGCCGTCGAGCACGGCTTCCCGCCGGCCGCCGAGGCGGCCGCCCCGCCGGACGCGGCCGGCGCGGTCGGCGCCGCGCCCGAGGTGGTGGTGTCGGCGCACCGGTTCCGGAAGATGCTGCACGTCTCGGTGACCGACAACGGGCGCGGGCTGCCGCCGGACTTCGACGCCGAGCGGGGCGGCAACCTCGGTCTGCAGATCGTCCGGGCGCTGGTGACCGGCGAGCTGCGCGGCACGATCGAGCTGCGCGACGGCGCGAACGGCGGCACCGAGGCGACGCTCGTCGTGCCGCTGGCCCGCACCGCCCCGGAGGGCCGCACCGCCGGCTGATCAGCGGGTGGGTCGGGTCAGCGGGTGAGCAGCGCGACGGTCAGACCGGGGCGGTGCCAGACCCGTTCGACGGTGTAGCCGGCGCGCAGCGCGTCGCCCTTGGCGCCCGGCACGGCGGCCAGCGGGTCGTCGCGGCGGCCGGCCACGACCAGCCAGACCCGCTGCGCGCCGGCCAGGCACTCGGCCGGCTGGGCGCACTCGGCGGCCCACAGGTCGCCCCGGCGGGCCTGGTCCTCGGTGGCCAGCACGTCCCGGGGGCGGCGGTCGCCCAGGTGGTAGCCGAGGCCGAGGTCGAGGAAGAGCCAGCTCTCGCGGGGCGAGTAGACGACGGCGTCCCCCGGCCGCTGGCCGTCGGCGACGACCCGGGCCGCCCCGCGGTAGTCGATCGGGGCGCTGCGTGGCCACTCGTGCGTCCGCCGCAGCGCCGCCTGGTCGGGCAGGCCGAGCAGCCCGGCCAGGGCCACCACGGCCAACGCGGGCGGCAGCGGCACCGTCGCGAGCGCCGCGCCGGCCAGCAGGCAGCCGAACGGCACGACGAAGAACAGGTAGCGGGACACCCAGAGGGGCACGACGGCGCCGGCGGCGAAGAGCAGCAGCACCGGCAGCAACACGGCGCACCCGGGCAGCAGGGCGCGCCGGCCGAGTCCGGCCGCCCCGAGCGCCGCCAACCCCACCAGCAGCCCGCCCACCACGCCGCTCTGCGCCACCCCGCCCGGCAGCGCCGTCAGGTCGGTCAGCCGGACCGTGTCCACCCAGTCGAGCTGCCGGGACCGCTGGCCCCTGGCCAGCAACACCAGCGGGGTCACCAGCAGCGCGGCCGGCACCAGGGCGAGCGCCCAGCGCAGCGGGCGGCTCGGCGGCCCCTCGCGGTGGGCGGCGAGCACCGCCACCGCGTGCGCGGCGAGCAGGGTGAGGGCGACCAGGTGGGTGAGCCCGAGGGCGGCCACGGCGGCGGCGTACGCGGCCCAGCGGGGCCACCCGGGCCGGGCCAGCGCCTCGACCAGGAGCAGGGTCGCCAGCACCGCGAAGAACGCGGCCAGCGCGTACGGGCGCGCCTCCTGGCCGTACCGCGAGGTGCCGGGGAGCACCGCGAGGAGCAGTCCGGCGAGCAGCCCCGCCCGGGTGCCGGCCAGCCGCTGCCCGAGTACGGCGGTCAACCCGGCGGTGGCGGCCATGGCCAGCGCGGCGGGCAGCCGCAGCGCGGCGACCGAGTCGCCCGCGAGCGCCACCCAGGCGTGCATGAACAGGTAGTAGGGGCCGGTCGCGGCGTCGATGGTGCCGGCGAGCCGGACCAGGTCCCCGGGTGACCGGGTCGCCGCGCTCCAGGTGGCCAACTCGTCGCGCCACGGTTGCGCGTGGCCGATCCCGGTCAGCACGACGGCCAGGGTGGCCAGCGTCGGGCCGACCCAGACCAGGCGGGGCGCGCGGACCGGCCCGCCGGGCGCGTCGCCGGCGGGCGGCGGCGCGGTCAGCCGGCCCGGACCGCCGGCAGACAAATCAGAAGAACCGGTCACATATCGCAGCGTCACACAGCCGGGCCGTGCCGTTGTGCCGGTCCCCGGATCAGCGGCCGGCGTCGTTCCCGGGGCGCGTCGCCCGTGATGTGGGATCACGCACGCGCTCGTTGGTCGGCCCCCACCCGGTGTGGCAGCATGACTCCATGACCGCCGCCGTCGTCCGCCGCTTCGTGGCCCGCCGCCACGTCGACTACGGCCGCGTGCGCAGCGCCATCTGTCCGGCCCACTGACGACGCCCGACCAATCTGTCTCGGGCGCGCCCACGCGCCGGCTGTTCCGACACCGTTGTCCCCAGCCCGTCCCGTACGGGCCGGCCGCCGCGCCCGCGCATCCCGAGGCACCCCAGACAACGGAGGACGCCGCCATGGCGGTCAGCAGCATCCCGGCCCGGGCCGGAGACCCGACGGCCCCCCGACCGGCCCGGACCCCGCGCCGCCCGCGCGGCGAGGGCCAGTGGGCGCTCGGCCACCGCGAACCGCTCAACGCCAACGAGCGGATCAAGAAGGACGACGACCCGCTGAACGTGCGGGCCCGGATCGAGAACATCTACGCCCACCACGGTTTCGCCTCCATCGACCCCCAGGACCTGCGCGGCCGGTTCCGCTGGTGGGGGCTCTACACCCAGCGCAAGGCGGGCATCGACGGCGGCCGGACGGCCGTGCTGGAGCCGCACGAGCTGGAGGACGAGTTCTTCATGCTCCGGGTCCGGGTGGACGGGGGCGAGCTCAGCCTGGCGCAGCTGCGGGTGGTCGCGGAGATCTCCCGCGAGTTCGCCCGGGACACCGCCGACATCACCGACCGGCAGAACATCCAGTACCACTGGATCCGCGTCGAGGACGTGCCGGAGATCTGGCGCCGGCTGGAGTCCGTCGGCCTGCAGACCACCGAGGCGTGCGGCGACTGCCCCCGGGTCGTGCTGGGCAGCCCGGTGGCCGGCGTCGCCCGCGACGAGCTGGTCGACCCGACGCCGGCGGTCGACGAGATCGTCCGCCGGCACGTCGGCGACAAGGAGTTCTCCAACCTGCCGCGCAAGTTCAAGACCTCCATCTCCTGGCTGGTCGACACGCCCTACGAGACGAACGACATCGCGTTCCTCGGCGTGGACCACCCGGACCACGGCCCGGGCTTCGACCTCTGGGTGGGCGGCGGGCTGGCCACGAACCCGATGCTGGCCCAGCGGCTCGGCGTCTGGGTGCCGCTGGCCGAGGTGCCGGACGTCTGGGCCGGCGTGGTCGGCATCTTCCGCGACTACGGCTACCGCCGGCTGCGCAACCGCGCACGGCTGAAGTTCCTCGTCGCCGACTGGGGCGTGACGAAGTTCCGCGAGGTGCTGGAGAAGGAGTACCTGGGCCGCGCCCTGCTCGACGGGCCGGCCCCTCAGCTGCCCGACAAGCCGGTGGACCACATCGGCGTGCACCCGCAGCGTGACGGGCGCAACTACGTCGGCGCCGCCCCCGTGGTCGGGCGGGTCTCCGGCGGGCAGCTCGCCCGGCTGGCCGACGTCGTCGAGGCGCACGGCAGCGACCGGGTGCGGCTCACCCCGTACCAGAAGCTGCTGGTGCTCGACGTGGCGCCGGAGCGGACCGACGCGCTGGTGCGGGCGCTGCGGGAGATCGGGCTGGAGGCGCAGCCGTCGGCCTGGCGGCGCGGCACCATGGCGTGCACCGGCATCGAGTACTGCAAGCTGGCCATCGTCGAGACCAAGGCCCGGGGCGAGGAGCTGGTGGCCCGGCTGGAGGAGCGGCTGCGCGACTTCGACGCCGACATCTCCATCCACCTCAACGGCTGCCCCAACGCCTGCGCCCGCACGCAGGTCGCCGACATCGGCCTGAAGGGCCAGCTGGTGGTCGGCCCGGACGGTCGCCAGGTGGAGGGCTTCCAGGTCCACCTCGGCGGCGGGCTCGGCATGGCCGAGGGGCAGACCGCCGGCTTCGGCCGCAAGCTGCGCGGCCTGAAGACCACCGCCGACGAGCTTCCGGAGTACGTGGAACGCCTCGCCCGGCGCTACCTGGCCGGGCGGGAAGCGGGCGAGACGTTCGCCAACTGGGTGATCAGGGTCGACGAGGAGGAACTCCGATGAGCGAACGAGTCAGCCGGCCGAGTGTCGTGGAGCGCCGTCGCGGCGCCGGCCACAGCGGGGTGACGCGATGAGCGAGACCCGTTCCGCGCCGCTGTACTGCCCCTACTGCGGGGAGGAGAACCTGCGGCCGAGCGAGGCCGGCCACGGCGCCTGGGAGTGCCACGCCTGCGCCCGGGTGTTCTCGGTGAGGTTCACCGGCCTGCTCGGCCGGGCGGTGGCCCGGTGAGCGGGGGCGCCTCGCCCGGCCCGGGAAGCCGATCCGGCAGCACGGGCGACCCGTCGGGCCTCGTCTCCGCGGCGGGCCTGGGCCTGGTCGGCGTCGGCGGCCCGAAGCCGGGCGACCCGGCGCGTCGTGACCCGGACGAGCTGCGCGCGTTGGCCGAGGAAGCCGGGCGGGAGCTGGAGGGCGCGCCCGCGCTGGAGATCGCCCGCTGGGCGACCGCGACCTTCGGCGACCGGTTCTGCGTCACCAGCTCGATGGCCGACGCCGTGCTGGCCCACCTGGTCTCCCGGGTCGCCCCCGGGGTGGACGTGGTCTTCCTCGACACCGGCCTGCACTTCCCGGAGACGCTGAAGGTCCGCGACGAGGTGGACCGGACGCTGCCGGTGAACGTCCGGTCGATCCGGCCGCGGCTGACCGTTGGCCAGCAGGACGGCGAGTACGGCCCCCGGCTGTTCAACAAGTCCCCCGACGACTGCTGCCAGCTCCGCAAGGTCGAGCCGCTGGAGCGGGCGCTGGCCGGGTACGACGCCTGGGCCGCCGGGCTGCGCCGGGACGAGTCGCCGACCCGGGCGAACACGCCGGTGGTGACCTTCGATGCCCGCCGGGGCAAGGTCAAGGTCAACCCGATCGCGGCCTGGCGGCAGGCGGACGTGGACGCCTACGTCGCCCGCTGGAACGTGCCGGTGAACGAGCTGTTCAGGCAGGGCTACGGCTCGATCGGCTGCTGGCCCTGCACCCGTCGCACGAAGGCGGGGGAGGATCCGCGGGCCGGCCGGTGGGCCATGTTCGAGAAGACCGAGTGCGGCCTGCACGTCTGACCGGGCCGGACCTGGCCGCTCCCGCACCGGGGGCGCCCGGGCCGTGGGGGGCGGCCGACCCCGTGGTCCTGGTCGCCCACGGCAGCCGGGATCCGCGGGCCGCCGAGGCGACCCTGGCGCTGGCCCGGGCGGTGGCGACCGCCCGGCCCGGCACGCCGGTGCTGGCGAGCTGGCTGGACCACACCGAGCCGGGACCGGCCGCGGTGCTGCGGGACCTGGCCGGCGCCGGGCATCCCCGGGCGGTGCTGGTGCCGCTGCTGCTCACCGCCGCCTACCACCGGCGGGTGGACATCCCGGCGGCGGTGGCGGCGGCCCGCGCGGCGGGGCCGCCGATCGCGGTACGGGTGACCGACGTGCTCGGCCCCGCCGACGGCGAGGTCGACGGCGGGCTGCTGGCCGGCCTGCGCCGGCGGTTGGGCGAGGCGGAGCCGGGGCGGTTCGACGGGCTGGTGCTCGCCGCCGCGGGCACGAGGGACGCCCGGGCGCGCGGGTCGGTGGGGCGGGTGGCCGCGGCGCTGCGCGCCGGTTTCGGGGTGCCCACCCGGGTGTCGTACGCCTCGGCCGCCCCGCCAGCCGTCGACGCGGCGGTGGCCCGGCTACGTGCCCGGGGCGCCCGGCGGGTGGCGGTGTCGGCCTACTTCCTGGCCCCCGGCCTCTTCCACGACGCCGTGGCCGGGGCGGCGCGGGACGCCGGCGCGGTGGCGGTGTCCGCCCCGCTGACCGACGCCCCGGAGTTGGCCGACGTGGTCCTGCGGCGCGTCGACGCCGCCCGGGTGGCCGGGGTCACGGCCCGACCATGATCGGGAAGGCGCCCTGGTGGGTAGGTGAGCGGGGTGCGGACAGCGAGACGCCCCGGCGGGCGGACCCGGCCGGGGCGTGCAGCTGTGGTGCGTGGGATCAGGCGGAGTGAGCGCGCAGCACCCGGAGGCCACCGCGGCGCTTCACGGCGCGCCGCTCCTCCTCGCTCATCCCGCCCCAGACGCCAGCGTCCTGACCGGACTCCAGCGCCCACTGCAGGCACTGGTCGGTCACGGAGCAGCGCCGGCAGACGGCCTTGGCCTGCTCGACCTGCAGGAGAGCCGGTCCGGACGTCCCGATCGGGAAGAACAGCTCCGGGTCCTCGTCGCGGCAGACAGCATGGTGACGCCAGTCCATGGCGGCAACACTCCTCATTCTGGGTGGGTGGCAGATATTGCTTTGGTGCTTTTCCTATATGCATCCGCAGCGCCGACGGTGACGGTTCGCGTCCGCTTATTCGGCAGTGCGTGAGCAGGCTCTTGTTGGCCCCGCGGACCTGCTGGAACAGCTCAACCTGTCGAGCATATCCAGGCAATGTCCCGGTAACTCAAGTTCGCTTGTGAATACTTTCACGAACGCTCGGGATGTCAAGGGTGGCGCTCGGAAAAACTCCAGGCGGTGAGCAAGCCCACAACCCATTTGTCCGGATTCCGGCGTCTTCCCGGTTACCCGGCGTACCACAGTCGAGGATCAATATAGTACAGTCCGCGTGACATTGCTGACATTTCCGGCACCTGCCTCTCGGTGTGGCGGCCGCTCCGGTCGGTGCGGTCGTCGCCGCGTCGACCTACGGCAGTACCCGAGACCTAGCAGATTACTCTCAGTGCGGCGGGGATGGATGTGAATCTGACTTTCTCCCGCTCGCCGAGATAGTCGCCGTCGAGCTGGAACGCCTGTGGGCGGGCCGAGAGCAGGGTGAACTCCGCGACGTCGTGCAGCCGCAGCACCTGGCGGCCGTGCGGGTCGGGCGTCCTGCCGAAGAACTGTGTCACCGTCCGTGTCGTACTGGCGACCCGGAGCTGCCGCAACGCCAGCACGTCCAGGCCCAGGTCGAACGACGCCTCCGGGTTCGGGTTGACCTCCCGGTCGCCCAGGTACGTCCACGGCGCGGTGTTCTGGATGATGACCGTGGCCAGCTCGCCCTCCGCCGGCTCGCCCGGCCGCTCCAGGCTGATCGCCGGATGCCGTCGGTCGGAGTTGAGGAAGTACTGGGCGACCGTGGCGCGGAAGTAGAGCGCGGGGGTGGAAACCCGGCCCCGCCGGCGGGCCTGCTCCACCCGGTGGATGACCGCCGCGTCGACGCCGAAGCCCGCGCAGAAGGTGAAGTAGCGGTCGTCGGCGCGGCCGAGCCCGATGGTCCGGTACCGGCCCAGCCGCAGGCCCTCCAGGATCATGCTGGTCCCGTCCGGCCAGTCCCGGGGCAGGCCGAGCGCCCGGGCGAAGACGTTGGTCGAGCCTCCGGGCACGGTCGCCAGGGCGGGGAGCCGCTCGGCCGGCGAGGCGGCGCCCGGCATGGTCGGCGGGTCGGCCGTCATCAGGCCGTTGACCACCTCGTTGACCGTGCCGTCGCCACCGAGTGTGACGACGACGTCCACGCCCTCCTCGGCCGCCTCCCGGGCGAGGTCGGTCGCGTGCCCGCGCCGGCGGGTGTAGCGCACGGAGAGGTCGACTTCGCTGCGCAGCGCCCGGACCAGCACGTCCCGGCTGCGCTCGCTCGTGGTGGTGGCCTTCGGATTGACCACCAGGACGGCCCGCATGGGCGGCACTGTACCGCGCGGTAGCCCGGGTATCGTGGCGCGCGTGACCATCGACTCGGACCCGACTCCCGTCACCCTCCGCTGGGCGGTCCGGCTGCTGCGGGGCGAGGCGGTCGCCGTGGGGCTGGTCGCCGCGTGGCTGGTCTGGGCCGATCTCACCGCCACCACCACCGACCTCACCTCGGCGTTGCTGGTGACCGCGTTCGCGGTCGGTGCGGCGGCGGCGCTCTGGGCGCTCGGCGGCGCGCTGGCCCGGCGGCGGGCGGGCGCCCGCGCCCCGGCGATCGTGCTCCAGCTCATGCTGCTGCCGGTGGGGTGGTTCATGGTCCAGGGCGGGGTGGCCTGGCTCGGCGTGCCGCTGATGGCGCTCGGTCTCGGCGTCACCGCGCTGCTGGTGAGCACCCCGACCACGCGGGCCCTCGGCTTCGAGTGACGCCCCGCCAGGGGTGCCGGAGCGTCCGGCGGCGCACCGCCGGGGGCGGGCGGTTCAGTACCCGGAGGCGCGCCGGGTGAGCAGCGAGATGGTGGCCCGGCCGTCGGCGGCGCTCGCGGACGCCGACGTGGTGAGCGCGGTGAGCACCTTCCAGGCGAACGACGACTCCGCCGGCAGCGTGGCGCCCCGAACGGTCGGCACCGTCACCTCGACGGTGAGCGCGTCGTCGGTGACCGCGAACCGACAGTCGAGTTCGGCGTCGCGGGTGGCGATGGCGAGCAGCATGGCGCACGCCTCGTCCACGGCGATGCGCAGGTCCTCGATCTCGTCGAGGGCGAACTGGAGCCGCGCCGCGAGCCCGGCGGTGGCGGTACGCAACACCCCGAGGTAGCCCCCGTCCGCGGGCACGGTGAGGTGCACGACGTCGTCGTCGGTCGTCGGCTGCCCGGTCAGTTGAGTCACCACTCATCCCCCCGGTCGGGGACTCTACCCGCTCGGTCGCCCGGACGGGTGAGGGCCGCCACGTGCCTGCGCGGCCAGGCCGGCCAGGGCGTCCCCGCTGAGCCGGTAGGGGACCCACTCGGACATCTGCCGCGCCCCGATCGAGGCGTAGAAGCCGGCGGCCGGGTTCCAGTCGATCATCCACCACTCCAGCCGCTGGTAGCCCCGCTCCACGCAGATCGCGGCGAGGGTCGCCAGCAGCAGCCGCCCCGCGCCGGTGCCCCGGGCGGCCGGGCGGACGTAGAGGTCCTCCAGATAGATGCCGTGCGCCCCGGCCCAGGTGGAGAAGTTGAGGAACCACAGCGCGAAGCCCACCGGCTCGTCGTCGGCGTCGACGGCCACGTGCCCGAAGAGCGCCGGGGCCCGGCCACGACTGCTCCAGCTCGGGGCGTCTGACGCCGCGCCGCGACCTGGAGCAGTCGCGAACAGGGCGTCGGTGAGCTGTTCCTCCGTGAGGTGGCACTCGTCGGGGGCGCGTTCGTACGCCGCCAACTCGTGCACCATGGCGACGACGGCCGGCACGTCCCCGGGACGTGCCGGCCGGATCGTCGGCGGACCGGCGAGGCTCACGCCTTCTTGGTCTCCCAGAAGATCTTGGAGATCTCGTCGATCTTCTGCAGCAGCTCGTCGGCCTTGGCCGGGTCGGTGCCGCCCTTCGCGCCGGCGGCGCCGGCCAGCTTGGTGGCCTCGTTGAACAGCTGGTGCAGGTGCGGGTACTTCTCGAAGTGGGCCGGCTTGAAGTAGTCGGTCCAGAGCACCCACAGGTGGTGCTTCACCAGGTCGGCGCGCTGCTCCTTGATCAGGATGGCGCGGGTGCGGAACTCCGGGTCGGTGTTGGCCTGGTACTTCTCGCAGATCGCCTTCACCGACTCGGCCTCGATCCGGGCCTGAGCCGGGTCGTAGACGCCGCAGGGCAGGTCGCAGTGGGCGCTGGCGGTCACGCGGGGCGTAAGGATGCGCGGAAGTCGCATCAGGATCCTCCTGGGAAGTTTGCGATGATCCACCACGACATTACTCCTGGACGTGCGCCGAGAGGCCGGGTGGAGGTGAACCGATGGGGGTGGCTCACCCGGCAGGGGCACCCCGGCTGCGGTGGCCGCTGACCGCCGTGCTGGTGACCGGTCCGTCCATGTCGCCCACGCTGCGGCACGGCGACGCGGTGCTGGTCCGCCCCGGCGGGCGGGCCGTCCGTCCCGGCGACGTCGTGGTCGCGGTGTTCCGCAGCCGCCCCGAGCTGCTCGTGGTCAAGCGCGCGGTCCGCGCCGAGGACGGCGGCTGGTGGCTGGCCGGCGACAACGACCTCGTCACCGACGACTCCCGGGCGTACGGGGTGGCCGACGTGCGGGGCCGGGTGGTGGCGCGCTACTGGCCCCGCCCCGGACGGGTGCGTCGGCGTCGGTTATGACCCCGCTCACATCGGTGACGGTGGCGACACTATGCTCGGGGCGTGCCCGGGTGACCCCCGCACCGCGTGTCGCCGCTGGGCGCCTCACCTCGCGCCCGCGCCGGCCGCTCCGTCTGCTCGACAGATCCTGGAGTCACCATGTCATCGTCCACCGTGGACCCCGCTGATCCCGTCTTCCGGCTGCACCGGGGCGGCAAGATGGCCGTCGCCTCGACCGTGCCGCTGACGAGCCGGGAGGACCTCTCCCTCGCGTACACCCCGGGTGTGGCCCGGGTCTGCGAGGCGATCGCCGCCGACCCGGGCGTCGCCGACGACTACACCTGGGCCGCGCACACCGTGGCCGTCGTCACCGACGGCTCGGCCGTACTCGGGCTGGGCAACATCGGCCCGCGCGCGGCGCTGCCGGTGATGGAGGGCAAGGCGGTGCTGTTCAAGCAGTTCGCCGGCGTCGACGCCGTGCCGGTCTGCCTGGACACGCAGGACGTGGACGAGATCGTCGCGGTGGTGCGGGCGCTGGCGCCGTCGTTCGGCGGGATCAACCTGGAGGACATCAGCGCCCCGCGCTGCTTCGAGGTGGAGCGCCGGCTCGACGAGGCCCTGGACATCCCGGTCTTCCACGACGACCAGCACGGCACCGCGATCGTCGTGCTCGCCGCGCTGCGCAACGCCGCCACGCTCCTCAACCGCAAGCTCGGCGACCTGCGGGTGGCGGTCAGCGGCGCCGGCGCCGCCGGGGTGGCGGTGACGAAGATGCTGGTCGCCGGCGGCGTGGACCCGGACCAGGTGGTGGTCTGCGACTCCAAGGGCATCATCGGCCGGCACCGGGCCGGGCTGACCGGCACGAAGGCCGAGCTGGCCGCGATGACGAACGCCGACGGCCGCGAGGGCGACATCGCCGAGGCGCTGCGCGGCGCGGACGTGCTGATCGGCGTCTCCGGCGGGCAGATCCCGGAGCACGCGGTGGCCGGCATGGCGGCGGGGGGCATCGTCTTCGCGCTGGCCAATCCGACGCCCGAGGTGCACCCCGAGGTGGCCGCCCGGCACGTGGCCGTCGTCGCCACCGGCCGCAGCGACTACCCCAACCAGATCAACAACGTGCTGGCGTTTCCGGGCGTGTTCCGGGGCGCGCTGGACGCTCGGGCCACCCGCATCACCGACGGCATGAAGGTGGCCGCCGCCGACGCCATCGCGGGCGTCGTGGCCGAGTCGCTCACCGCCGAGGCGATCGTCCCGTCCCCGCTCGACCCCCGGGTCGCCCCCGCGGTGGCCGAGGCGGTCGCCGAGGCCGCCCGCCGCGACGGCGTCACCCGCTGAGCGTAGGGGCCCTTCCGTGTCGCCCGGGCGACACGGAAGGGCCCCTCCACACACCTCGGGCACCGGGAGAAGCCTTCTTGTCGCCCGCTCGGCTTGTTACCGTGCCGATCATGCGTGCCGCCTTCGCCTCCCGCTTCGACGATGCCAACCCGCTCGCCGCGCTCACCGTCGGCGAGCAGCCCGAGCCCACCCACCCGGCCGACGACTGGGTGACCGTGCAGGTGCGGGCCAGCTCCCTCAACCACCACGACCTCTGGTCGCTGCGCGGCGTGGGGCTGCGCGCGGAGCAGCTGCCGATGATCCTCGGCTGCGACGCCGTCGGGGTGGACCCGGACGGCAACGAGGTCGTCGTCTACCCGGTGGTCGCCACCCCGGGCGACCCGCGCGGCGTCTCCATCCTCTCCGAGCACATCCCCGGCACGCTGGCCGAGCGGGTCGCCGTACCCCGGTCCAACCTGGTGCCACTGCCGGCGGGCCTGGCGGCGACGGACGCGGCCTGCCTGCCGACCGCCTGGCTGACCGCGTGGCGGATGCTGACCACCGTGGGTCGGGTCGACGACGCCGACGCCGTGCTGGTCCAGGGCGCCGGAGGCGGCGTGGCGACCGCGGCCGTCGCGCTCGCCGCGGCGATGGGCAAGCGGGTGTACGCGACCAGCCGCGACGCCGGCAAGCGGAAGCGGATCGCCGAGCTGGGCGCCACCGCCGTCGAGCCCGGCGCCCGGCTGCCCGAGCGGGTCGGCGTGGTGATCGAGACGGTCGGGGCGGCCACGTTCGACCACTCGCTGAAGTCCGCCGCGCCGATGGCCCGGATCGTGGTCTCCGGCGCGACCGCCGGGCACGAGCCGAAGGTCAACCTGCGCCGGGTCTTCGCCATGCAGCTGGAGATCCTGGGCACCTCGATGGGCACCCCCGACGAGTTGTCCGCCCTGCTCGCGTTCTGCGCCGAGCGGGGGGTGCGCCCGGTGGTGGACACCGTCGTCCCGTTCAGCAGGGTCGCCGACGCCTTCGCCCGCCTGCACTCCGGCGAGGTCTTCGGCAAGGTCGTCGTCGACCACACCGCCTGACGGCCCCCGGCGGCCGCGCCCGCTCGCCGTCCGGCGGGGGCGCGGCCGCTCAGAGGTGGTTGTCGAGGATGGCGATGTCGTGGCGGGCGGCGTCGGTGGGGATGCGGCGCTTGGCGGCCTCGTCGCCGTAGAGGGACCAGCGCAGGAACTCGACCGTGGTGTCCGAGACCACCCGCAGGGCGTCGCCGTCGCTGAGCAGGGCCCGGCCGTGGTCGCCCTTCGGCAGGCTCAGCATGGCCTTCGGCCAGGGCACCTTGTCGTAGGCGGCCTTGCCGGCGGCGTACTCGACCACCTCGTCGGCCTCGCCGTGCACGAAGAGCTGCGGCGCGGCGGCGCCCGCGAAGGCGGTGCCGACACCGAGCGCGGTGCCGGCGAAGACCACGCCGGCGTCCAGCCGTTCGTCGCGGCCGGCGGTGAAGAGGCCGATCGTGGTCACCCCGCCGGCCGAGTGCCCGGCCGCGGCCACCCGGTCGGTGGCCAGCCGGCCGCGCAGCGGGTCGCCGCTCCGGCCGTCGAGGGCGAGCACCTGGGTGAGCGCGTACGACACGTCGGCGGGCTGGTTGAGCACGTCGAGGACGTTGCCGTCACCGCCCCGCGCGGTGTGCGGGAAGGTCGGGGCGGCCACCACGAACCCGGCCGCCGCCCAGCGGGTCAGCAGCGTCTCGTAGTCGGCCGGCCGCCCGTTCAGGCCGTGGCTGAACATGACGACGGGAAACCTCCCCCTGGCGGCCGCCGTCGAACGCTCCGGCTGCCCGCCGGCCTCCCCGGCCGCGGGGTACCAGAGGGTCACCGGCAGCGGCCGGTCCCCGTCGCGGTTCAGCTCGAGCTGTCGTACGCCGACGGCGAACGCCTTCTCGGGGGCGGTGCCGGCGGGCACCAGCGGCGCCGGGGTGCTCGCCTTCGGCGACTCGACGGGAGCGGCCGGGCGGGCGACCGGACCGGCGTCAGCGGAGCAGCCGACCAGACCGGCGGCGAGCAGGGCCGTGGCGAGCAGGGCGGGGGTGGCGCGACGCGACATGGCTCCGATTGTGCCTCGCCGCGCCACCCGCCCCACCCGGGATCGACGCAGCGCACCGGCCGCGTGACCGGCTCGTACCGGCTCGTCCGACTCGGGTGCCGGACGCGCGACCGAGGCGGGCCCGCTCGCCCGGTTCGCCGGTCGCCCGGGCGTCAACCGGTCACGGGCGGGGCATCGGCGACGGCGGCGCGGAGGCGGGCCAGATCGGCGGCGTCCTTGGGGCGGCGGGGGCGCCCCGGCATCCAGACGGGAAACATCTCCTTGAACTCGATCTGGGCGGCCACCGAGATCACCGGGACGGCCAGCGGGCCGATCCGGCCGGGCGGACCGGTCAGCATGCCGTCGGGCAGCGGGGTGCCCGCCCACGGGCCGGCGCCCACCACCACCCGGCCGGCCGCGTCCCGCGCCAGGTACGCGACCTCACCTCGACGTCGTCGCGGACCAGGTCGAGCTGAAGGTGGACGGGCATCCTCGGGTCTGGCCGCCAACCGTGCGCCCGCAGCAGGCCCGCCAGCCGCTCCGCGTCGGCACGCCAGCAATACCAGTCGACGTCGACGTGCGGCCGGGTCACCTCGCCCAGGTGGAAGTCCATCGCCCAGCCGCCCCGCAGCCACACCTCGACGCCGGCCGTCGACGCCAGCCCGGCCAGCTCGGCGATGCCGTCGAGCTGTCGCCCCGTCAGACCGTCCACGGCGGCACCGTAGCCCGGCGGCCCTCGCCGCACCAGAGCGTTACCCGTACCGGGGGCGTCCAGGGCGGCCGGTGCGGCGGTCAGCGGGCGGAGCGGGTCTCGAACGCCGTCACGCCCGGAAGGCGGGCACCGCCGGGCAGGCGCCGGCCGGCGTCCGGGTCGCCGTAGAGGGTCCAGCGGAGGAAGTCCGTGGTGGTGGCGAGGACCTGGTCGAAGCCGGGCCGCCCCGGGGTCAGGTACTCGCCGTGGCCCTGACCGAGCAGGCTCAGGAAGGCGGCCGGGCCGGCCGTGCGGTCGTACGCGGCCCGGCCGACCGACGCCGGCACGATCGGGTCGGCCGTGCCGTGCACGAACAGCAGCGGCGCCGCCGGGCCGGCGAAACTGCCCGCCATGCCGCCGCCGGCGATCACGATGCCGGCCCGCAGCCGCCCCGACCGTCCCGAGGTGAACATCCCCGCCGAGGTGAAGCCGCCCGCCGAGTGGCCGGCGGCGGCGAAGCGGGTGACGTCGAGGTGCCCGGCGAGCGGGTCACCGCGCCGGGCGTCGAGCCGCACCAGGTGCCGGACGAGCCGCCAGCCGTCGGCCGGCTGGTGGCGTACGTCGGCGCGGCTGAACCGGGGCGTCCCGCGCCGGGTGTGCGGGTAGGCCGGGGCGGCCACCACGAAGCCGGCGGCGGCCCAGCGCGCGGTCAGCCCGGCGTGCAGCTCGGGGAGGCTGTGCAGCCCGTGGCTGTAGACCACCACCGGGAACCGGCCCGCCGCCACCGCCTCCCCGTCCGCCGGGTACCAGACGGTCACCGGGAGCGGCCGAGCCGAGGTGGGGTCGACGGTGAACGTCCGCACCCCGACGGCGTACGTCGTCTCGGGGGCCGGACGGGCCGGCGGCGCGCCGCTCCCAGGCGCGGCGGTGGCCGGCGCGCAGCCCGCCAGCAGCGCCGTCATCAGCACGGCGACCAGCCGCTTCGCCCCCACCGTTCCACGGTAGGTGCCGGGTCGTCCGGACCGTCCCCACCGTCCGGCCGGACACTCCCGTCGGCCGGGCGGATCCCGTCCACCGGCCGGCCCGACCTGGAGCGGGCGGCGCGTGACGGACTACGGGGCGGTAGCGACTTGGCTAGGGTCACCGGCATGCCTGAGAACCACACCGACCCGAGCGGCAACACCGCGGCGTTCCGCGCCTTCGCCAACACCGCCGAGCCCGAGGCACCGGCCGGCGCCTCCCGCACGCCGCTGCTCGTCGGCGGGGCGACGGTCGCGGTCGTGCTGGTCGCCCTCCTCGCCTGGCTCGCCCTGAGCTGAACGGCGTGCTGCCACCGGGCGACCCGGAGCCGGGCGCGGGGGAGGCGCCACCCGACGCGGCGCGTCCGGAGCGCGGCCCGGGCCGGTGGCGGAACCTCCGCTCCCGCCTTCGTGGCCTGCACCGGCGCACCGCCGTCATCGGCCTGGTGCTGCTGGTCGCCGGGCTGACGAACGCGGTGGCCACGGGGGCGTACAAGTGGCACCTGCACGCGAAGGCGGAGCGGCTGCGGGCGGACGGCGTTCCGGTCCGGGCCACCGTGACCGACCGGCGCGACAACGTCGGGCGCGGCGGCGGCACCGACACGGTCCGGGTCTGGTACGTCTACGAGGGCGTCCAGCACAACCGGCGGATCCGCTGTGGCTCGGCCGGTGGCTGTCTCCACGAGCCGCCGGAGGTGATGACGCTCTGGGTCGACCCGGAGCGCCCCGCGGAGTTCGTGGCCGCCAACGGCAACACCGACGACTCGGTCTTCTTCCTCAACTCCTGGGGCGGCATCCCGTTCGGGCTGCTGGTCGCCGCGTTGGGCGGGGCATTCGTGTTCACGGCCCTCGTCCCGACGGGGATGTTCGACCGGCCCACACCCGTGCGACTCCGCAGAGGGCCCGGACGCGACCGGGTCCGGCGCACCCGGGCCGCGCGGCGTCGCGGGAAGACTCGGCGCTGAGGCCGGCGGCGACCGCGCGCCGACCTCGACCGCCGGCGGGGAACAACGCACCGACCCGCCCGGGCCGTGCCGGAGGTGGTCGGTCAGCCGACCGCGTCGACCACGGCCCGCGTCTGGAGGGCGATTTCGCGTTCCTCGTCGGTGCCGAGGACGCAGACCGTCACCTCGGCACCCTCGGGTGAGATGACCCGGTCGCCGCTGCCGGCGTTGCGCTCCGGGTCCACCGCGATGCCGAGCCGGTCCAGGCCGGCCAGCGCGGCGGCGCGCACCGGCGCGGCGTGCTCGCCGACTCCGGCGGTGAAGGCGATCGCGTCCACCCGCCCGAGCAGCGCGTAGTACGCCCCGACGTAGCCGGTGATCCGCCGGCAGTAGACGTCGAAGGCGAGCATGGCCGCCGGATCGCCGTCCGCCCGGCGCCTGAGGACCTCGCGCATGTCGTTGGCGCCGGTCAGCCCGAGCAGGCCGCTGCGGTGGTTGAGCAGGTCGTCGATCTCGTCGACGGAGAGCCCACCCTCCCGGCGCAGGTGGAAGATGACGGTCGGGTCGAGGTCGCCGCTGCGGGTGCCCATCACCAGGCCCTCCAGCGGGGACATCCCCATCGAGGTGGCCACGCTCCGGCCGCCGGCGACCGCGCAGGCGCTGGCCCCGTTGCCCAGGTGCAGGGTGATCGTGTTCACCTCCACGTACGGCTGGCCGAGCAGCTCGGCGGCGCGCCGGGACACGTACGCGTGCGAGGTGCCGTGGAACCCGTACCGCCGGATGCCGTACCGCTCGGCGGTGTCCCGCTCGACCGCGTAGGTCGCGGCGGCCTCGGGCAGCGTGGTGTGGAACGCGGTGTCGAAGACGGCGACCTGCGGCACGTCCGGCAGCGCGGCCAGGGCGACCTCGATGCCGGTCAGGTTGGCGGGGTTGTGCAGCGGCGCGAGCGGGATCAGGTCGCGGATCGCGGCGAGCACCGCGTCGTCGACCAGGACGGGCTCGCCGAACCGCTTGCCGCCGTGGACCACCCGGTGCCCGACGGCGGCCAGCCCGGCCAGGTCGAGCCCGGCGAGGATCTCCCGGACGGCGGTCTCGTGGTCGGCCGGTCCGCCGCCCGGCTCGCCGACCCGCTCCACGGTGCCCCTGTCGAGCACCCGGTCGCCGTCGAAGAGTCGGTACTTCACCGACGACGATCCGCAGTTGAGCACGAGCACCCGGCTCACGGGCGCCTCCTTCCGGCGGTGGCCGGGCCGACCCGGGCGCTCATGACAGCACTCCGCTTCGCTGCGTGCCGCCATGAGGCACCGTCGCACTGAGCCTGCTGATTCGCTCGCTTCGCTCGCTTCGCTCGCTCATGACGACTCCTCGGCCGCGGCCTGGATGGCGGTGATCGCCACGGTGTTCACGATGTCCGGCACGGTGGCTCCCCGGGACAGGTCGTTCACCGGCCGGCGCAGGCCCTGCATCACGGGCCCGACGGCCACCGCCCCGGCGGAACGCTGCACCGCCTTGTACGTGTTGTTGCCCGTGTTCAGGTCGGGGAAGACGAAGACCGTGGCCCGGCCGGCGACCGCGCTGCCGGGCAGCTTCGTCGCCGCGACCGCCGGGTCGATCGCCGCGTCGTACTGGATCGGCCCCTCGACCAGCAGGTCGGGGCGGCGCTCCCGGACCAGTTTCGTGGCCGCCACGACCTTCTCCACGTCGGCGCCCGCCCCGGAGCTGCCGGTGGAGTAGGAGAGCATGGCGACCCGCGGCTCGATGCCGAACCGGGCGGCGGTGTCCGCCGAGGAGATGGCGATGTCGGCGAGCTGGGCGGCGTCCGGGTCGGGGTTGACCGCGCAGTCGCCGTAGACCAGCACCCGGTCGGCCAGCAGCATGAAGAAGACGCTGGAGGCGACCGACACCCCCGGCACCGTACGGATGATCTCGAAGGCCGGCCGGATCGTGGCGGCGGTGGTGTGGGTCGCCCCCGAGACCATCCCGTCGGCGTGCCCGGTCTGCACCATCAGCGTGCCGAAGTAGTTCGGCTGGGCGACGATGTCGTGCGCCAGCTCGGTGGTGACCCCCCGGTGGGCGCGCAGCTTCGCGTACTCGACGGCGAACTCGTCGCGCCACTCGCTGGTGACCGGGTCGACCACCCGCGCGCCGGTGATGTCGATGCCCAGCTCGCGGGTCCGCCGCACGACGTCGTCGGGACGCCCGAGCAGGGTGATGTCGGCGACGCCCCGGCGCAGCAGGATCTCCGTCGCCCGCAGGATCCGCTCCTCCGCCCCCTCGGGCAGCACGAGGTGCCGGCGCCGGGCCCGGGCCCGATCGATCAGGTCGTTCTCGAACATCAGCGGGGTGACCCGCCCGGAGCGGCTGACCCGCAGCCGGCGGGCCAGGTCGTCGGTGTCCACGCAGCGTTCGAACGCGCCGAGCGCGGCCTCCACCTTGCGCGGGTTGGCCGCGGTGGGGCGGCCCTCGATCCGGCTGGACGCGGCCACCGTGTCGTAGCTGTCGCTGGGCACGGAGAGCACCGCGAGCCCGGTGCTCAGCCCCTCCACCAGCCGCATCGCGCGCGGGTCCGGCTGCTCGCCGAGGGTGAGCACCACCCCGGCGACCGAGACCTGCCCGGCCACGTGCGCCGCGCTCGCCGCCACCAGCAGGTCCGCCCGGTCCCCGGGGGTGATCACCAGGGCGCCCTCGGTCAGGTGGTCCAGCAGCGTCGGCACGTGCGCCGCGCCGACCACGTAGTCGAGCACGTCGCGGCCGAGCGCGTCGTCGTCCCCGGCCAGCAGCGTGGCGCCGAGCGCCGCCGCCACCTCGGCCACCGTCGGCGCCGACACGGTCGGCACCTCCGGGATGGCGTACGCGGGGACCGGCAGGTCCGGCAGGGCCATCGGACCGGGCACCCGGTTGGCGACGACCGCCAGCACCGTCGCCCCGAGGTCCTCCAGATCGTGGTACGCCCCGCGCGCCGCCGCCGCGATCGCCGCCGGCTCCTGCCCGAAGCCGTCGACCACGGGCACCACCACGCTGCCGAACTCGGTGGCCAGCCGGGCGTTGAAGGCCAGCTCGCGGGGCCCGGCGCCGTCGCCGCCGTCGGCGAAGTCGCTGCCCACCACGACCACCGCCGGGCAGCGCCGCTCGACCTCCCGGTAGCGCGTGACGATGCCGGCGATCAGTTCCTCCCGCCGCCCGTCGGCGACCAGCGCGGTGGCCTCGGCGTACGTGGTGCCGCTGAGGTCGGCCAGCGGCAGCCCGATCCGGTACCGGTCGCTGAGCAGGGCGAGGATCGGGTCGGGGCCGTGCCCGCCGACCAGCGGCCGGAACGCGCCGATCCGCTCGACCTGCCGGGACAACAGCTCTGCCAGTCCGAGCGCGACGGTCGACTTGCCACCGCCGGATCCCACGCTGGTCAGGTACACACTCCGAGCCACGCACCCACCCTAGAAGATCGCGGCCTCCTCGGCCCGGGACCTTAGCCCCACCCGCCCGGGCCATTGATCATGAAGTTGTTGTCGCCCGCCTCGGGGCGGTTTCTAGGGTTCAGTGCAACTGATCTTGGTTGTGCTGGGGGGTGTTGGTGGCCGCGCCGGGTGTGTTGACGTTTGGGCATCGTCAG